>MNDB01000065.1:13870-18843 GCA_001914705.1 Actinobacteria bacterium 13_2_20CM_68_14 | reverse complement strand
CTCGCGCTCGAGCTCGACCGGCCCGTCCCCAGCATCCTCGAACCCCGGGGTCTCGAGGCGGCCGAGCACCCAGCCGATCGGCGTCCGCTCGTCCGCGGCCTTCTCGGGATCGATCGAACCGGCCACGATCAGCCTGTCGACCGCCCGCGTCATTGCGACGTAGTAGAGGCGGCGCCGCTCGGCCTCGGCCTCCTCCCGGCTGGCCGCGCGCACCTCTTCGTACGCCGTCGTGGGCTTGCGGACCCCCGTTGCGGGATCGGCGACGCGGAAGCCGAACCGTCCGTCGGGCAGGGCGAGGATCTCGTCCGCACCGGGCGCCCCGCGGGCGCGGCCGGCGTCGGCGACGACCACGACCTTGAACTCGAGCCCCTTGGCAGCGTGAATCGTCAGCAGCCGGATGACGTCGGCGTCCTCCTCCTCGGCCACGGCCTCGAGCTCCTTCGCCCCGGCCTCGTCCTGCTCCCGGACGAAACGAACGAAGCCCTCGATGTCGGCGCCGCGCAGCTCCTCGTACGAGCGCGCGAGGCGCGCGAGCTTGCGCAGATTCGCGTAGCGGCGGCGCCCGTCCCACTGGGCGAGCACCGCGAGGTCATAGTCGTGGGCGGCGACGATCTCCTCGCAGAGCCGCTCGAGCGAGAGCGTCCGCGAGGCGGCGACGAGCCGCTCGAAGCGCTGGCGGAAGGCCTGGAAGAGCCGCTCATCCCGCGGGTCGAGCCCTTCGGGGAGAACCCGCTCGAGTCCCTTGAAGAGTGGCCGCTTCGAGGCAGTGCGTCGCAACAGCACCAGCGCGTCGTTCGAGACGCCGATCAGCGGGGAGGCGAGCACGGTCACGAGCGCCTCGTCGTCGTAGCGGTTGTGCAGCAGCCGCAGGTAGGCGAGCAGGTCGGCCACCTGCTGCTGGCCGAAGTAGCCGCGGCCGGTCGTGCGGTAGGTCGGTAGGCCGAGCTCGCGCAGTTCCTGCTCGTACCACTCGGCGTCCGTCCCGGCGGCGAAGAGGAGCACGATCTCGCCCGGCTTCGCGGCGCCGGTGTCGACGAGCTCTTTGACCCGGCGCGCGACCGAGCGCGCCTCGCCGCGGCGCCAGTGCGTCCCCGTGCCGGTGTAGCTTGCTTTGTCGGTCACGAGTAGCTCGACCGGCGTGCCGAAGACCGGATCGGGGAAGTCGCCCGACGCCGCGAGCGGCTGGAACTCATCGCCGAAATCGGAGCCGAAGAGGTGGTTGACCGCGGCGAGGACCTCCGGGCGCGAGCGGTAGTTCAGCGTCAGCGGCAGCACGGAGCCGGCCTCCTCGCGCCGCTCGCGGAAGACGTTGACGTCGGCGTGCCGGAAACCGTAGATCGACTGAAACTCGTCGCCGACGAAGAACAGCTCGTCCCCGGCGATCAGGTCGATCACATCGCATTGGAGGCGGTTCGTGTCCTGGAACTCGTCAACCATCACCGCGCGGAAGCGCCACGCCTCCTTCTGCCGGATCTCGTCGTGCTCGCGTAGCAGGTCGCGCGCGGTCAGCTGCAGGTCCTCGAAGTCGACGCCCGACTCGCGCTCCTTCCCGCCGGCATACGCCCGTGCGAAGCCCTCGAGCAGCTCCTGGAGCAGGTCGCGGTCGCGGGTGGCCAGCTCGTCGAGGGCCGCCTGCTCGACCGCCTTGCGGGCCGCCTCGTAGCTCGCGAACCGCTCTCGCTGGCCACCTCGCGTGGCGAACTCGGAGAGGTCGAGGAGGTCCTCTGCCTGCCGGTCACGCTCGAGCACCTCCAGCATCCGCGCGGCCTGGGCGCGCTGCTCCTCGTTGCCCTCCTCGTCGACGAGGCAGCGCGCCGCCTCGCGCAGCGCCTCGACGCGCTGCGCCGAAGCCGGGCCTTCGCCGAGTCGCAGCTCGAGCGGCCGGCCGGCGGCCCGCAGCGTCTCGTAGACGCCTGTCAGCATGCGCCGCAGTCCGCCGGCGCCGTAGGTGGCGAGCAGGCGGAGGCGCCGCGGATCGTCGCCGGAGCAGAACTCGTCCAGCGCCTGCTCGAACGCCTCGCCGCGGAGCACGCGCGCCTGGCTGTCGTCGAGCACCCGGAAGCGAGGGTCGAGCCCGGCCGCGAACGGATACGCCTTCAGCAGCCGGTGACAGAAGCCGTGAATCGTCGAGATCCAGGCGCCGTCAAGCTCGCGCGCGAGGTCATCGCGGCCGCGGTCGAGCAGCTCCCGCCGGATCCGCCCACGGAGCTCGCCCGCCGCGCGCTCCGTGTACGTGATCACGAGCACGGAGCCGACATCAACGCCCTCGTCGCAGACGGCGTTCGCGAACCGCTCGACGAGGACGAGCGTCTTCCCCGTGCCCGCGCCGGCCGAGACGAAGACGTGGCCTCGCGCTTCGATTGCCGCGCGCTGTTGCGTGTTCGGTTCCCTCATGCCCGCCTGATCCGGCACATCCGCCAGAGCTCGCACCAGGGCGGGCAATCGCCGCCCTTGGGGTCGTGTTGCACGTCGCCTGTTCGGATCCGCTCGACGAAGCCTCGCGCGAGCTCCTGTGCCCGGTCGACCTGACCCCAGAACGCCTCCTCGTCGAGGTAGTCGTTGCGCGAGAACCCGGGAACGCCGTCCTCCTTCGCCTCAGCGCGCAGCAGCCCGCGGGCGTCGCGCTTACCGGAGAGCGCCCGGTAGATCCCGCCGAGCGGCTCGACGCCGACGAGGTCGCGAAGCACGAGCATGTAGAGCGGGATCTGCAGCTTCAGCTCGGACTCGATCTGCACCGCCGAATGAGCGGTCTTGCCCGACTTGTAGTCCTGAACGATCCCGCGGGCACTGAACGGGTCGAGATCGATGCGGTCGATCTTTCCGGAGAGCGTGAAGGTGCCGAGATCGAGTCCTCGCTGAAGCTCCTGCGGCGAGCGCTCCGAGCCGAACGAAACCTCGAAGCGGCGCGGGACCAGCTGCAGCTCAGAGGCGGCTTCGTCCCGGAGGAACGCCTCCAGGTCGCGCAGCAGGCCCTGCTCGAGCTCACGCCGCTGCAGGTCGGTCAGCTCCATCCGAACGCCGGCCATCGCCTCGCCGAGACACTCGCGCATGAAGTCGAGCGCATCGTCGAGCTGGTCGGGCCCGAGCTTCTCGACGCCGAGCCGCTTGGGGACGCCAGCGAAGAACTTGTGCAGTGCGCTATGGGCGACCTGGCCGCGCAGACGGGGATCGACGACCTGGTCGATCGTGCGCGGGCCGATCAGCCGGTCGACGAACCAGATCGAAGAGCAGTCGGCAAACGTCTCCAGCTCGGTGACGCCGAAGTTCGTCTTCTTGCGTAATTCCTCCAGCACGAGCGGATGCGTGAGGCGGGTCGGCCGTTCGAAGGCCCGCAGCGCACGGTTGAGCTGGCGTTCCCAGCCGTTCGCCTGGGCCAGAGCATGCGCGGCCTGCTCGTCGACGGGGACGAGCGAGGCGAGCGCGCGCAGGCGCTCTCGGTCGGTCGGAGCCTGCTCGACCGGCCAGGTGAGGGCGGAGAGCGGCCGTCGCGTCGTCGCTCGGCGCACGTCGTCTTCTGCAAAAAGGCCGCGCACCTCGTCCCAGAAGGGGCTCGGTTCGCGCGGCCCACCCTCGTCGTTCGCCGCCTCGCGGACGAGATAGAGCCGCCGCGTGGCCCGCGTGCAGGTCGTGTAGAAGAGGTAGCGGTCGCGCTCGACCGGGTCCGGTCTCGCCAGCCGCGACCGGCGCAGGCGCGAGTCGAGCTCGCGCGCCGTTTCCTCGTCGAGGAACGGCGAGCCCTCGCCGCGGCGCGGCAGCGTGCCCTCTTCGAGGCCGAGCACGAAGACGACCTCGTAGCGCCGTGTGCGGGCGCGTAGAAGGTCGACGACGTCTACCCGCCCCGCCTCTCCAGCACCGGCAGCGCGAACCTGGGCGCGTTCGAGCGAGGCCACGATCTCGTCAGGAGTCAGCGACCCGCCGAGCGCGAGCCAGCCCTCGAGCTCCCCGACCAGCCGATTGAGGGCCTCGAACGCCCGCAGATCCTGGCGCGATTCCTCGCCGACCGGGGGCGACTCGAGTCCGTGGGCGGCACGGAGCATGAAGCGAGCAAGGTCGAGCAGAGCGGCGAGCGGCGTCTGAGCCTTGCGGAGGAGCTCGAGCGGCGGCAGCGGGTGGCCGTCCCGGAGCCGCATCGTCTCCTCCTCGGTGCGCTCGCCCGTCTCGACGGCGCGGCCCCGGAGCCGGCCCTCGATCCAGTCGACGCTCGCTCGGGCGAGGCCCGAATAGGGCGAGCGGAGGAAACCGTACAGCTGACCGCGCCCGCCGCCCTGCCAGGCAAACCGGAGCAACGACAGCAGGGCGCGCCCGAGCTCGGTCTGGTCGAATCGGATCTGCCCCTCGATCGCGTAGGGCACGCCGAGGGAGCCGAGCGCGGTCTCGAGGGGTGCCCGATACCGCTCGACGCGCGGGCAGACGAGGGCAATCTCCTCCGGGCGCGTGTCCGCGCGGATCAGCGCCAGCAGCTCCTCGGCGACGCGCTCGAGCGTCCCACGGCGACCGGCGCCTTCGAAGAAGCGAAGCGCGCCGTCGATTTCCGGGGCTTCGGCGCTCGATGTCGCGGAGAACAGCCCTCGCTCGAGGTGCGCGAGGGCAGGTGGGCGCACATCGGGTCGAGGCGCCAGCTCCTCGATCCGCGGCCGCGCGAGCTCAGACAGGTCGGCCGCCGTGCGCTCGAGCGAAGCGAAGGCGGGGCGGCCAGGCTCGTAGGGAAGCGAGACCGTCACGTCGGCCCGGCCGGCGAGCGCCTCGAGCAGCGCCCACTGCGCGCCGGTCAGGTCCTCGAAGCCGTAAGCGAAGACGGGCCGCCCCTCCCAGGCCGCCAGCTCGCCGCCAACCCTTTCGGCGGCCGCGCGGCGCTGGAGGTCGCGGTCCCAGAGGCCCAGCCGGTCGAGCTCGGCCCGGTACTCGCCGTAGAGCCCGGCGAGATCTCCCTCGAGCTCGGCCGGCTCGACGAGCCCCGACTCGAGCTCGCCCAG
>MNDB01000065.1:0-13842 GCA_001914705.1 Actinobacteria bacterium 13_2_20CM_68_14 | reverse complement strand
GCCCTGCGGACGATCAGCGCCCGCTGCGCGTCGGTTGCGACGGGTCGATGCTCTCCCCCGTCCCTGGCGAGCCGACGAAACAGGTCGTCGAACGTGCCGATCTGACCCCCCAGCAACGCCCCACTGGAGGCGAGGAGCTCGCGCTCGACCCGATCGACGTCCGACCGGTTCGGCACGATCAGGAAGGGTTCGCGCGCGATTGCGTCCCGATAACGCTCGAGCAGAAGGGCGACTTTGCCCGCGTTCGCGGGTCCGGCCAGCAGGGTCAGGGCCATCGGCCCATCCTAGTCCCGCCGCCAGACGGGATTTCTTACCGTTTTGTGCTTAGAGCAGAGAGTCTATGACCGCTCTACGCGGCGACGGACTTGGGCCGCCGTCCGCGCCTCGCTGCCGCGTGACCGGGCAGCCCGCCGGCGCAGTTGTCGCAGAGATCGGCCTGCTTCGAACCGCGACGCGCATCGGAATAGTTGATTCGCATCGACGCGCCTTTACCCTCATCGATTTCGTTGCCACAGTTGTCACAGACGAGCACCGTCTTGCGAGCCATGATTCGTCCTCCTTTTCCCATCGGGGAAGTGATGAGCCGAGCCGAGATCCGACTTCGATTCTACGCAGCTTTACGAGCCCGGCGTATTCGCCACGAACGCAGCAAGCTGACAAGCGCTTGCTCCTCGGGATTCAGACCCGTCTCGCGCGCCCTGACGACGCGCAAATGGCGCGGCCGGAAATCATCGATCGTTCGCCCGTCCAGATACTGCTCGACGACGGCGGGACTGACGTAGGAAGCGCGCGCAACCGCCGGCGTATTGCCGAGCCGCTCGCCGACGGTTCTCATCACTGCGGCGACCGTGCGCTTGGCCTCCGTCGCAGTCTCCGCAGGCGGGCGCTCCGCAAACGCGACCGCCGCGACGAGCGTGCCGCCCCAGGTACGGAAATCCTTGGCTGTGAATTCCTTGCCCATGAACTCGGCGATGTAGTCATTCAGCCTGCGCGCGGTGAGGTTGTAGATCTCATCCGCCAGCCGGTAGCGGAACAGCCGAGAGCCGCGTGTGTCGAGGAGCTCGCGCATCGCCTCCGCGAGCTCCGTGTCGACCACCGCCGTCCGCACCCAGATGCGGTGCTTGGCTCGAAAGCGAAAGGCGATTCGACTGCCTCGAACTCTAACGTGGCTCTTCCGGAGTGTTGTGATTCCAAAGGTCTTGTGCGCCTTCACGTAGCGGTCGTCACCGACCCGAAACCAGCCGAGATTGATCAGCCGCACCGCGACAGCACAGGTCCATTCCGGAGACATCGGCTCGAGCTCCATGTGTTTCGACATCGCCTCGCGAAATGCGGGCAGCGCGTCGGCGAAACGCACGAGCTTGTCGAACTTCGCCTCTTCCTGGGCGGCGCGGTAATCCTCGTGGTAGAGGTACTGGCGGCGACCGGCGGCATCGACGCCTGTGGCCTGGAGCTTCGCGGTCGGCCTGGGCGAGATCCAGACCTCTTTCCAGGCCGGCGGAATCGCGAGCTCCTGGATCCGCTCGAGCTTCGCCGGGTCGGTGATTCGCTTGCCGCGCCCATCGAGATAGCGGAAATGGCGCCGCGACCCGACCCGTGTCCACCCTCCGTTCCTCGCCACGGAGGCCGTGATGCCCTCGCGAGCGCGCCGTAATCCCACCACTACACTCCGGCGCCATGAACGCGAAGCGAATCGTGGTGCTCGAAGGCGACGAGACCGGGCAGGAGTTGCTCGAGCAGTCGCTGCGAGTGCTCATGCCAGACGTGATCGGCCTCGAGCTCGAGCTCCCGCGCTTCGACCTCTCGCTGGAGTCGCGGCGGGCAACGAGGAACGCGGTCGTCTATGACGCGGCCGCGGCGCTCCAGGAGGCCGGGCTGGGGCTGAAGGCGGCCACGATCACCCCCGAGGGAGCCGACGACGTCGGCTCGCCGAACCGGATCCTCCGTGAGGAGATCGACGGCACCGTGATCGTCCGCACCGGCCGGCGGATTCCCGGGGTCGTCCCGCTCGGCGGCGTCCATGCGCCGATCTCGGTCGTGAGGATGGCGGTCGGCGGCGCCTACGGCGCGAAGGAGTGGCGCGAAGGCGAAGGCGACGAGGAGGCGGCGTTCCGGACCGAGCGGATCGAGCGCTCGGTCTGCCGCGCGGTCGCCGAGTTCGGCTTCCAGCTCGCCGAGCGCACGGGCGCGAAGGTCTTTGGCGGGCCGAAGTACACCGTCAGCCCCGTCTACGAAGGGATGCTGAAGGAGGAGATGGACGCCGCGGCCGAGCGCCATTCCGCCGTTGCCTATGAGCCACAGTTGATCGACGCGACCTTCGCGTTGCTGCTGTCGACGAGCGGCGATCCGCTCGTGATCCCGTCGCTGAACCGGGACGGGGACATCCTCTCCGACCTGGTGCTGCCTTTGTTCGGCTCGATCGCCGGCTCGGAGTCGCTGTTGATCGCCCTCGACGAGAAGCTGATGCCGCGAACGGTGATGGCCGAAGCCGCGCACGGGACGGCGCCCTCGCTCCGCGGCAAGGACGTGGCAAACCCGATGGCGATGATCCTCGCGGGCGCCGCGCTGCTCGGCTACGGCGACGAGGAGACCCAGCAGGCCGGCCGCGCGATCCGCGAGGCGTGCCTCGAAGCAGTCGCCGACGGCATCCGCACCGCTGACCTCGGCGGCTACGCCGGCACGAGCGAGTTCACGGATGAGGTGATTCGCCGCACCCGCCAGAAGCTCGAGGTCTGGTCAACGCTCTAGAGCGAGCTAGTAACAGACTGTTGCTCACTCGCGCGGCTGCAGCCTTGAGCGTGCCTCGGTTCAACCGCAAATATCCTTGTAACAGTCTGTTACTTGGCTTCGGCGACGGCACGACTGAACGCGTCGAGATGGCCCTGGCTGAAGAGGACGAAACGGACGAGCTCGACCGGTGGGCGCTGCGCTTCCCGCGCGACCGCTACTGCGACCGGGGCGGCCAGCTCGACCGGATAGCCGTAGACGCCCGTCGAGATCGCCGGGAACGCGATGCTCGTGCAACCGAGCTCCGCGGCCACCTCAAGGGCTCGGCGGTGGCATGACGCCAGGAGCTCCGCCTCGCCGGCTTCGCCTCCGCGCCAGACGGGGCCGACGGTGTGGATTACGTAACGCGCGGGCAACCGGCCGGCCGTCGTCGCCTTGGCGTCGCCGGTGTCGCAGCCGGCCAGTTGCCGACACTCGGCGACGATCTCCGGACCGCCGGCCCGGTGAATCGCACCGTCGACCCCACCGCCTCCCAGAAGACTCGCGTTCGCCGCGTTGACGATCGCGTCGACCGCCTGGTCGGTGATGTCGCCGCGGACGGCCTCGATCACAGGAAAAAACTTAGCCCTGCGCCGCGAGCAAGCGCGGCGACGCCGCGCGGCAGAGCTCGACGAAGACACCGGCCACCAGCGGATCGAACTGCGTTCCCGCGCAGCGGTCGATCTCGGCTACCGCCTCGTTCACCGGCAGCGGCGGTCCGTAGGGCCGCGGCGAGGTCATCGCGTCGAAGGCATCGGCAACGGCGAGCACCCGCGCCTCGAGCGGGATCTCGTCACCGCTGCGTCCGAAGGGATAGCCGGCGCCGTTCCAGTGCTCGTGATGGAAGAGCACGTAGGGAATCACGAACCGAAAGTCGGGTTGCCGCGCGAGGATCCGCATCCCGGCCGCCGGATGACGCCGGATCGCGGCGTACTCCCATTCGCTCAGCCGCTCGGCCTTGTCCCAGATCGTGTCGGCGATCGCAAGCTTGCCGACGTCGTGCAGGAGCGCCCCGATCCGAAGCCGGCGGATTCGCCCGGCGCCCCAGCCAAGCCGCAGCGCGATCGTCTCTGCGAGCCTGCTCACGCGCGAGCCGTGGCCCTCCATGTAGGGACGAGCATCGATCGCCTCGCAGAGCCCCGCCAACATTGCCACGGCTCACACATTTCAACCTGCCGCGGCCGAACCCTTCCAAGGCGTTCGCTTGCGACGCCGACCATAAGAGGCCGTGCCGACCTGCGCGGCGCACGGCCGCTAAACGCGGTGGGCAAGGCCGGTGCCGAATGAGACCCGCACTGACCGCGCTAAGCCTTGGACTCGGCCTCGAGCATCCGCCGGCGGACAAAGCGGAAGACAAAGGCGCCGACGACAAGCAGGACGACGATCGCTGCCCCCGCGATCAGGCCGTAGCGGTTGATCGCCGCAGCGGCCGCCTCGCCCGCGTAGTAGGCGACCAGGCCCACCGCGACAGCCCAGACAATTCCGCCCGCAGCATTCCAGACGAAGAAGAGCCACCACTTCATCTTGCTGAGCCCCGCAATCCACGCCGCGGTCACCCGCAGGACGGCGATGAAGCGGGCGAGGAAGATCGTCTTGCCCCCATGACGCTTGAAGAAGCGCTCGGACCACGGCAGCACCCGGGAGGCGTGACGGTCCAAGAACTCCCAGCGCTGCAAGAGCTTCCGCCCGCCGAGTCGGCCCACCCAGTAGCCGACGTTGTCGCCGATGATCGCGGCCACAGCGGCGACCGCGATCACCGCGACGATGCTCATGTCGCCCCGGGAAGCGAGCACGCCGGCAGCGACGAGCGCCGTCTCGCCCGGAAGCGGGATGCCCGCGGACTCCATCGCGATCAGGAGGAAGAGGATGAAGAGCCCGTAGTCGCGGACAAGCGACTGCATCGTCCCAGTCTAGGTACGGGTTTCTGCTGCCTCCCTCAGTCGACGCGGTACGCCATCAGCACCGCGTCGACGAGCCGGCCGCCGCGGCGGAAGTGGTCCCGCCGCAGGCCTTCGCGCTCGAAGCCGAACTGCTCGTACAGCTTGATCGCCGGCTCGTTGTGCGGGAACACATGCAGCTCGAGCTTCTCGATCTCACTTTCCCGCGCCCATTCGACCGCCTGCTCGAGCATCGATCTGCCGATCCCCTGGCGCCGGTGGCCGGCGGCGACCATCAAGCCCAGGTCGGCGACGTGATGGCTTGCAGGGTGCGAGTCGCGCGCGAGCGAAAGGCGACCGACGATTCCGGCGTCATTCTCGGCGACGAAGACCGCCGCGTGTGGCGAGCGCCGAACCGCACGCAGGTAACGGCGCTCGTCACCGACGTTGCGCCAGTCGCCTTCGGTGATCAGCCAGGCCTCGGGCTCCGAGCTGACCGCACGGCCGAGCTCGACGAGATCCGACGCATCAGCGGGGGTGGCACGCCTGACGATGTACCCCCTCACACCACGACTCCGTGGCCGCCGCGCCGTGGATCTCCGGCAGCGTCGAGACTGCCGTCTTCGAGCAGCTCGACCGCCGCAGCGCCGCCGAAGTAGAGGTTCCGCCGCCGCCAGCGCACGAGCTCGTAGCCCCACTGCGCGAGCCTGTCGAGCTCGGCGGGATCGGCGCCGCCCTCACAGTGCAGGTGCGGTTCCTCGAGATGCACGCGCGGCTGGGCAATCGCCTTGCCCACATCCATGCCGTGCACGGTGGCGTTCAACACGATCTGCAGGATCGCTCCGCGCAGGCGGACCGATCCGGCGCTTCCGACCACCAGGCGCGGCCGGCCGCCGTCGAGCACGACCGACGGCGCCATCATGCTCGTCAATCGCCGCCCGATCGCTCCGCTCTGGTTACGACGGCCCACCGGATTGAGGTCGTACTCGCCGAGCATGTTGTTGAGGTGGATGCCGGTGCCGGGCACGATCACCCCCGCACCGGAGCCGTTCGAGGCGGTCAGCGAGGCGGCGTTGCCTGCGGCGTCGACGGCCGAGATGTGGGTCGTCCCGGGAGCGCCGGCAGGCTCGGCCCGGCCGGCCTCGCGGGCCTCGATCCGCCCTGCCGCTGCATCGACGCCGGCGAAGAGCCGGTTCGCGAGGCCGCCGCGGTAGAGGTCGCTCGTGAAGCTGCCGCCGCGGGCGCGGGTCTGCTCGCGCATCACCTCGGCCAGGCGGGCGATCGCCTCGGCGCTTCCAGGTGGGCCGCCGGGGCCGAGCCGCGAGAGCAGCTGGAGCGCATAGGCGATCAGGATCCCGCCCGAGGAGGGCGGCGGATTCGAGACGAACTCGTGGCTGTCGAAGGAGCTGCGGATCGGCCGCCGGGAGATCACGCGGTACTCGGCGAGATCCTCCTGCGTGAGGCTGCCGCCCTCGGAGCGAACGTGGTCACTGACGCGACGGCCGAGCTCGCCGCCGTAGAAAGCGGCCCCGCCCTCGTCGGCAAGCAGCTCGAGGGTGGCCGCGAGCTCGGGCATCACGAGCCGGTTGCCCGCGACAAGGCGCACGCCTTCGGGACCAAAGATCTCGCGACCGGTCTCGGTGCGCCGAAGGATCACGTCGAGGATCGCGTGCAGGAAGGCCTGAGGCTTCGTCAGCTCGTGCCCCTCGCGCGCGACGGCGATCGCGGGCTCCAGCAGGCGCCGCCAGGGCAGGGTCGCGTAGGCGCGGTGTGCCGCTTCGAGCCCGGCGATCGCCCCGGGTACGCCGACGGAGGCACCACCGATGCGGAAGATCTGCGACGTCCCGCGGTCGAACTCGACGTCGACCGCTTCCATCTCCCCGGGCGGGCGCGCGAGGCCCTGGCCGGGGATCGCGATGAAGAAGTCGTGCAAGCGGACTCGCCCCGTCGACGACTCGCGGACGAGCAGGAAGCCGCCTCCGCCCGGACTGGTGAGCGTGCTCTCGGTGACCCAGGACACGCAGGCAGCGGCAATACACGCGTCGACCGCGTTCCCGCCTTCGCGCAGCACCTCGGCGCCCGCCTCGGCGGTGAGCGTGTGCCCGGCCGCCACCGCGCCCCTCATCCCGGCAGCGTAACGGCCGCATCAGCCGGGGAAGCACGACTCGGAGTCGGCGTACAGTCGCCGGAAGCGCCGCCGCCGTCGTTATCGTGCGCGGAAGTGCACGCCCGCACCACTCCGCTTGCGCGCGAAGCTGTTCTCTGCGCAGCGGCCGCCGCGTTTCTGGCATCGCTGCTCGTCTGGCTCGGGCCGCCTGGCACCGACTTCGCAGCCCACGCCTACCAGCGCACCGCCTTCCTCCAGCACGGCTTCGCGCTCTGGAACAACTTCTGGTACGCGGGGCGGTACAGCTTCGTCACCTACAGCCTCATCTACTACCCGCTCGCGGCACTGATCGGAATCAAGCTGCTCGCCGTCGCGACCGTCTCGATTGCCGCGCTCGCGTTCGCCGTCGTCCTGGGACGCGAATGGGGACCGACGGCGCGGTGGTCGAGCTGGACCTTCGCGGTCGTCTGGGCGGGCGTCGTCCTCTCCGGCGCGTTTCCTTTCGCACTCGGTGCCGCCTTGGCGCTGCTCGCGATCTGGGCCCTCCAGACCGGCTCGCGCTGGAAGTTCGGCGCGCTCGCGGCGCTGACCGCGGCCGCGAGCCCGCTCGCCTTCCTCCTGCTCGCCCTCGTGCTCGCCGGGATCGGGGTGGGGCGCTGGCGCGAGGGCAGAAAGCTAATCGTGCCGGCGGCGATCATCGTCGCAATGGGAGGCACCGAGGCCGTTCTCTGGCGCCTCTTCGCCGACGGCGGCCGCTACCCATTCTCGTGGGAGGAGCTGCTGGCTGGCTGCGTGTTCTGCCTGCTGGGCGCCGCGCTGACGTGGCGCGTCGAGGGCGCTCGCCCGCTGCGCTGGCTGTTCGTCCTCTATCTCGGCGCCAACCTGGCGGCCTTTGCGATTCCCTCGTCGCTCGGCGAGAACGTCGACCGGCTGCGCTACGTCGCAGTCCCTGTCGCTGTCCTGGCGTTGTCGCTGCGGCACTGGCGGCCGCTGCCGGTGGCCGTCGTCTCGCTCGGACTGGCCGCTTCCTGGAACCTCACCCCGCTCGCGTTCAGCTTAGTCAACACGTCTCAGGACCCCGCCTCGGCGCAGGCCTACTGGCATCCGGCGATCGCCTACCTCCACCGACACCTGAGTCCGTCCTACCGGGTCGAGGCGGTCGACACGGCCGGCCACTGGGACGCCGTCTACCTGCCTCGCGCCGGCATTCCGCTGGCCAGAGGGTGGTTCCGCCAGAACGACTACCCCCAGAATCGCCTCCTCTACAACGACGACGGGTTCGGCCGAAGCGCGTATCTGCGCTGGCTCCGCTCGCTCGGCGTCCGCTATGTCGTCCTCACCGATGCGCCGCCGGATTACAGCGCCCGCGACGAGGCGAAGCTGTTAAAGAGCGGCAAGTCGGGGCTGACGAGGGTGCTCAGGACGCCGCACGTGAGCATCTACGCCGTACCGTCCCCCCGCCCGTTGATCACCGGGCCTGCCCCCGCCAGCGTGGTCAGCTTGACCGAGACCCAGGTGACGGTCAGAGCGGCCGAGGCGGGCACGTACCGGCTCGCGATCCGCTACTCGCCGTACTGGATGGCCTCGTCCGGCTGCCTCGATCCCGGGCAGGACTCGATGATCCGGCTGCGGATACCCGCGGCGGGCACCGTGAAGCTGAGCATCCACGTGAACGCGCGGCGCGCGCTGGATGCCTTCGCGGGCCAGCGGCCTCAGACCTGTAGCAGCTAGTCCCTCATTGAGCTCGCGGAAGCCGCAGACGCGCTCGAGCTGAGCCCAGCGGCGAGCGCACTCAAGACATCGTGGATCACGGTCGACCGGCTGTTGCCGCCACGGAAGTTGAACTCGCCGAACCCGGCTACTCCCATGCGAGCTCGTTCCTGGACATAGGCCGCCCGCCAGGCATTGACCTGTGGGCGGGGCCAGCCGTGAACGTTGCCGCCGAGGCTTGGCGCGGGGTCGTAGCCCGGCGTCATGCCGGGCACATATCTGCGCGCCAGCGAACGCCGCACGGGCCCACCGGCGGCCAGTGCGCGTTGCCCGGCCGCACCGGCTCGGGCAGCCGCGCGCGCGTCGCCGTCGAACGGGGGGTATTCCTCGCCGACGTACGCGAGCGCACCCCGGTTGAGCGTCCGCCAGAACGTCGTCAGCTCAGGAGTGATCGCGAGGCGGGCGATTCCGAAAGCCGATTGCGCGACCCAGACAAAACCGCGCATCGCCACATCGCCGAGGATGGGCCGTCCTATCGCCAGGCCCCGTACGACGCCGCGCGTGAGCTCCCGGATCGGAACACCCGCGGCGGCCGCTGCCGCGCTCGGCACGATCTCGTCGAGCTGCCACGCGTCGACCTTCGCCCCGGCATCACCGGCGGCGCGGATGGCGTCGCGGTAGCGGGCGCCGAGCTCGACGCCCCACGAGACCCGGCTCCTGCTCGGCCGGCAGCCGCCGGCGCTGCCGGTACCACTCGTTCGTGAGCGCAAACATGGGCGCGTAGCGACATTCCGGAAACGTGGCCACTTCCTGCGCGACCCGTACGCTCGGGCCGTAGCTGCCGACGTAGACGGGAACGCCGACCGGCAGCCGCGCCCGTCGAACGGCGGCGAGCAGCGTCGGCACGTCCTTTGGCTCGAAGTAGGAGAGAAGGAGAAGTCGAGCCAGAGCTAGGAGGGTTTGGCGGAATGGCGCTCGTCACCAGGGTGCGATGGTCGTTCCGTGGGGAGGACGCAGGGAGGGTCAATAGCCAATGCTATTGGCGCGACTGAGGACACTGCCACGGAGCGAGCAGCGCGGCCTGGTGGCACAGATTCTATTTCGCCAAACCCTCCTAGGTTTGCAAGAAGCTGGGCGGCTCGAGCGAGTCGTCGGACAGCGGGCGCTCGCCGAAGACACGCTGCCGTGCGCCCTGGAAGCCGAAGCCTGTCGCAATCACCGTTACCCAGACCTGACCGGTGAGGCGCTCGTCGACAGTGGCGCCGAAGATGATGTTCGTGTCGTCGGTCGAGGCCGAGCGGATCACCTCGGCCGCCTCGTTGACCTCGTAGAGCGAGAGGTCGTCGCCGCCGGCAATCGAGAGCAAAATGCCCTTGGCGCCCAGGATCTGCTGGTCGATCAGCGGTGAGCGGAGCGCCCGCTCGGCCGCCTCGCGCGCACGGTTCTCGCTCGTCGAGAAGCCGATTCCCATCAGGGCGGTTCCGGCCTCCTTCATGATCGTCCGCACATCCGCGAAATCCAGATTGATCAGGCCCGGCAGGGTGATCAGGTCGCAGATTCCCTGGACGCCCTGGCGGAGCACATCGTCCGCGATCCGGAAGGCGTCGAGCATCGAGGTCGACTTGTCGAGCACTTCGAGCAGCCGCTCGTTCGGGATCACGATCACGGTGTCGCAGTTGCGGCGGAGCTCCTCGACCCCCTGCTCGGCGGTACCCCGCCGGCGCGTGCCCTCGAATCGGAACGGCGTCGTCACGATCCCGACGGTCAGTGCACCGAGCTCGCGCGCGATCCGTGCCACGACGGGGGCTGCGCCGGAGCCGGTGCCGCCGCCCTCGCCCGCGGTGACGAAGACCATGTCGGAGCCACGGAGCGCGTTCTTGACCTGGTCGTAGGCCTCTTCGGCGGCGCTCCGTCCCAGATCGGGATCGGCGCCGGAGCCCAGGCCCTCGGTCAGCTCGCGGCCGATGTGGATCTTCACGGGCGCGTCGCTCATCCGCAGCTGCTGAATGTCGGTGTTGACGGCGATGAACTCGACCTGCGCGAGCCCGGCATCGATCATGCGGTCGACTGCGTTCAGGCCGGCGCCGCCGACTCCGACTACCTTGATCACGGCCAGGTAGGCGGCGGTCTCGCCGCGAGGCACACGGTGGAGCCTCGGCGCCTGCTCCGGCAGCGGCTGCAGCATCGGGGGCGGCTCGGGAACCGGCTCGAGGCGAACCGGCTCGGGCGCGCGCTCGGGCTCGGGCTCGGGCTCAAGGACTGGCTCGGGCTCGGGGTCGGGCACTGCCGCCACGGCAGCTTCATCCTGCTCCAGCGCAAACTCGGGAACGTGCTCGACCGTCTCCTCCTGCGGCTCGATCGCCTCGGGCGGCGGCGTGGCCTCAGGTTCGGCCTTCCCCGCCTGCTTCTGCGCGGCCTCGGTTGCGCGGAAGAGCTCCGCGAGCGGGCCTTCACGCATGCTCGCGCGGCGCCGCGCCATTGAGAACCTCCTTCGCCAGCTTGCGGTAGGCCTCGGCGGCGCTACCTGTGGGGTCGTACTTGAGCACCGAGCTGCCCTTGACGGGCGCCTCGGCGTAGCGGATCGTCTTGCGAATCTTCGTCCCAAAGACGAGATCGCCGAAGTTCTCCTCCAGGATCTCGACCGCCTCGCGCGAGTGGAGCGTGCGCTTGTCGTACATTGTCGGCAAGATCCCCTCGATCCCGACGTCGGGATTGAGGTTCTCGCGGATCATCGAAAGCGTATTCTCGAGCTGGACGAGGCCGCGCAGTGAGAGGTACTCGCACTGCACCGGCACGATCACACCGTTGGACGCGACCAGCGCGTTGATGGTCAAGAGGCCGAGCGACGGCGGCGTGTCGATCAGGACGTAGTTGTAATTGTCCTTCACCGGCGCGAGCGCTTTCTCGAGCGCCCGCTCGCGGCCGATCATGCTCGAGAGCGCAAGCTCGGCGCCGGCCAGATCGATCGAGGACACGGCGAGGTCGACCTCCTGGTGATGGACCACTTCGGTGATCGGAACCCTGTGCACGAGCACGTCGAACATCGAGCGTTCGATCGAGTCCGGATTCAGGCCCTGACTCATGGTCAGGTTGCCCTGCGGATCAAGGTCGACGAGGAGCACCTTCATTCCCTGCTCGGAGAAGGCGACACCCAGATTCAGCGCCGTCGTCGTCTTGGCGACGCCGCCCTTTTGGTTGGCGAAGGCGATGACCCTCCCCAGAGTGGCTCCTTTCGAGATGTCGTCCCGGGTTCCCGGTCGCGGAAGCAGGCGTGCCAGCCCCATCAGACCCTTTCTTTCGTCTGATAGTAGCCGAACCCTTTATCCGGGAAAATGCAGGCTTTTTTTTGCTAATTAGGGTATGGGAGGACGAGCTCGAAGCGTGCACCGGTCGGCTCGATCGGCTTGTAGATCAAATCGCCGCCTTGCGCCCTGGCAAATGACTGCGCAATCGAGAGGCCGAGTCCGGCGCCCTCGGCGTTCTTTTTGGACTCCTCGCTGCGGGTGAAGCGCTCGAACAACTGCGGCACGAATTCGGGATTGACGCCGCTGCCACTGTCCTCGACTGCGAGCCTGAAATGCCGGTCCTGCCGCTCGGCCTGGATCTTCACCGGGGGATCGCCGTAGCGAAATGCATTCGTGATCAGGTTCGAGACGATCCGGTCGAACGCGTCGAGATCGGAGACTGCCTCGAGCTCGGCCGACACGATCAGCTCGATCGACGCCGCCCGGTCGGGCACGAGCGAAGCCACGAGCTCCTCGACGCGGCTCCGGACGCGAATCGGCTCTGGGCGAATCCGAATCGCCTTCGCCTCCAGCCGCGAGAGGTCGAGCAGTTGGTCGACGAGCCGGCGCAAGCGGTCGCTCTGGTCGTAGAGGGCGCGCCGAAGATCGGCGATCTGCTCCTCGTCAAGCTCGCGACCCCGCAGTTGAAGGGTCGAGCTGATGCCGTAGATGACGGCGGCGGGAGTTCGTAGCTCATGCGAGGCGAGCGCGATGAAGTTCGTCTTCAGCTCGTCGAGCCGCCGAAGCTCCTCCTGCGCGAGAGCGCCCTCGAGGAACGACGCCACCAGGGCGCCGATCGTGCGCAGCAGCTCCGCAGCGCTCGAGTCGAGCTCGAACGGCTCGCCGCCGTGGTCGGCGGTCAGGAAGCCGATGCACCGGTCTTGGCTCAGCAACGGCAGGACGAGCACCCCGCGGACGCCGTAGGCCTCCGCGACCCCGGGCGGCAGGCCGTGCTCGGCGGAGACGTCCTCGATGAAGACGAGGTCGCGCGTCTCGAGCGCCCGCTTGAAGATCCGCCAGTCGTCGAGGCTCGACGAGAGCTGTCTCACCTCCTGAGCCGAGATGCCGTGTGTAGCAAGCAACTCGAGCTTGTCCGTCTCCGGGCGGAGGCGTGAGATTCCCGCTCGCCCGAAGCCGAAGGTCTCGGCCACGCTCGCGCAGATCCGGTCCAGCAACTCGCCGGCTTCTCGGACTCCCTGGGCAGACCGCGCTAGGTCGCGGACGGCGGCGAGCCCTGGCCGCAGCTCGCTCATTTCGGCACTTACTTTACTCCGAGCCTGCCTAGTCCTCCTCGCCATCCCAGTAATCGAGCGATTCCGCTCTGATCATCACGCCGACGCCGCGGAAGTAGGTCTTGTTCGAGCGCGGGTAGTAGACGATGTCGGCGCCGCGGTCGCGCGTGCCGTAGGCGAGCATCGTCAACCCGCCCTCGCCGGCCCGGAAAGCGTGCGGAATCCGGGTCGCGGCAGGACGGGCGACAACGTGACCGCGACGCAGAGAGTGCTCTTCATCGCCGAGAAGAGCCGTTCCCGTGCCGTCGAGGATCACGAAGATCTCCTCTTCGACGGAATGGCAGTGCGGCGGAGCGCTGAGCATGCCCGGCTCGATCCGGTTGTAGTTGATCCCGGTGAGCACCGAGCCCGCGGCGATTCCGAGGTCGCGGTTGTGGACGAGCACGTCTCCACGGCCCCAGTCCTCATCCTCGAGCTCGTCGATGTTGACGATCCGCTGCGGGCGGGGGCTTGGCTCCGGCAGCTCGGGATCGCCGAGCGCAAGCTCCTGCGTCCACTGGTGCGTCGCGATCATGTCCGCCCAGAGCATCCCGATGCGGCCCGCCTTCAGGCGGGGGAAGAGCGCGTACTCCGCCGTCGCGCGCGTGCCGAAGGCGAGATAGTCGATCCCCTCCGGGCCCGCAACGACCGAGTGCGCCTCGGCGCCCGCGAGATGGACGAGGCAATCGCCGGCTCGAATCTCGTAGGTCGTCTCGCCGTCGCCGTCGTCCTGCCACGAGAGGCCTGAGCCGTCGAGCACGAAGAAGACCTCCTCCTCACTGCCCTCCATGTGCAGCGGAGTCGAGCGCGCGCCTGGATCCACTTGC
>MNDB01000103.1:2570-11789 GCA_001914705.1 Actinobacteria bacterium 13_2_20CM_68_14 | reverse complement strand
CGTCGGCTACGCGGACGGCTTTCGCCGCGACCTGACCGGAACCGAAGTGCGGATCGAAGGCGAGCCGCGCCGCGTCGTCGGCACGATCTCCATGGACGCGCTCGCCGTCGAGCTCGATCGCGAGCTCCCCGCCGGCACGCCGGTGACGTTGCTCGGCGACGGGGTGATGGCGGAAGATCATGCCCGCGTGGCCGGCACGATCAACTACGAGCTGGTTTGCGGGATCAACAGCAATCCCGCCCGCTCCAGGCGGGTGGTCGTCGATTCGTGAGCTCGTTGAAGAGCTGTTCGCCGGCGAGGAGGCCTGGATCGTAGGCGGCGCGGTTCGCGACGAGGCGCTCGATCGGCCGATCGTCGACGTCGACGTCGCTGTTGCCGCCCCGGAGCGGGCGGCTCGGCGGTACGCCCGGGCGTCCGGGGGCGCGCCCTTTCCTCTCTCCGAGCGACACGGAGCCTGGCGGGTTGCGCTCGACGACGGCCGCACTGTCGATTTCACGCCTCTGACCGGCCCGATCGAGGACGACCTGGCGACCCGCGACTTCAGCATCAACGCAATCGCAGAACGCGCAGGCACCGGCGAGAGCGTGGATCCGTTCAACGGCTACGACGATCTGGCGGCGAAACGTCTCCGCGCGATCGGCGAGTCCGTCTTCCGAGACGACCCGCTCCGGCTGTTGAGGGGCCCCCGGCTGGAAGACGAGCTGCCGTTCGACTTCCGGCTCGTTCCGGAGACCGAGGAGCTCATCCGTAGGGACTCCGCGCTCGTCACGCAGCCGTCCAAGGAGCGGATCCTCGCCGAGCTCCGACGGCTGTCTGTTGACGGCTTCCGGAGGCTCGACGAGCTCGGGCTGCTCGAGCCCCTCGGCGGCTCGCTGACGAGCATCGAACGTGCCGGCGCCGCAGGGTATCCCGACTACGACCTTGTCGTCGTCTTCGGCGAGAACCTGCTGAAGCTGCCGATCTCGAACGAGACGAGGCGGTTTGCCCGCACACTCTTGCGGGCCGAGCCGCCGGCGAACGACTCGCCGCGGGCGATCCACCGCTTCCGTCGCGCGACCGAGCCCTGGGCGCTCGAGGCGCTCGCGTTCCTGGGCGCACGCGGGTTCGACGACGCCGTAATCCGCGACAGGGAGACGGAGCCCAGGAAGCCGCTTGTCCGTGGTGGCGAGCTCGAGCTTCCGCCCGGGCCCGAGGTCGGCAGGTTGCTCGAGGAGATCGCCGAAGAGCGCGCTGCTGGCACGATCACGACCAAGGAGGAAGCACTTGAGTACGCACGACGCAACGCGGGCTCGGTTCGCAGCGACGGCTGATCGGCTCGCCGCGCTGCAGGAGCGCCGCGCGGAGGAGCTCGCCTCGCGCATCCGCGACTTCGTGCCGCTGACCGGCGAGGAGCGAGCGCTCGATGCCGGCGCGGGCACCGGCGCCTTGGCCTTCGCACTGGCGCCGCTCGTACAGGAGGTCGTGGCGGTCGAGCTCGTTCCGGAGCTGATCGAGCGCGGCCGGGCCAAGGCGCCTCCGAATGTCACCTTCGTCGAGGGCAACATCGAGAAGCTCGATTTCGCGCGCGCGTCCTTCGACCTGGCGGGAACGCTGCGGACGCTGCATCACGTGCCGCGGCCTGAGCTGGTGATCGCCGAGCTGACCAGGGTGACCAGACCGGGCGGGACCGTGCTCGTCGCCGACCAGATTGCGCCGAACGACCCACTCGCGGCGGGCGAGCTGAACACGTACGAGCGGACCCGCGATCCGACGCACACGCGGACGCTCGCCGACGTCGATCTCCGCCAGCTGTTCGAGGCCAACAGCCTCGTGCTGCTCAGGGCGGAGTTCGTGCGCGAGCAACGCGAGCTCGAGCCATATCTCGATCTCGCCGGCTGCGAGGGCGAGCAGCGAGAGCAGGCAAAAGCGCTGGCGCCGCGGGACTACACCGCCGAGCTCGGCTGGTACCTGCTGCGGCGCGCGTAGTGATCTTGATCACGAGGCTGTACGGCTACGATGCGCCGCGTGCGCGTCGAGATCTTCTATTGCCCCGTCTGAAACGGCTATGACGAACGAGCCGCGAGTCTCGCGGCTGAGCTGATCGACCAGGGCTACGACGCGGAGGCGATCGAGGGCGCGAAGAGCCAGTACGACGTGGTCGCCGACGGGCGGCTCGTCTTCTCGAAGCAGTCCGAAGGACGGTTCCCCGAGCACGACGAAATCCTTTCGGCCTTGCGCTCCTAGTCTTCTATGTGAGCGATCGCCGCACGGAGCTCCTGGCGCTCCTGCTCGTTGCTCGTGAACGCCTTCATCAGGCGACGATCGCCTTCAGGGGTTAGTCGAAGGTGGGCGACACGTCCGTCCGAGGCGGACTGCTCGCGCGCGACCAGGCCGGTTTCCTCCGCCCGGCGGACGAGCTCGGTCACGGTGCTCTGGGCGAGCTGCAGGCGCTCGGAGAGCTCAGTCACGGTCGACTGCCCGCTGCCGTCGGGGGCGCCCTTGATCATCAGCAGGAGCAGGTAGCGCTGAGGCGTCAGTCCAGATTGCCGGGCGTTTCGTTCGCTCTTGCGCAGGAAGGCACGCAACGCGGCGCGGAAATCGGCGACGCTTGCGATCTCGCTCGACGAAGGCGAAGGATCCATGCTCAGGCCGATTCTATTTCTGCTTGCGCCGCACGCCACTAGCGCGGGCGGCGCGGGCGAGCAGTCCCGGTGCGGCCGCCTGGACGATCGCGGCCGGCCGGTACCAGCGCGGGACGAACTGCTCGAGCCGGTTTCGCTCGATGCCGCGGACGACCTGGTCGGCCACGAGATCGGGGTCGGCGACCAACCCCTGCAAGAGGCGGCTGCGGAAACGCGCCCGGTTCGGGAATCCCGGTGTGTCGATGAAGCCGGGAATGACCGTGTGAACCGTGATCCCGCTGCCGGCGAGCTCGACGCCCACCGAGCGGGAGAAGGCGAGCTGCGCGTGCTTCGAGGCGCTGTAGGGACCCGAGTGCCCGGCCGCGATCGTGCCCGCGACCGAAGCGATGTTGACGAGGTCGGCCGGAGCACCCGCTTCGAGCGCGGGTAGGAACGCCCGCAGGCACCAGACCGAGCCGAGATAGTTCGTCCGTACGAGCGCCTCGATCTTGTCCGGCTCGAGGTCGAGGAAACCGCCGCCCCCTGGAATGCCGGCGTTGTTGACCAGCAGGCGGATCGCCGGGTGCCGTTCGCGCACCGCTGCGGCGACGCGCTCGACTTCGGCACGGTCGGCGACGTCGCAGACCTCCTGCTCCGCGCCGAGCTCGCCGGCGACCTCGGCCAGCCGCTCCTCGCCGCGGGCCAGCAGCACGAGCTGCCAACCGCGTCGCGCGAGCGTGCGGGCGATCGCGGCGCCGATCCCGCTCGAGCCGCCGGTGACCACGGCGACCTGTGTCTCTAGCTCTTTTGGTACGGCCTTTTCAGCGCTCAAGGCGTCTTGGCCGGGATTAGCGGTTGCCCGAGTGAATCGGGCAGCCTTTTCGACGGCATCGCAAGCGACGCCTCAGCGGCAAACCCGAACGTTGCGCCGCGCCTGCACCGAGCGCCCACGGGACTGCAGGACGACGCGGAGCTTATGCGGGCCGCGCTTCGCGGCCCCGGTGCGCCAGCTCGCGCCGTAGAGACCGATGGTTCCCTTGCGGACGGTCTTGATCAGGCGCCTGCCGTCGTAGAAGCGGATTGCCTTGATCTTCGACGGCGCCGAGGCGGCGACGGCGAGCGACGCGCTGCCCTTCACGCAGGACGTTCCGAGAGGCAGGAGCCACGTCACTGTCGGCCTCGTCGTGCCGCGAACGTTGGCGCGCTTGATCGTCGTGTTCGGCAGGACGTTCGCGCCGATCTGGTCGACGTTCTTCGACTCCTGGTTGTCCGCCGCCAGCGCAGCGCCTTTGAAGAGGCCTCGGCGGACAGGCGGGGCCGAGCGCGGAATGCCGAAGAGCGCCAGCCCGCTGGCCGGGTCGTACAGCGAGGCTCCGAGCAGCACGTTGTTCCGGTACTCGATCACGAGCGAGAGCGGATCGACGCCGGAGCCGAGGTCGGTCACCCTCGCCGCGAGCAGGGGCCGGCCGGCGGCGACACGTTTCGTCAGCAGCTTGAACTTCGGAGGCGTCACGTCGTTCACCCAGGAGCGGAGCTCGTAGGCCCCTGCGAGCGAGCGGCCGGTGAAGATGTCGCGACCCGAGTCGACGGCGACGTAGTAGCGCTTCTCACGGGGGAAGACGACGCCGGCGACGCCGACGTCGAGCCGGTAGCCGTTCGTCAGCACGTTCGCGTTGACCGGGGTGCCGGGGTATCCCTGCACGTCGTTCTCGTCGCGAGAGCCGAGCAACCAGGGCTCCACGAGCGCACCCGCCGAGACACCAACGATCGCTGCGCCGGCGTTCGCGACCGGCTGGCTGATGTGGAACGAGTAGAGCTTCTCGCCGCCGCTCTCGTCCATCGGTGCGCCGGTATAGGTCGGCGGCGGCCCGAATGGACTGGTCGGAAAGCGATACTGGCTGATGTTCGACTTGCCGGTGCGGGTGTCGCCGGTCTGCAACTTTTTCAGCGGCACCACGGGTGTGATCTCGGCGCCGGGTCGCTCGACGGCGAAGTAGTAGGGCACCCGCCGCACGTCCGACCCCTGCGTCAGCGTGATGAAGCCGCCGTTGTCGCCGGTCGCGGCGGTGGCGTTTGCCCGTACCACGACCGGGATCTCCGCGGTTCCTCCGGGCGGCACGGCGACTGTCGCCGGCAGGTCGACGAACGCGCCGGAGGTCGCCGCCTGGGTCTGGAGCCCGAGCGACCACGTCCCCCCGCCGCCGCCCGCGTCCTGTACCTCGAACAGCAGCGAGCGCCGCGCGCTGCCCGCGGTGACGTCCAGGTCCTCGAACGAGAGCGAGGCCGGCGTCGTGAAGAGTTTGGGATTGTCCGCGCGCGGGACGTTGACGAGCCCTGCGCCCTCGAGCAGCACGGAGGCCTCCTGCGTCCGCGCGGTGTCAGCCCAGGCCGCGCCTGCGGTTGACATCAACGCCGACTTGATCTCCGCGGGCGTCCAGCTTCGATGCCGCGCGATCAGGAGCGCGGCAGCGCCGGCCACGTGGGGAGTCGCCATGCTCGTGCCGTCGAAGACGGCGAATGGCTCGCCCAGGGCCTCGGGCAGCGTGGCGGAGAGAATCTGCCCTCCCGGCGCTGCGAGATCGGGCTTGAGCTGGTGTCCGAAGTCGGTCGGGCCTGCGGACGAGAAGCTCGTGATGATGCCGCTCCGGCCCGTGTTCAGCTGGTTGAACGCTCTGACGAAGCGGACTGTCGCGCGTCCGCCTTTCGAGTCGAGGTACGCCCGCAGGCGAGCGCCGTCGAGGTCGGAGACCATGCCCGCGTCGAGCGGTAGCTGCAGCGGGATGAAGTTTGCTTCGCCCGGCCGGTTGTCGGCGAGGACGATGCCCGCGGCGCCTCCGATTTGGGCGTTCGCGGCTTTGGTCGTGAACGCGCAGACACCGCGGGAGACGAGCAGGATCGTCCCGCGAGCCGAGTCCGGCGGGAGCGACCCGCGGGTGTTGGGGTTGGAGGCCGGCCCGCAGAGGTGCCGCTCGACCGGGCTGCCGTCGGTGCCGACGATCGTGCCGACGTCTGTAAGCGTCTGGTCCGCGCTCGTCCACGCAGCGGGGATCGGGAGGACATCCTGGAACGGAATGTTCTTCAACGTCGCCGGCGCGTCGCTCGTGGTCACGTTGAGCGAAGGCGCAAAGACGTGGCTGTTCGAGACAGCCGCAACCGAGATCGCGTCGGGCGCGGTTCCCGGAGAGCCGACGGAGCCGAGACCCCAGTCGTCACGGTCGTTCCCGGCCGCGATCACCGGCACGACGCCCGCGTTGGCGACATTGCGGACGGCCTCGACGAGCGCGTCGCTGATCGGATCGACCTGAGGGCCGCCGCCGGAGAAGTTGATCACGTCCATGCCGTCGGTCACGGCCGATTCGAACGCGGCGACGATCTGCGGCGTGAAGGCGTCGTACCCCGTCGGGGTCGGCGTGTTGAAGACGCGGTAATTGCCGAGCCAGGCCCGTGGTGCCACGCCGCTCAATCCGGTGACCGTCGGATGGTCCGGGCCGGCAGGGGCCGTCGTGCCCGCATCGCCGGCGGCGATCCCGGCCACGTGCGTCCCATGGAACGAGCCCTGCCGGTAGAGCGGCAGCTTTCCCTGCGCGCCCGAGCCCGGGATCGGGAAGGAGCGAGCGACGATCACCTTCGGTGTCGTGAACCGGGTCTGCCCGCGGGGAAAGCCGGCTGGATAGCTGAACCCAGTCGGGCTGAAGAACGGGTTCCCTTGGTCGATACCGTCGTCGACGACGCCGATCTTGATGCCGTCGCCGCGGTCACCCGTCGTCGCCCACATCTGGTCGGCGCCGATGATCGCCGGGCTCTGGTTGGTGTCGAGCGCGTACCGGACGCTGGGGTAGATCTTGGTCACGGCTTTGAGCCGCGCGAGGGCCGGCAGCTTGCGAGCCGGCAGCGAGACGGAGAAGCCGTCCAGCACGACCCGGTAGCGATAGGAGATGCGCGCCGACGGGATCGCACGCTTGAGCTCGGCTGCGGCGGCGCTCTGGGCGCGCGCGAGTTGGGCGAGATAGAGGCGCGAGCTCGAGCTGTGGACGTTCAAACGCGAGGTGCCGACCGCGCTGAAGAGGTTCCGGTTGTAGGCAGCGAGGGGCGGGAGGCGCAGGCCGACGAGGACAGTCAGGCGCCCGCGCGAGGAGGCCGCGGGAATCTTCAGCGTCCCCGCGCGCACCCGCGGCAGGCTGAACTCGCCGTAGCTGCGGCGGATCGGCTGCAAGGTTGCCGACGCTGCGGAGGTGAGGATCAGCGCCGCAGCGAGCGGAAGAAGAACAGCGCGGCGCAAGCATCGCAGGGTAGCCGAGAAACCGTAAACTCGCCCGCCGTGGCTGATTTCGCAGGCAAGCGTGGCCTCGTCCTCGGCGTCGCCAACAAGCGCTCGATCGCCTGGGCGATCGCGAAGCGCCTTGCCGACGGCGGCGCCCAGCTTGCCTTCACCTACCAGGGGGAGCGGATCGAGGCTGGCGTCCGCGAGCTCTGCGGGACCGTCGACTCTCCGCTCGTGACCGTGTGCGATGTCCGCTCGGACGACGACATCGAGCGCGTCGTCGCCGAGGCGGGGGAGATCTTCGGCGGGGAGCTCGATCTGCTCGTCCATTCGGTCGCGTTTGCGGCCGCCGAGGATCTCGAGGGCCGCTTTACGGATACGCCGCGCGACCGCTTTTGGATGGCGCTCGACGTCAGCGCCTATTCACTCGTGGCCGCGGCGCGGGCGGCGGAGCCGCTGATGGAGGCCGCCGGCGGAGGCTCGATCCTGACGATGACCTACCTCGGCGGCGAGCGGGCGGTGCCTCACTACAACGTCATGGGCGTCGCCAAGGCCGCGCTCGACTCGTCCGTGCAGTACCTCGCCTGGGACCTCGGGGCCAAGAACATCCGCGTCAATGCCGTCTCCGCAGGGCCGGTACGGACGCTCGCGGCCCGCTCGATTGCAGGCTTCCCGACGATGGAGGCGATCGTCGAGGAGCGCGCGCCGCTTCGTCGCCACATCAGCGCAGATGACGTCGGTGCCGCCGCTGCGTACCTGCTCTCAGACGATGCTCGCAACGTGACCGGGACCACCCTGTACGTGGACTCCGGGTATCACGCTATGGGCATGTGATCTAGATCTCTTTCGCCGCGGCCAGCAGCACGTCGAAGTCGGGCACCTCGGCATCCTCGTAGGCCCAGGTGCCGCGGATCGTCCCGGTCTGGTCGACCAGGAAGGCCGAGCGGCGGGCGACGCCTTTGAAGCCGCGGAACTCATGGGCGATTTCAAACCCGTGGATCGCCTCCGCGTTCCAGTCCGAAAGCAGCGGAAAGTTCAGGTCGAGCGCCTGCGTCCAGGCGATGTGCGTCCAGGGCGAGTCGCGCGAGACGCCGAACTTCTGGACGCCGGCCTGCTCGAACTCCGCGCTCCTGTCACGCAGGAGCTCCACCTCGGTCGTTCAGGTCGAGGACCAGTCAAAGAGATAGAACAGAAACAGGGCGGGGCGGTCCTCGACGACGTCGCGCAGCGAGATCGTCTCCCGCGGCGCAAACCAGACGGTTGCGTCCGGAACCTGGTCGCCGACGTCGAGCATGGAACGAGCTTACGGCAATGTCGCCACGGCGACATCCCGCGCTGCAGGCGCGACGTGCCTCGTCACTCGGCGGTGTCCGTTTTCGTCGAACTCCATCAGGATGCCGCGGTACAGCGAGGACGTTGCCACGAAGCTTCCGTACGTGGCCAGGTTGAACGAGCCATACGAGGTGTGGACGAGGTGGAGCAGCCGTCCAGTCCTGGCTGAGAAGATGCGCAACGTCCCCTCATCGCCGCTGGTGACGTAGGCATGGCCTCCACTGCCGGCCGGGCCAAACAGGACGTGTTGAGGCGCGGAGCCGGCACGGATCAGACGGACGAGCTTCCCGGTGATCGCCGAGAAGACTCCGACCTGCGAGCGATCGCCGTAAGTCACCCAGACACGCGCACTGCCCGGAGAAAAGGCAAGATCGTGGGCGCTGCCGAGCGGGTCGACGTGGCGGCTCAGGCGGGGACGTGCCGGATTCGAAACGTCCACGACTGCGATCGACCGGGCTCGCTCGCCGAGCGCGATCCAGAGCCAGTTGCCCGGACCGTCTTCTGTCATGTGATGGGCTCCGTAGCCGACATAGACGCGGCGTGTCACGCGCCGCCGTTCGAGGTCGATCACGACGAGCTGCCCGCGGGCGTCGTCGGTGACGTACGCGAAGCGTCCGTCTCGGCCGATCAACGGGATGTGCGGCGAGCCGAAGTCCCGCAGCACTTTCACTATCCGCAGACGGCGGAGGTCGACGAGAGTCACGGCTGCTCCTCGGGTGCTGACGACCACTGCGGTCCGATCGTTCGCTTCGACATTCTCCGGGTCCGCCGGCATGCGCAGGCGTTTGAGTACTCGGCCGTCCGGAAGCGAGATGGCGAGAAGCTCGTTCATCGTCTCCGCCGTAACGAACGCGACCGGAGCCCCGCCGCCCTCGCTCCGGGCCTGGGACGCCGGCGCGAGCAACGCTGCCACGGCGAGGACTGGCAAAACGCGTTTCACGTAAATTGGTACGCGCCAAGGAGTGGCTTCCGTCCCGGAGGGGATAATCCGCGCGTGGACGAACGGCAACGACGAGCCGTCGAGGC
>MNDB01000103.1:0-2448 GCA_001914705.1 Actinobacteria bacterium 13_2_20CM_68_14 | reverse complement strand
GCGCTTCGCGAGGGCCGGCCGCAGCTCGTGTCCTTGCTCGATCCTGACCCGGATCCGAGAGAGGGGGTTCTGCTTGGCGAGCTCGAGCTCGATTCGCTGCTGATGATTCCCCTGCCGGGGCCGACGGGGCCGTGGGGCCTCGCCGAGATCTATGTCAACGGACGTCGTTTCGACGAGGACGATGTCGCGCGCGCCGCGAGGGTTGCAGCGGCCTTCGGCGAGCGCCTGGCGGCGCTACCTGCGCCGGCCTCCGCTCGCTAAGCCCAGCACCGTCTCGAGTAGGCTCGGCCGTGCCGGCCGGGGCGGCCCGCTTGCGAGGATGAACCTCGCCAGCCGCTGCGCCTCTTCCTCGTCGAGCGAGACCGCGGCCTCGGCGCTGCCGGTCTCGTTCCAGACGCTGAAGCGAACGTGCCGCTCGGCCTCGGTGCTGCCGAAGTAGCGCGAGACGCGAAGGGCCTTGCCGTCATCGCTCTCGAGCTCCTCGTGCGGTCGGAAGAACTCGACGAGCTTCCGTCGCTGCGGCGTGGAGCACCAAGGGCAGTAGTGGAACCTCGCCTCGACGGGCCCGCCGCACTCCGGGCAGTCGCGCATCCGCGCCTCCTCTCGGACGGAGGCTACAACGCCGCGCTGGCTTAGGAAAGAGCCGTGTCCCGGTGCCAGAGCCGGGACACCCCCCGAAGCCGCCAATGTCTCCTGCTTGATCCAGTCCTCGTGCCGGAGCAGCTCGCTCTGCGCGGCCGGCAGCGTGATCCGGATCCGGTCGGTCAGCTCGAGTCCCTGCTCCTTGCGCATCGCGTTGATCTGGTGGATCAGGTCGAGGACGAGCGCCTCGAGCTCGAGCTCGGGATCGAGCGCGGTGTCGAGCGCGACAGTGACGCCGTCGGTGCTTGCCACGGCCCACCCCTCCTTGCCGGTTCGCTCGACCAGGACCTCGTCTGGGGAGAGCTCGTGCTCGCCGACTCGGAAGCGGCCGCCGTCGAGCTCGTCGAACTCGCCGCGCGCGAGCGCCTCGCGCACGTCACGCAGTGCCGGGCCGAGCTTAGGGCCGAGCAGAGGCAGGTTCGGCTTCACGCGGAGCTCGCTCGCCTCGACGTCGCCGAACTCGACCTGCTTCACGCGTAGCTCGTCGGCGATCTCGTCCGCATGCGAGCGCGCGCCGTCCGCGCCTGCGACGACGACCCGGCGGAGCGGCTGCCGGAGCTTCAACCTCGATGCCGCGCGCGCCTGCCGGCCCAGCTCCACGACCTGCCGTACCGCCGCCACCTCCGCGTTCAGCGTTTCGTCGATCTCGCCTGGCTCCGGCCAACCCTCGAGGAAAACCGACTTCTCCTTCGGCACGAGGTTCCGCCAGAGCTGCTCGGCGAGGAACGGCATCACCGGCGCGATCACCTGGAGCGACGTTCGCAGGGCCTCCCACAGCACACGTAGCGCGGTCTCGTCGCCGTCCCAGAACCGTCGTCGCGACCGCCGGATGTACCAGTTCGACAGATCGTCGACGAAGCGCTCGAACGCGTCGATGACGCCTGGCGTCCAGTAGCGCTCGTAGCTCGCCGTCGCCTCGCTCACGAACGCCGACGTACGTGAGGTGAGCCAGTCGTCGAGCGGTCGTAGCTCTCCCGCCGGCTTCGCCGGATCGAACCCGGCGATGTTCGCGTACGTGACGAAGAATGAGACCGAGTTCCAGAAGGTGAGCAGCCGTCGCTTGACGTCGTCCGCGAGCGAGTAGCCGAAGCGAAGCTCCTGGCTCGGGTTTTGCTCGCAGTACAGCCAGCGCATCACGTCGGCGCCCATGCGGTCGAGCGCCTCGTTCAGCTCGATCGCATTCCCCCAAGACTTGTGCATCTCGCGGCCGGTCTCGTCGAGCAGGTTCTCGTAGGTGAGGACGCTCTGGTACGGCTGCCGGCCGACGAGCGCCATCGCCATGAAGCACTGTGAGTAGAACCAGAGGCGGATCTGCGCTCGGCCCTCGGACACCCAGTCGGCCGGGAACCACTCCTCCCAGTACGCATGGTCCGGCAGATCGGCGTGCGTCACGCCACGCGCTGCGCCGGTCGCATTCCCCTCCGGCACCCACTCCGGGTTTTGCCACCCGAGCGTCGAGAAGTGAACGATGCCCGCGTCGAGCCAGGCGTCGCCGACCTCCTCGATCCGCGTCACCTCTGCGCCGCAGTCCTCGCAGCGGATCGTCACCTCGTCGATCCAGGGCCGGTGCAGCTCCTCGAGCTGGTCGAGCCCCGAAACCGCGCGCTCGTCGAGCTCGGCGCGCGAGCCGATCACGTTCAGCCGTCCGCAGTCGCAGGGATAGAACGGCAGCGGCAGCCCGAAGTAACGCCGCCGCGAGATGTTCCAGTCGCCCATGTTGCGCAGCCAGTCGTCCATCCGCTTCTTGTAGTGGGGGGGCTGCCAGGCGACCTCGTCGTTGCCGTCCAGCATCAACTGCCGGATCTC
>MNDB01000038.1:4528-21101 GCA_001914705.1 Actinobacteria bacterium 13_2_20CM_68_14 | reverse complement strand
CCCCCGACGACGGGAGGATCTCTGCGGAAAGCTCTTGCCTTTGCGGTCATCGGGTGGGCCATCCCCGGAGCTGCGTACGGCGACTCAGCGCACACGGCCGCGGACCCTGAGCTCCTCCACTTCGTCTCGAGGCCCGACCTCACGCCGCCCGCGGTGACGATCGACGTCAAGAGAAAGGCCCTCGCCCCGGGCTACGTTTTCATTGCACCGAAGAAGATCGAGCCGGAGGGGCCGCTAATCCTCGACAACCGCGGCAGGCCGGTCTGGTTCCATCCACAGACGCTCGGCGCGACGGACTTTCGGGTTCAGCGCTACCACGGCCGAAAAGTGCTGACCTGGTGGGAGGGCCACTCCGCATTCGGGATCGGCAGCGGCCACTACGTCATCTACAACAGCGCCTACCGTCGGATCGCCGTCCTCCGCGCCGGGAACGGCCTCGCCGGCGACGAGCACGAGTTCACCATCACGGCCCGCAACACCGCGCTGATCACGTTTTACGACCAGCGCGGGGACACGATGGATTCCGGCTTTCAGGAGCTGGCCATCCCCAGCGGCCGGGTGCTGTTCCAGTGGAGCGCGCTTGCTCACGTCCCGGTTTCGGAGTCGTACGCCCAGCGGAGCGGCTCGCAGCCGTTCGACTACTTCCACATCAACTCGGTTGCGCTGGGTCCTGACGGTAAGTACCTCATCTCCGGGCGGAATACGCACGCGCTCTACGAGATCAACCGCCGGACCGGAGCCATCGTGTGGCGGCTCGGCGGCAAGCTCAGCGATCTCGCACTCGGCCCCGGCACGGCGTTCAACTGGCAGCACGACGCACGCTGGCGCTCGCGAACCACGATCTCCCTCTTTGACAACGGGGCGAACCCAGCCGTCGCGAAGCAGTCGCGCGCGCTGCTGCTTCGCATTGACCTCCGCGCACGCCAGGTGAGGCTCCTGCACGCGTATGTCCACCCGGAGGGCCTGCTCTCCGGCAGCCAGGGAAACGTGCAGATGCTCCGCAAGGGCCACGCCTTCGTTGGCTGGGGCCAGAACCCCTGGTTCACCGAATTCGACGCAGACGGCAACGTCGTCTTCGACGGCCACTTCGCAAAGGGCGCCGATTCCTATCGCGCCTATCGGCTCACCTGGCACGGGCGACCGCGCACCCGTCCTGCGATCGGCGTGCAAACGATCGGCCTTGGCCGCGTGATGGTCTACGCGAGCTGGAACGGCGCCACGGACGTCAGGCAGTGGCAGGTGCTCGCCGGCTCGAGCTCCGTGACCATGAAGCCGGTGAGGATCGCGGCGCGCACCGGCTTCGAGACGAAGGTTGAGCTGAAGAGCGGCGCAAAGGTCTTTGCGGTCAAGGCCCTGGGAACCTCAGGGGCCGAGGCGACCTCGAAGACGGTTCAGGCTCCCTAGCCGCCGAGCTCGCGCGACAGCGGCGCGGTGTCCAGCGGCTGGTAGCCGAGCCGCGCGGCGATCTCCTCACTCGAGGGCCGCGTTCCCTCCAGGAACAGCGCGCGCAGGCGATCGCCGGTCTCGGCATTCCGCCACCAGTCCTGGCCGATCTCGCGAACGAGGTAGTCACGCAGCTGCGCCGACCGGATCCACGCCCGCAGGTAGTCGGCCGAGTAGAAGCCGCCGTCCATGTCGGCGAGGTAGGCGTCGGCGCGGTAACGAACACCGGTTGCCTCGGTGAGGCGCTCCTCGTAACCGTCCGGCCCGCCGCCGTTCTCGTTGAATCGCGACCAGAAGTCGAGCTCGAACTGGAGCTTGGCCGTGTAGCGGCGGAAGAGCACGGCCTCGAGGAAACTCGTGGCCTCCGCATTCCGTGCCGCCTCCTCGTCGGAGAGCCCGAAGTACTCGGCGTGCCACTCGGGCTCGCGGGTAATCGCCTCGAAGATGTAGGAGTAGATCTCGGTCAGCGCGTGGTCACGCGAGATGTTCCGGAACGTGTAGGGCAAATTCGGGTCGACGCCCGCGTAATGGAGCGCGTGGCCCGCCTCGTGAAGGAACGCCTGATAATCGTGGAGCCCGCCCTGGGCGCGCGTGATCAGATGCACGACGCTCGGCGGATCCGAGGGGATCACGCAGGCGCGTGGAGACTTCTGCGGCCGGTCGTCGAGATCGAGGCGGATGTTTGGCTCGTTCTCGAGGTCGAAGCCGAGGCGCTTGACCGTGTCCATACAGACCTCGACGGCGCGGTCCTTCGTGTACGTCGACTCGAGCGGCGAGAGACGCCGCAGGTAAGCGACGTGATACGACGACGGCACCTTTGCGCGGTCCGGGCCGAGCAGCCGCTCGAACCAGCGGTCGCGGAGGAGTACGTATGGGCCGGTCGAGCGCTCGCTCGCCTGCGCGAGCACGGCCTCGAGCTCCCGCAGCGAGATCCCCTTCTCCTCCTCGTTTCGGGCGACGGGATCGGGCTCGCCCGAGATTTCGGCCTCGAGCTCCTCGGCCGCGCGCAGCACGTCGAGCCGCTCAGCGTTGAACTCCGCCGAGCGGTCGCCCGCCGCCTCGCCGAGCTCTTCCCGCTCCCCGTAGTCCGGGAGCACCGCAAGCTTCGCCTGCGCCGAGCGGATCGGGAGCTCTTCGCCCTCGAACTCGACCCGGGCCGCGAGAATGGCGTTCTCGAGCGCGTCCTCGCGCTCCGCCAGCTCCGCTGAGACGACTCCGGCCTCGCAAGTCTTCCGCAGCCGGTAGAGGCGCTCGCGGTCGTTGTCATCGGCGGCCTCTTGCTCGGCCGCACGGAGTGCATCGAGCTGGTCCCGGCTGAAGAGATCGCGGTAACGCGCGACGATCTCCGCCCGCTCCGAGACTTCCTTCTCGCCGACCCGGACCGCGCGCCCTTCCTCGGAGCGGTCATAGAGGTAGCGGCGGAGCTGGGACTCGTACTCGGCCGGTGTGCGAACGGCGGTGACGCTCATAGGGCGAGGCAATCTAGCGCAAGCGCGATTCGCCAGCTGCAAGCCGGCCGACCGTCTCCGAGAGGTCGGTAAGCGTGAACGGCTTCCGCAGCACCGCGTCGACCTCAGCCGCGCGTTGCTCGTCGACCTCGTAGCTGCCGGTGAAGAGAGCGACGCGCTCGCCGCCGATCTCGCCGAGCACCTTGAACCCGTCGCCTGAGCCGACATGCACGTCGAGCAGCACGACGTCGACGCTGTCGTCCCGGAGCAGCTCTTGGGCGAGCTCGACCGTCGGCGCTTCGAGCACTCGGTATCCCTCGAGCTCGAGATTGACGCGGCAGAGCATTCGCAGGCTGTCGTCGTCGTCGACGACAAGCACGGTGTGTCCGTCTCCACCCATGGCCGGCAGTCACTGTAGCGCCGAGGCATCGCTTGCGATGCCGATGAACAGTCGCGCCGACTTGGCGGCGCGACCGCTGAACCGCGCTGGGCCGTCCACCCCGAATGGGACGGAGACGAACGTTTCGGCTGTAAGATCGCGCTGTGAGACCGGGCGTCGCGAGTGGGCAGCGTGAGGGCTACGCAGCAGCGCTCACCGGCCTGTGGAAACGACTCTCCTGGGCGCTCACCGAGCTCGAGTCGATCGCCGGCGATCCGGCCGAGCTGTTCGACGAGGACAGCGTGCTCGATCGGCTTCCGTCGCTTCAGTACGCGCTGCACGCCGCCAGCGAGCTCGCACTGGGCCTACGCCCTCCGGCCGGTGCCGAGATCGCGCACGCCGAGCTCGCCGCGGCTCTCGCGGGCGCCCGGGACGCGACCGCGGAGATCGCCGAGGTGCTCGAGCACGGCGGCGGCATCGCGGCAGAACCGCTGCTGCCCGAGTGGCGGGGAGCGCTGTTCAGGGTGCGGCTTGCCCGGCTACGCGTGGCGACCCCGAAGCCGCTGCCGGCCGAGCTCGAGACCGAGCCCGAGCCAACCGCGCGCGGCGATGCGCTGGCGGCGACCGTTCTCGCCCTCACGGGCGCGACGGTCTTCGCCACCGGAGCCACCCTCCAGCTCTGGCCGGTCTGGGCTCTGGGGCTGGCGCTCTTCGCGAGCGGCGTCCTCGTTTACTCGGCGCGGCCGTAACCATTTCGCCTGCTCGGGCGTTTATGGCTCAGAAGTCGTAAACGTCGTTCTGCGGACCGGCCTTTCGATGAATGAGCTGCTGCCACGTCCTACCACGCAGTTTCGCCGCCGCGCCTGGCTCGAGTTTCAGCGAGCGCTCGACCCGCTCGCGCCCCCGAAGCCGCTTCCCGGAGCGCTGATCCGTGCGATCGACTCGTCCCTCCCGAGCAGTTCGAGACTCTCGAAGAGGCCCGGCGAGCCCTTCGACCCCGTCAGGGCAAGTCGGATCGGCTGGAAGGCCTGACGCGGTTTAAGCCCGAGCCGTTCCGCCAGCTCACGTAGCGCGGCCTCGATCGTTGCCGCTTCGAAGGGCTCGACCTGCGCAAGCACCTCGGCCGCCACCGGCAGGACGGCGCCGTCCTCGAGCGGCTCCACGGGCGGCACGCGCTCGAAGAAGAAGCGGGCGAAGCCCGGAAATTCCCCCAGCGTGGCGATCTTCTCCTGCACGAGCGGCGCAACCTTGCGAACGAGGTCCTCGTGCCAGTCGTAGCCCTGCTCCCGCAGGTAGGCGACCAGGCGGTCGGCGTACTCGTCGGGCGGCAGCGTCCGCAGGTAGAGCCCGTTCAGGTGGATCAGCTTCTCGTAGTCGAATGTGGCGGCGCTCTTCCCGACCCGCTCAAGCGAGAACCGCTGGATCAGTTCGTCGCGGCTCATCACCTCGGTGTGGTCGTCGTAGCTCCAACCGAGGAGCGCGAGATAGTTGAGGAGCGCCTCCGGGATGAACCCGGCGGCGCGGAACTCCTCGACGGTGATCGCCCCATGCCGCTTCGAGAGCTTCTTTCCGTCAGGCCCGTTCAGTAGCGGGACGTGCGCGTACCGAGGTAGCTCGGCTCCGATCGCGGCGAGGATCTGCAGCTGCTTCGGCGTGTTCGGCACATGGTCCTGCGCGCGGATCACGTCCGTGATCCCGTCGAGCATGTCTTCGAGGGGCGACACGAAGTTGTAGGTCGGCCGACCGTCCGAGCGGACGAGCACGACGTCTTCGAGCTTCTCGTTCGGGTACTCGATCCGGCCGAGAATCAGGTCGTCCCAGGCGGTCGCGCCCTCGTCGGGCATGCGGAAGCGGATCGCGCCGTCGTCTTCGTAGGCCTTCTCCTCCGCAACGAGGCGGTTCGCCACTTCCTGCGCCTGGGGCATCCGGTCGAGCTGGAAGGTCACTTCGCCATCCCAGTCGAGACCGAGCCAACGCAGCGACTCCTGGATCTGGTCTGTCGCCGCCTCGACTTCCCTGCTCGTGTCCGTGTTCTCGATCCGCAGCAAGAACTCGCCGCCTTCGTGACGGGCGAAGAGCCAGTTGAAGAGCGCCGTGTGGACGCTGCCGATGTGCAGGAAGCCGGTCGGACTCGGCGCAAAGCGAACTCGGACGGCCACGCCAGTAGCGTACTGCGGTGCCCGGGAGGGTTTGGCGGAATGCCGCTCGTCGCCGGGGCGCGATGGTCGTTCCCTGGGGAGGACGCAGGGAGCGTCCATATCCGTAGATATGGGCGCGACTGCGTAAACAGAGCGGAGCTGGTGAGCGAGCAGCGCGGCCCGGCGGCACAGACTGTATTTCGCCAAACCCTCCTGGCCCTCCAGGCGCTAGCGTCACAGGCGTGCAACTCGGCGCCCACGTGTCGACCTCGGGGGGCATCCACACGGCGATCGACCGGATCGAGGCGATCGGCGGGGACTGTGTCCAGATCTTTACCCAGAGCCCACGCGCCTGGCGGCCGACGAACCATGACCCCGCGAACTTCGAGCGCTTCAAGGAACGCCGCGCCGAGGCCCGGATCGGGGGCGTCGTCTGCCACGCCGTCTACCTGATCAACCTGGCGAGCCCCAACGACGATCTCTACGAGAAGTCGGTCGCGGCCCTGGAGAACACGGTCGACGTTGCCTCCGGCATCGAGGCCGACGGGGTCGTCTTCCACGTCGGCTCGCACCAGGGCGCCGGCTTCGAGGTCAGCCTGAAGCGCGTGGTGCCGGCGCTGCGCAAGGCGCTGAAACGCTGCTCGGAGACCACCTGGCTGCTGATCGAGAACACTGCCGGCACCGGCGACACGATCGGCCGCTCGATCGACGAGCTCGCCGCGCTCTACGACGCCCTGGACGCTCACGAGCGGCTCGGGATCTGCCTCGACTCCTGCCATCTCTACGCCTCCGGCTACGACGTCACGAACCGCGCGGAGCTCGACCGCTTGCTCGGCGAGGTCGACCAGCGGATCGGCCTCGAGCGGCTGCGGGCGCTGCACGTGAACGACTCGAAGGCCCCGCTCGGGTCGAACCGAGACCGGCACGACAACATCGGCGAGGGCCTGATCGGCGAAGAGCTCGGCGTCTTCCTCTCACATCCAAAACTCCAAGGCCTGCCGGCCTACCTCGAGGTTCCCGGCACCGACGGACACGGGCCCGACGCCGAGCAGGTGCGGAAACTAAAAGAGCTTCACGCCCGAGCTATGAAGAAGCGGCCAGGCGGATCTGCGCGAAGACCCGGAAAGTCGGTCTGAGGCGTCGCTTGCGATGCCGCCAAAAAGGCCGCGGCGGCTTTGCCGGCGCGGCCGACTAAGCAGGCTCGGGATTAGAACGCAGAACGGCGAAGACCCTGAAGCTGGGTTCGCCCACCGGCAGCTCGTAGAACTCGGGGTTGAGGCAGCCGACCTCTTCGGTGCGGCTGTCGTAGCAGCTCTCGACCTCCGCGCGGCAGATCGGCAACGGCTTGCGCGTCGCCTTGACGGCGCCGAACTCGCCGGTCGCCTCGGCGGCGCGCAACAGATCCAGGTCGATCTCGACGTCGAAGACCTTCTGCATGCAGCCGACGTAGGTGTGGCCGAACTCCTCGTACGAGTAGAGGAACGCGCAGCCCCGCTCAACGCAGGCCGAGGGATGGACGACCTTGTCGCAATGGACACCGCAGCGGCGGCACTCGACCTCGTCCTGCGGGTGCAGCGGCAGTTCGCTCGCCCGGGCCGCGAGGTCGCGCTTGGTCTCCATGTCGGAATTTTGGGCGAACAGACACACCCTCCGCAAGACTTGACAAGCACGCTGTCAGGGGCTAGGGCGTCGCGTCGTGTCGGCTAGGCCGCGGCCGCGAGCCGGTCGACCACGTTCAGGACGTCCATCTGCGTAAACGCCTGGAAGTCGGGCTCGCCGCCCTCGGGATGCTCGTCGGCGCGGAACCAGAGCGCCTGCACGGTGGTCATCCCAAGCTCGCCGGCACCCCTGACGTCCTCGTAGAGGCGGTCGCCGACGAAAACGCTGTCGGCGGCCGCGACTCCGAGCGCGTCGAGCGCGCGCTCGAAGATCGCCGGATGCGGCTTGCGCTTGCCCACCTCCGACGAGAAGACGGCGAAATCGAGACGCTCGGCGAGCCCCATCTGCTCGAGATCGCGGTGGAGAAGCCAGCCGGGATCGAACGCGTTCGAGACGAGCCCGAGCTTGAGGCCTCGCGCCCGCAGGGCCTCCAGCAGCGCAGGCGTATTCGCCGCAGCCTGCCGCGCCGGATCCCAGGCCGCGTGCTCGGCCTCGAGGAAGCGGGTCAGCTCCTCGTCGTCCACCTCTAGCCCGAAGTCCCCGAGCAACTGGCGGACGAGCCCGGGGTACTCAAGCTCCTCGACGGTGCCGGGCGCCCAGAAGAGCGGCTCGTAACGTTCGCGGAAGTGCGTCGCCACGCGCTCCACCTCGGGCAGGTCGTCGCGGCCGAGAGCGGCGAGCCCAGCGCGGTGGCCGGCCTCGACGAGAGCCTCGTCGTAGACGAAGCGGATCAGGGTGTCACCCCAGTCGAAGAGGACCGCCGCGGGCACGCAGTTAGGGTATCGGCGTGGCGCGAAAGCTCCTCTGGGCGTCTCTCGCGCTCGCCCCGATCACGTTCGTCGTCGACTTCGCCTTCCATCCGGGAGACGTCGCGCTGTTCGTGCTCGCCGCGGCGTCGCTCGTCCCGCTCGCCTGGCTGATCGGCGAATCGACCGAGCAGGCCGCCGAGCACACCGGCCCAGGGATCGGCGGCTTCCTGAACGCGAGCTTCGGGAACGCGCCCGAGCTGATCATCGCCCTCTTCGCGGTCGCGGACGCCCTCCCGAACGTCGTCCGCGGTTCACTCGCCGGCAGCGTCGTCTCGAACCTGCTGCTCGTACTCGGGCTGGCGATGGCAATCGGTCCGTCGGGCAAGCCGATCAACCGAAAGTCGCTGCTGCTGCAGCTCGGCCTCGTCGCCGTGGCGGTGCTGCTCTTCCTCGCTCCCTCGATCGCGGGCTGGCACGGCAATCCGGACCGACATTCGCTCGCCGTCTTGACCGCCCCGGTCGCGGTGATCCTGCTCGTCATCTACGTCGTCGTGCAGACGATCCAGCTTCGCGGCTTCCGGCAAACGCACGCCGAATCCGGGTACGAAGAACGTGCCGACGCGTGGTCGCTTCGGCGTGCGCTGACCGCGCTGGCGCTGGCGACGGCTGCGACGGCCGTGACGAGCGAGATCCTCGTCCATTCGCTCGACGGCTTCGCGAAGGCTGCCGGACTCTCGCAGTTCTTCATCTCGGTCGTGATCGTCGCTGTCGTCGGCAACGCGGCCGAGCACGGCGGTGCGATCGTGATCGCCCGGCGCGGGAAGATGCGGCTGGCGACCGAGATCGCGGTCTCGTCGAGCGCCCAGGTAGCGCTCTTCGTGACGCCCGCGATCGCGCTTCTCGCCTGGGTCGTGACGCCCGCGCTGCCGCTCGCCTTCCGCTGGGAGGAGATCGGGGCGATGGCCCTCGCGACGGTCGTGGTAACTGCGGTCGTCTTCGACGGCACGTCGAGACGCTGGGAAGGCTGGGCCCTGGTGGGCACCTACGTGGCGCTCGTCGTCGGCTTCGGCTTTGCCGGCGACCGCTAGGCGCGAGCGAGCACTCCGAGCGCACGCGGGACCCGCTCGATCGCCTGCTCGATGTCATCGTCGTCGATATCGAGGTGCGTGACCGCGCGGAGAACACCCGGATGCGCGGTCGCCGAGAAGCCGACCTCCTCCTGGGCAAGCCTCGCGAGAGCGTCGCTCGCCTCGAGGTCGAGCGCGCCGACGTTGACCTGGACGAAGTTCGTCTCCACCTGCTCGAGGTCAACGGGCACGCCAGCGGCGTGCAGACCCTCGGCCAGCCGCCGCGCCCGCACGTGGTCGTCGGCGAGCCGCTCGACGTTGTGGTCGAGCGCGTAAACGCCGGCCGCCGCGACGATCCCGGCCTGTCGCATCGCTCCGCCGAACTGGTGCTTGAAACGCCGCGCCCTCTTCATCAACTCGTGCGAGCCCGCGACAAGCGCGCCGAGCGGGCAGCCGAGTCCTTTCGAGAGACAGAGCGTGACCGTGTCGAACTGCCCGGCGATCGCAGCCGCCGGAACACCGCTCGCGACCGCCGCGTTGAGGACGCGCGCGCCGTCGAGATGGGCGGAAAGCTCGAGCTCGCGGCAGGCCGCCACGAGCGCTTGGATCTCCTCGAGCGGCCAGACCCGGCCGCCGGAGGCGTTATGCGTGTTCTCGATCGCGACGACCCGCGTCCGCGGCGTGTGCGTGTCGTCGCCCCGGCGAATCATCCGCTGCACCTCGTCCGGCCCGAAACGACCCGCCTGGCCTCGGATCGGCCTGGTCATCAGGCCGGCGTGAACCGCCGGGCCCCCGAGCTCCGAGAGGAAGAGATGGGCATTCTCCTCGGCGATCAGCTCGTCGCTGGGCTCGGCCAGCGTCCGAAGAGCGATCTCGTTCGCCATCGTCGCGGTCGGGACGTAGACGGCCTCCTCCTGCCCGAGCAGCTCGGCGACGCGCCGTTCGAGCTCGTTGACGGTGGGGTCCTCGCGCCGCTGTTCGTCGCCGACCTCGGCGTTCGCCATAGCCTCGCGCATGCCGCGGCTCGGCTGGGTTTTCGTGTCGGAACGGAGATCGATCACGCCCGTATTCTGCAGTCGGTGGACATCACAGCTCTGCAGGAGACGCTCGAACGGCACGGGGAGCCCGGCTTTCGCGCGCGCCAGGTCTGGTCGTGGGCCGCGCGGGGCGCAAACGGCTATGCCGAGATGACGGATGTGCCGGCGGCACTTCGCTCGCGGCTGGCGGAGCGGATCCCCTTCTCGACGCTCGAGGTCGAGCACGAGGCCCGCTCGCGCGACGGCACCGTCAAGACCTTGTTCCGCACCGGCGACGGGGTGCCCGTGGAAGCAGTGCTGATGCGCTTCCGCGACGGGAGGCGGTCGGTCTGCCTCTCCTCGCAAAGCGGCTGCCCGCTCACCTGCACCTTCTGCGCGACCGGCCAGATGCGCTTCCGGCGCAACCTGACCGCCTCCGAGATGCTCGATCAGGCCCTGCATTTCCGCCGCCTCGAAGCGATCGACCATGTCGTCTTCATGGGCATGGGCGAGCCGATGCTGAACATGGACGAGGTGATCGCGGCGGCTCGGCGGCTACCGGATCTCGGCGTCACTCATCGCCGGACGACCGTGTCGACGGTCGGCTGGCTCCCGGGGCTGCGGAAGTTCGTGGACGAGGTCGAAGAGCCGATCCGCCTTGCGCTCTCGCTGCACGCGGCCGAGCCTGCGCTTCGATCGCAGCTGATGCCGGTCAACGACCGTTATCCGCTCGCAGACGTCCTCGCGGAATGCCGGCGCTACTTCGAGCTGCGGCGGCGCAAGGTCTTCGTCGAGTACGTGATGCTCGCGGGCGTGAACGATCGCGTCGAGCAGGCGCGCTCGCTTGCCGAGCTGCTCGATCCGAAGATCTTCAAGGTGAACCTGATCCCGTACAACCCGACCGGTAGCTTCGCGGGATCCTCGCCGAAGGCGATTGCCGCCTTCGAGTCCGAGCTGAAGCGGGGCGGCATCCCGACGACCGTCCGCCTGACCCGCGGCCGCGACATCGCGGCGGCCTGCGGGCAGCTCGCGGCCTCCGCCTAGGCGCCCTTCTGGGCTTCGAGCTGGCGGGGCTCGCCCGCGCCCTGCGGGTCCTCGTGCTGCTCGAAGCGGTAGCGCACGACTGGCTGCTTCGCGGCGCGGACCTCGTCGAGCCGCTTGACCGGTCGGACGTGCGGCGCTTCCTTCAGCAGCTCGGGCTGCCCGGCCGCCTCGCGCGCGATTGTCAGCATCGCGTCGGCGAAGGCGTCCAGCGTTTCCTTCGCCTCGGTCTCCGTCGGCTCGATCATCAGTGCCTCGGGAACGATCAGGGGGAAGTAGATCGTCGGCGGATGAAAGCCGTAGTCCATCAGCCGCTTGGCGACGTCGAGCGTCGTGACGCCGTGCTCGCGTTTCAGCTTGCGGCCCGAGAGCACGAACTCGTGCATGCAGAGCCGGTCGAACGGGGCCTCGTAGGTGTCCTTCAGCCGGGCGAGCAGGTAGTTCGCGTTCAGGACTGCGACCTCGGACATCTCTCGAAGCGCGGGGCCGTAGGAGCGGATGTACGCGTAGGAGCGGACGAAGACACCGAACGGCCCACAGAAGCCTCGCACTTTGCCGATCGTCTTCGGCCGCCCGTAGTCGAGGCGGAACGCTTCGCCCTCACGGACGACGGCGGGCACGGGTAGATACGGCTCCAGCCGCTCGCGGACGGCAATCGGCCCACCGCCGGGCCCCCCGCCCCCATGGGGCTGCGAGAAAGTCTTGTGCAGGTTGAAGTGGACGATGTCGAAGCCGAAGTCGCCCGGCCTCGAGATCCCGCAGATCGCGTTCAGGTTCGCGCCGTCGTAGTACATCAGCGCGCCGGCCTCGTGGAAGATCCGCGTGATCTCCTCGATTCCCTCGTCGAAGAGCCCGAGCGTCGAGGGGTTGGTCAGCATCAGGCCCGCGGTTTGCGGGCCGACCTTGCCCCGCAGATCGTCGACGTCGACGTTCCCGCGCGGGTCGGTCTTGACGTCGACGAGCTTGTAGCCGGCCATCGTCACGCTCGCCGGATTCGTCCCGTGCGCGGTGTCGGGAATCACGATCTCGCGCCGTTGGTCGCCTTCTCCGCGGTCGGCGAAGTACGCGCGCATCAGCAGCAGCCCGGTCAGCTCGCCCTGAGAACCCGCGGCCGGCTGGAGCGACACCGCCGGCAGGCCGACGATCTCGGCCAGGATCTCCTGCAGCCGCCACATCAGCTCCAGCGCACCCTGGGACGCGTCCTCCTCCTGGAGCGGATGCAGGTCCCGGAAGCCGGGGAGGTTGACGACGCGCTCGTTCACGCGCGGGTTGTGCTTCATCGTGCACGAGCCAAGCGGGTAGAAGCCCGTGTCGACGCCGAAGGTTCGGTCCGCGAGAGCGGTGAAGTGGCGGACGAGCTCCGGTTCCGAGATCTCGGGCAGCCTGGGCGGGCTGGCGCGACGAAGCTCTTCCGGCACCTCCGCGGCGGGGACCTCGGGCCGCGGCAACGAGGACGCGCGCCGGCCCGGGCGGGACTTTTCGTAAACGAGCTTCACGCCGCGAGCACCTCGACGAGGCTGTCGATCTCTGCGGTCGTCCGTTTCTCGGTCACCGCGACGAGCAGTGCGTCGTCCAGGCCCGCGTAGTCCCGACCGAGCGCGTAGCCGGGATGGATGCCCGCCGCGCGCGCATCGCTGATCGCGTCCTTCGCGGGTCGTCCGACGCGTACGGCAAACTCCTTGAACGTTGCCTTTTCTGGAAACACGAGCTCCAGACCGGCTTCACTCAGACGTTCCTTCGCGTAGCGCGAGAGCGCGAGGCAGGTCTCCCCCAGCTCGCGCAGCCCTTGCGGTCCCAGCCACGAGAGGTGGACGAGGCCGGCCAGCGCGAGCAACGTCTGGTTCGTCGTGATGTTGGAGGTGGCCTTCTCCCGACGGATGTGCTGCTCCCGCGTCTGCAGCGTCAGGACGAAGCCGCGCCTGCCCTCGGAGTCCACGGTCTCACCGGAGATCCGGCCCGGCATGCGCCGGATGAACTCGGACCGCGCCGCCAAAAATCCATAGTGCGGGCCGCCGTACGACTGGTAGTTCCCGGCCGACTGGCCTTCGCCGATCGCGAGCGCGCACCCGTACACGCCCGGGGCCTCGAGCACGCCGAGCGAGACCGGGTCGACGTGCGCGACCGGCAGGGCTCCCGCGTCGTTGGCTGCGGCGGCGAGGTCCGGCGCCGGCTCCAGGCAACCGAAGAAGTTCGGCTGCTGGAAGATCACGCACGCCGCCTCGCCGGCCGCTGCACGGAGCTCGTCCGGATCCGTTGTGCCGTCGCGGTGCGGAACCTCGACGACGTCGAGCCCGAAGCCGGGTGCGTAGGTCTTGACGACCTGGCGCACCTGCGGGTTCAGCGACTCGGTGAGCACGACCTTCGAGCGGCCGGTCGCCTGCCTGGCGAGGTAGCAGGCGTCCGCAGCAACGGTTGTCCCGTCGTAGCCGGAGGCGTTCGACACGTCCATGCCGGTGAGCTCGCAGATCGCGGTCTGGTACTCGAAGATCGCCTGCAGCACCCCCTGGCTCATCTCCGGCTGGTAGGGCGTGTACGCGGTCAGGAACTCTCCGCGGGCGAGCACCGCGTCGACGACTGCCGGAACGTAGTGGTCGTAGATCCCCGCGCCGAGGAAGGAGACCTCACGTCCGGTGTCGATGTTGCGCGAGGCGAGCTCGTTCAGGTGCGCGACGAGCTCGGGTTCGGAGAGAGCGGGCTCGAGCTCGAGCGCCCGGCCGAGACGGACGCCGACGGGTATCTGCTCGAACAACTCGTCGATCGAGTCGACCCCGATCGTCTCGAGCATTTGCTCGCGGTCCTGCTCGGTCAGGGACAGGAAGGTCACGCGACCCGGCAGGCCTTAGGCGTCTTGGAGGAGTTGCCGGTAGGCGGCGGCGTCGAGCAGAGCCTCGGCCTCGGCCGGGTCCGAGAGGCGAATCCGGACGAGCCAGCCCTCGCCGTAGGGATCCTCGTTCACGGTCTCAGGAGCGTCGACGACCTTCTGGTTGACCTCGATCACCTCGCCGGAGAGCGGTGTGATCAGATCGGACACGGCCTTGACGGACTCGACTTCACCGTACGAGGCGTCCTTCGCGATCGTCGCGCCCGCATCGGGCGGCTCGAAGTGGACGAGCTCCCCGAGCGAGTCCTGGGCGTACCAGGTGATGCCGAGCGTCGCCTCGTCGCCCTCGATTCGAGCCCAGTCGTGCTCCGGGTGGTACCGCAGCTCGTCGGGGTAGGTCTCAGTCGCCGCCACTCGGGCCAGCCTCCCTCTTGTAGATGGGCTTCTTGACGACGCGCGCCCGCCGAGGCTTACCGCGGACGTCGATCGTCAGCTCGGTGTCCGGCGCGGCGCGCTCCGCCGGGACGTAGCCCATGCCGATGCCGCGATCGAGCATCGGCGAGTGCGTGCCGGACGTGACCTCGCCCCCACCCTCGATCGGCATTCCCTGCCGTGGGATCGCGCGCTCTTTCATCACGAACGCTGCGAGCTTCTGCTGCGGGCCCTCTTCCTTGACTCTCCGCAGCTCCCCGACACCGGTGAACTCCTTGTCGAGTGCGCACACCCAGCCGAGACCAGCCGAGATCGCGTCGGTCTCGGGACCGATGTCGTTGCCGTGCAGCGGGTAGCAAACCTCCAGCCGAAGCGTGTCGCGCGCGCCCAGCCCCGCAGGGGTGGCGCCGCGCTCCACGACTCGGTCCCAGAGCTGCGGCGCATCCTCGGCCGGAACCATCAGCTCCACCCCCTGCTCGCCGGTGTAGCCGGTGCGATTGATCATGCAGGCGATCCCGTCGATCTCGCCCTCTGCGAACGTGAACGCCGCCGTCTCCCCGAGCCCGAGCCGCTCGAGGGAGCGTGGGCCCTGGACGGCCAGCAGCGCGTACTCGTCGGAGATATCTCGGACGTCGGAGCCGGCGATCTCGCGCTCCTTCAGCCACTCGTAATCGCCCTCGCGGTTGGCGGCATTGACGATCAGCAGGAAGCGAAACGGGCTCAGCCGGTAGACGATCAGGTCGTCGACGATTCCGCCCGATTCGTTCGTCAGCAGCGCGTATTGCGCCTCCCCGTCCGCCAGCCGCCGGAGGTCGTTCGAGAGCGTGGACTGCAGGAGTTCGTGCGCGCGCGGGCCCTCGACCTCGAGCTCGCCCATGTGCGAGACGTCGAAGACGCCGGAGTCCGTGCGCACGGCCATGTGTTCCGGGATCACGCCCTCGTACTGCACCGGCATCTCCCACCCGGCAAAAGGGACCATCCGTGCGCCCAGTGCAACGTGGCGGTCGAAGAGCGGCGTCCGCAGGAGCGTCTGCATCCGGCGGCTGATGCTAAAGGAAGCCGCCCCGGTCCCTCCGTCTATCGGAGGGGCCGGGACGGCCGGACCGGGTCATCACGGGCTCCTGGTCAGCAGGTAGCCCGAGAGGGCAACCGCCAACATTCCGCAAGAGCCGCGGAACTAAACCTGTGGCGTTAGTTGTCGCGCAGGAACGAGGGAACTTCCAGGACGTCGTCCGGGACGTCGAAGCCCTCGTTTCGAACGGGCTGCGGCTCTTCGGTGGCGATCTGCTCGGACTCCGCGGCTTGCGCTGGGCGACGCCTGCGCGTCCGGTGCGGGCCGAATCCGGTGGCGATCACGGTCACGCGCACCTCCTCGCCGAGCGACTCGTCGATGACGGCGCCGAAGATGACGTTCGCATTCTGATCGGCCGCCCCGGTGACAACCTCGGCCGCTTCGTTTACTTCGAAGAGCCCGATCTCGCGACCGCCGGTGACGTTGAGCAGGATCCCCGTGGCGCCTTCGATCGACGCTTCCAGCAGCGGCGACGAGACAGCCGCCTGCGCCGCCTCGGTGGCGCGGTTCTCGCCGGAGGCCGCGCCGATGCCCATCAGCGCCGAGCCGGCGCCGCGCATGATCGTGCGCACGTCGGCGAAGTCGAGGTTGACGAGACCCGGGATCGTGATCAGGTCGGTGATGCCCTGGACGCCTTGCCGGAGGACGTCGTCGGCGAGCTTGAACGCATCGACGATCGATGTCCGCTTCTCGACGACCTGGAGCAGGCGGTCGTTCTCGATCACGATCAACGTGTCGACCGTGTCGCGGAGATCCTCGATCCCGCGCTCGGCCTGCTGCGCCCGCTTGCGGCCCTCGAACGCGAACGGCCGCGTGACCACGCCGACCGTGAGTGCGCCGAGCTCCTCGCCGGCCAGCTCGCCCAAGATCGGCGCCCCGCCGGTGCCGGTGCCGCCGCCCTCGCCCGCCGTGACGAAGACCATGTCGGCGCCCTTCAGCGCCTCTTTCAGCTCGTCGCGGCTTTCCTGTGCCGCGGCCTTGCCGACCACCGGATCGGCACCAGCGCCGAGACCGCGGGTCGCCTGCGAGCCGATGTGGATCTTGACGTCCGCATCGCACATCAGCAGCGCCTGGGCGTCCGTGTTGACCGCGATGAACTCGACGCCGGTCAATCCTGCATCGACCATGCGGTTGACCGCGTTCGTGCCGCCGCCGCCGACTCCGACGACTTTGATCACGGCGAGGAAATTTCCGGTTTGGTCTCTTACGCTCAAGGGTGCTCGACCTGAAGCTTTAGTGGAGCCTCTGTTGTTTCGCCCCATTCGTCGCAGGAGAGTACGCGGCTTCTACAGCGCTGTCAACGGCGAG
>MNDB01000038.1:0-4459 GCA_001914705.1 Actinobacteria bacterium 13_2_20CM_68_14 | reverse complement strand
TGGCGACCGCCAGTTTCAGCGTCAGGGACGTGGCATCGCCGAACCGAAGCTCGGGGCCCTGGGCGAGCATGAAGGTCAGCTCGCCGTCGGCGGCTCGCACTCCCACGATCCGCCTTCCGAACCCCGCGCCTCGCACGATCGCGAGTGCCCGGACGGCGTCGGCTGCATCGGCATCGGCAACCAGCATGCCAACGTCGACGCTCGTGCTGCGGGGGACCCAGATCCGTGGCAGCTTCGGTGTGGCAAATAAACCTGCCGTTCGAACGACGCGTCCGTCGCTTGAGACGATCCAGGCGGACATGCCGCGGCGGAGAACGGCGATCGAGTGAGCCGGCGTCACGAACACACGCAGCGTGTGCGGGAAGTCGCGGTCGAATGAAACCGCGGCAACGTCCGAAAGCCTAGCGAGCCGTTGGTCGATTTCGCCCCGGTTCAGCGCGAGCAGGCTGCGGCCCCGGAGTGGCGCGAGGGCCTGCTCCACGTGGGCAGCGACGCGCGGCGGAGCGCCGTCGATCTGGACCGTCCGCAAGGCGAAGATCGACGTCTCGCGTGCGCCGAGATAGGCGAGGGCTCCAGCGCCGAGGAGCGCGAAGCCGAGCAGTAGCGCGCGGCCCGACGGCAGGCTGGGCTTGAGCGAGAAACCGCGAAGCCGCCTCGGGCCCGGAAAGGGCAGCACCGCCGCACGTGCGCGACGCGATCTCGGGGCCGCCGCCATCGGGAGTCCCTTCGCCGCCCCGAGACCTCCTCCTACTGCCCAGGCCGGCCACACCTCGGCCGCTCACCCAGCGACCACTACCTCACCCAGCGACCACTACCGGGTCCACGCGCGCGCGTACCCCCGCCCTCAACTATGGGTGGGGCTCCTTCCCACCACCCTCTGCAGGCGAGCCTAGCTCGGAAGCGCGCACGCAGTGGTGACCCGGCCGGACCGAATGTGTGCCAATTACGAACGGAGCTCGGGCAGCGCGAGCGGGCCGAGGAACTGCACCTCGTGCTCGAGCTCGACTCCGTACTCCTCGTAGGCCCGGCGGCGCGCTTCGGCCATCAGTGCGATCGCGTCGGCGGCGAGCGCTCCGCCGGCGTTCTCGATGAAATTCGCGTGCCGGGGAGAGATCTGTGCGCCGCCGATCCGGTCGCCCTTCAGCCCGCAAGCCTCGAGCATCAGTCCGGCCGTCAGCTCGTGCTCGGGGTTCTTGAAGACGCTTCCGAACGTCCGCTTGTTCGTGGGCTGCGCGGCCTTGCGTAGCGTCTGGAGCTCGGCGACCTTCGCCTTGATCTCGTCGGGATCGCGCGGCTCGAGCCGGAACTCGACTCGCGCGACGACCTGTCCCTGGCCGAGCTTCGATTGCCGGTACGAGAGACCGAGCTCGGTCGGCGTCTGCCAGCACGCGCCGTGCTCGTCGACGACGAGTGCCCGCTCGAGGATCTCCGACCAATCGCTTCCGTAGGCGCCCGCGTTCATCCGGACCCCGCCGCCGACCGTGCCGGGGATCGCGCACGCGAACTCGAACGCCCCCAGGCCCGCCGCACGCGCGCGGTGCAGGCAGACGGCGTTCGCCGCGCCCCCGCCCGCGATCAGCAGCTCGCCTCGAGTCTCGGCCGAGGCGAGCTCGCCGTCTAGTCGGAGGACGAGCGCCCCGACACCTTCGTCTGCGACGAGCATGTTTGAGCCGAGCCCGATCGTGACGATCGGAAGCCCCCGCTCCCGCGCCCAGGCCAGCGCTTCCTCCACCTCGTCCACCGTCGACGGCTTCGCGAAAGCACGAGCTTCGCCGCCTGCCCCAAGCGTTGTGTAGCGGTCTAGCTGAACTCCCTGCTCTACCTTCAAGCGAGCGCCTCGAGGATCAGGGTGGCCGCCCGGTCGACGTCGCCCGCGCCGAGCGTCAGGACACGGTCGCCGGTCCGCGCCCGGCGCGCGAGGAAGCGAACGCCCTCTTCGACCGCCGGCGTCCAACCGAGCTCCATGCCGGGACGGGTCTCGGCCAGGGCGTCGACGACCAGCTTGCCTGTCACACCCTCGATAGGCTGCTCGCGTGCGCGATAGACGTCCGTAACGGCAACGACGTCCGCCGACGCAAGCGCAGCGGCGAACTCCCGCGCGAGGTGGCGTGTGCGCGAGTAGAGGTGGGGCTGGAAGAGAGCGAGGACGCGGCCGCCGTCGCGGGCTGCGGCGATGTCGGCCGCGAGCTCCCGCGGATGGTGCGCATAGCTGTCGACGACGTCGACGCCGCCGACCTGTCCGCGCAGCTCGAGCCGGCGGGTCGCGCCGCGAAACTCTCCGAGTACGCGGGCGGCCTCCGCGCGTGAGTAGCCGGCGAGCTCGACCGCGGCCAGGGCGACCCCAGCGTTCTGCCGGTTGTGGTCACCCGGAACCGCGAGCTCGACCGGCAAAGAGCGACTCGACCTCGGCGCGCGAGGCGAATTCCGTGTGGTGGTCGAGATCGACGTTCGTGACCACCGCGATCTCGGGGCGAAGGGCGGCGATCGTGCGGTCCGATTCGTCTCCCTCGACGACGAGCCAGCCGCTGCCCGCGCGCGCGTTGCCGCCGAGCTGAGGGATCTCGCCGCCGATCAAGAAGGCCGGGTCGTCGCCGAGCCGGTCGAGGCAGAACGCGATCATGGCGGCGGTCGTCGTCTTCCCATGCGCGCCGGCGACCACGATCGAGCGCTGCAAGGAGACGAGCTCGGCGAGAAACTCGGCGCGCGGCCTGCCCTCGACCTGGTCGCGATACGCGGTCGAGACCACCACTTCGTTCCAGCCGTCCGGGACGACCGGCTCCGGCGCGAGCTCTAGCAGCGCGCCCCGGAGCGCAGCCAGGTAGGGCGTCTCGACGCGGTCCCAGCCGCCCACCTCCGCGCCCCAGGCGCGAGCCAGGAGCGCGTAGCCGGAGAGGCCTGCGCCGCCGATGCCGACGAACCAGATGCGCCGGCCGTCAAAGGGAGGCAAGCGCCACCAGCTCCTCAGCGATCTCGGCCGCCGCGCGGGGACGAGCCATCGCGAGCATCGCCCGGCGCATGCGCTCCAGGCGCGGGCCGTCGGCCAGGAGCTCCTCGACGAGCGCGGGGACCCGATCGAGCTCCGCCTCGGGGACGACGACCGCGCCGCCCGCAGCCTCGAGGTGGCGGGCGTTCTTCGTCTGGTGGTCAGCGGTCGCATGGGGATACGGGACGAGGACCGCCGGCAGCCCGGCCGCCGCGAGCTCCCAGACCGAGCCTCCCGCACGGGCCAGGGCCAGGTCGGCCGCGCCGTAGGCCGCGCCGATCTCGTCCGTGAACGGAGGCAGGCGGTAGTCGGGCCGCGAGACACGGTCGCGAAGCGCTTCGTAGTCGCGCTCGCCCGATATGTGGAGAACCGCGGGACCCGCCGCTCCCCAACGCTCGACCGCGAGCTCGTTCAGCCGCAGAGCGCCCTGGCTGCCTCCCAGGACCAGGAGCACCGGCCCCTCCGCCGGCAGCTCGAACACGCGCCGCGCCTCGGCCGACGGCGCCGCTTGCGATCGCTGCGGGACCGGGCGCCCCGTGACGCGGTACTTGGCGCCGTCATGGCCGGTGACCGGCGTCGCGAGAAAAACCCGCTTCGCGAAGGGAGCCGCAAGCCGGTTTGCGAGCCCCAGGTGCGCATCCGCCTCGAGCAGCGCGGCCGGCGTCCGTTGGAGCGCGGCTGCAAGAACCATCGGGCCGGAGACGTAGCCGCCCGCTCCAAGGACGACGTTCGGCCGGCGGCGCCGCAGGATCCTCAGGCACGCGGCCGGAGCGCCGGCGGCGGTGACCAGCGCGCGCACGAGCGCGACTCCGGCTTGCCGCGGGAAGCCGGAGCTGCGGAATGCGTCGAACTCGTAGCCGGCCTCAGGAACGAGCCGCGCCTCGACGCGATCCGGCGACCCGGCGAAGCTCACCCGGACGCCGCGACTTTGCAGCTCCTCGGCGACGGCGAGCGCCGGCAGCACGTGTCCCGCCGTGCCCCCGGCCGCGATCACGCACCTGAGCTCTCGCTTCTCCGCCATGACCGACCGCGATGTTAAGGAGGATGCCGACCCCCGCGAGAGCGACGATCAGGCTCGAGCCTCCGTAAGAGACGAACGGCAGCGGAATTCCGGTCAGCGGCGCGAGTCCCATCACGGCGGCGATGTTGATCGCCGCCTGGCCGCAGACGAGCATGGTGACGCCGGTCGCCAGCGCCTTGCCGAACGGATCCCGGCAGCGCAGCGCGATCCTGAGACCGACGTAGGCGAAGGTCGCATACGCGGCGATCAGCGCGGTCGCGCCGACGAGCCCGAGCTCCTCGCCGATGATCGCGAAGATCATGTCCGTGTGCGCCTCGGGGAGGAAGTTCGCCTTCTCGATGCTCTGGCCCAGCCCGCGGCCGAAGATGCCGCCCGAGCCGAGGCCGATCATCGCCTGGACGATCTGGAAGCCGGCGCCCTGGGCGTCGTGCCAGGGGTTGATGAAGCTGAAGATG
>MNDB01000086.1 GCA_001914705.1 Actinobacteria bacterium 13_2_20CM_68_14 | reverse complement strand
GAACGACCAGCTCGCCGGCGAGCTCGCGGGCGCGTTCGAGTAGCTCGCGGTCGGCTCGCAGGCGCGTGAAGCGAAACTCGGAGAGGCCGGCCTGCCGCGTCCCGAGCAGCTGGCCCTCGCCGCGCAGCTCCAGGTCCTTCTCGGCCAGCTCGAAGCCGTCGGTCGTGTCGACAAGCGCCTGCAGGCGCTCACGGGCGTTGTCGGTCAGCTCTTCCTTGGCTCGCGAGACGAGCAGGCAATAGGACTGCTCGGCGCCGCGGCCGACGCGGCCCCGGAGCTGGTGGAGCTGGGCCAGCCCGAACCGGTCGGCCTCCTGGACGATCATGATCGTCGCGTTCGGGACGTCGACGCCGACCTCGATCACGGTCGTCGAGACGAGCACGTCGAGCTCCCGCGCCTTGAAGTGCGCCATCAGCTGCCGCCGCTCGGACGGGCGCAGGCGACCGTGCAGCAGACCGACGCGGTAGTCGCGGAGCTCTCCGCGTCGAAGGCGCTCGGCCTCGGCTTCGGCCGCGCGCGCCTGCGAGGTCTCGGATTGCTCGATCAGCGGGCAGACGACGTAGGCCTGCCGGCCCGCGTCGAGGTGCTTGCGCAGCCGCCGATACGCCTCCGGTCCGCGCTCGTCTGTCACCCAGCTGGTCACGATCGGCTTGCGGTTGGCCGGCGGCTTCGCGATCTCGGTCACCGAGAGATCGCCGTAGACGGTCAGCGCGAGCGTCCTGGGGATCGGCGTCGCGGTCATGTGTAGGACGTGCGGCGAGCGGCCGGCGGCGAGGGCTCCGCGCTGCTCGACGCCGAATCGGTGTTGTTCGTCGACGACCGCGACTGCGAGCTCCGAGAGGTCGACGCCTTCCTGGATCAGCGCGTGCGTTCCAACGAGAATCTGCGCCCCTTCGACGTCGCCTTTAACGGATCCCGTCAGCAGGGCGGTCCGCACACCGAGCTTGGTGCAGATCGGTTCCAGCGTCAAAAAGTGCTGCTCAGCCAGGGTTTCCGTCGGCGCCATCAGCGCGCCGGTCTTGCCGGCCTCGACGGCCCGCAGCAGCGCGTAGAGGGCGACGACGGTCTTGCCCGAGCCGACATCGCCCTGGAGCAGCCGCTGCATCGGCTTCGAGGCCGCGAGATCGGCGTCGATCTCCGCGATCGCCTGCTCCTGATCCTTCGTCAGCTCGAACGGAAGCGCCTCGCGGTAGCGCTCCGCGAGCTCGCCCGGCTCGCCGAGCACAGGTGCGGTCGCCTCCTCCGTCCCCTCGCGGATCCGCGCCAGCCCAACCTGCAGCAGGAGGAGCTCGTCCAGCGCGAGCCTGCGCCGCGCCCACTCGGCCTCGCCGCCGTCGCGTGGGCGGTGCAATGCAACGAGCGCGTCGAAGCGGAGCGGCAACCGCTCGCGCGCCCGCAACCCGGCGGGGAGCGAGTCGCCGAAGTCGGTTGCATGCGGGAGCGCGCTCTCGACCAGCGTCCGCAGGCGCGGCGAGGTCACCTCCTCGCTCGCGGGATACGCCGGCGCGAAGTCGGCGGTCGCGGCCGCGCCGTCCAGGTCGTACGAGCGGACGTGGAACTCGTTCCGGCGCAGCTGTCCACGCAAGCGCAGCCGCGTCCCGGGCTGCAGCTTGTCGGCGAGCCAGGGCTGGTTGAACCAGACCGCTGAGATCTCGCCGCTCTCGTCGCGCACCGCGGCCTTCAGAACGGTCAACCGGCGTCGGGTCGGGCGGATCGAGATGCGCCGCACCTCGCCGGCGATCACCGCCTCCTCCTCGCCGAACAGGTTCGAGATCGGTGTCTCCCCTACTGCCTGCTGGTAGTCGCGCGGCCGGTGCTCGAGCAGGTCGCGGACCGTCCGCAGGCCGAGCTTCGCCAGCTTGCCTCGCTGCGACGGGCCCACACCCGGCAGCGTGTCGAGCGACCGGTCGAGCTCCTCCGGACGCGGCCGCCCTCGCGTCGGCGGCCAGCGCTCGGGCGGGTCCGCGCCCGCGAAGCCGCGCTGCTCACTCATCGGCAAACCAGAAGAGCCCGACCGTGCCCGGGCCGGCGTGGGTACCGATCACGGGCCCGAGCGTCGCCACGAGCTCGAGGTCGGCCTGCGGCCGCGTCCGCCCCACGAGCTCCCTGAGCGCCTCTGTGCGATCGGGTGCATCCGCGTCGGCGATCGCGACGCGCAAGCCGGGCCCGTCGCTCGAGCCCGACTCGAAGGCCGCGATGAACTCCTGGAAGGCACGCTGGTTGCCTCGAACACGCTTGATCGGAATCACCTCGCCGTCGCGGATCGTCAGGATCGGTTTCACCCTCATCAGCCCACCCGCCCATGCCGCTGCGCGGCCGATTCGCCCGCCCCGCGCGAGGTAGTCGAGGGTGTCGAGCGTGAAGATCAGCTGCGACTCGCGCCGGTGCCGACCGACGAGCTCCTCGACTTCCTCGTCGGTCGTGCCCCGCTCGAGGCGCCGCTGGATCGCGAGCCCGAGCATCGCGACAGCGGCGGAGGCGGTTTCGGTATCGACGACGCGGATCCGGTCGCCGAAATCGGCGGCCGCGGCCCGTGCGCTCTCGACAGTGCCCGAGAGCGTGCCCGCGATGTGGAGCGAGTAGACGCGCTCGTACTCGCCGAGCTCCTGGTAGGCGGCGTGAAAGTCGCCGGGAGTCGGCTGCGAGGTGGTCGGCACGACCGCCGAGCTGCGCAGCCGCGTGTAGAAGTCGGCAGGTCCCAGCTCGACGTAGTCGCGGAAGCTCTCCTGCCCGAAGCGGACGTAGAGCGGCACGATCCGCCAGTTCGGGTAGCGCTCCGGCGCCTGCGGAAAGTCGGCCGTCGAGTCGACGACGATCGCAGTGTTCGCGGCAGTAAGGTCCATTGCTTACTCGGGTGGAGTCGTGCCCACGGCGCGGTGGATCGCCGCGACGATCTGGTCGAGCTCGCCGTCCTTGCTGAGGCAGTCGACGGCGCCGGCATCGCTCAGCGCCTGGCGCTCGCGCAGGTTTGCCGATGCCGTCAGGCCGATCACCGCCGCCTCAGGGTATGCCGCGAGCAGTGCCGCCGTGGCCTCGACACCGTCCATTCCCGGCAGCCGGTAGTCCATCAGCACGACGTCGGGGTGCAGCTCGCGCGCCAGCTCGACCCCTTCCGCGCCATCCTCGGCCGCGCCGACGATCTCGATGTCCGAGCGAAGCCCGAGCACGAGCTCCAGACCTTCGCGGAAGACCCGGTTGTCCTCTACCAGGACGACGCGAATCGGCGGCTCCACTGGTCGAATGTAGCGATCGGGCCTGCTGCTACTCGGCGGAGACGAGCAGCGGGTAGTGCGGCTGGCCGCCTTCGTGGACCTCGATTTCGAGCTCCGGGTTCGACTGCTCGAGCTCCGCGAGCAGCCGTGAGAGATCCGGTTCTTCCTCCCCGGTCAGCAGCGTCACGACCTCCCGCGGTTCGGCCAGCAAGCGGTCGATGATCGCCCTCGCCACGGGCTCGAACTCGGCGCCGCCCGCTACCGGCTCGTCTTCCAGCAGGCCGACGTACTGGCCCACCCCGACTGCACGGCCGTTCAGCTGGACGTCCCGAGAGGCTGTCGTCACGGCACCCGTTGCCACGCGCGCCGCCGCCTCGACCATGGCGGCCTCGTTCTCCTCGGCCGACTGCTCGGGGTTGAAGGCCACCAGCGCCGCCAGGCCCGCCTGGATGGAAGTCGTGGGAACGACGCGCGCCGGCTTGGCGGCGAGTGACACGGCCTGTTCGGAGACGAGCACGATGTTGGGGTTGTTCGGCAGCAGGAGCGCCTCGGGTGCCTTCGTCGCCTCGACGGCCGCAAGGAGCTCGGCGGCGGAGGGGTTCATCGTCTGCCCGCCCTCGACGATCTGGGTCGCGCCGAGGCTCTCGAACAAGCGGCGGTTGCCGGTGCCGGCCACCACGGCGACGACGCCAGCCGCGGCAGGTGGCGGGTCGGGCACAGCCGCCAGCAGCCGGCGCTCCCGCGCCTGAGTCTGCCTGTGCATGTCCGCGATCTCGACGTTCTCGATCGCGCCGACGTGCGTGCCGATCGCGAGCGCCGCGCCGGGATCGTCCGTGTGGACGTGAATCTTCAGGGCGTGTTCGTCTCCGACCACGAGGAGGGAATCTCCGAGTTGTTCGTACTCGGCCTCGAGCGCGTCTGGGTCAAGGTCTCCCTCGATCACGAACGTCGTGCAGTAGCGAAACCGCGAGAGCTCCTGGTGCGCGGCCTCGACGGATGCTCGCTCCACCGGCGGCTCGTCGGGCAGCGGCTGTCCGGCGACGACGGAGGCGATTCCGCGCAGGAGCTCGACGAGGCCGGCGGCGCCGGCGTCGACGACGCCCGCCTCGCGCAGGACGTCGAGCTGCTCCTGGGTGCGGGCGACGGCTTCCTCGCCCTTGGCGACCAGGAGCTCGAGCAGCTCGCCGACCGGCCGCGACTGCTCTGCCTCGGCGGCCTCGGCGAGCGCGCGGATCGCGGTCAGCATCGTGCCCTCGACGGGCTTGCGAACCGCTCTGTACGCCGCGTCCGAGCCAGCTCGTAACACTCGCGCTACCGCCGGGCCGTCAATCGACTCCTCCGCGGCAAGAGACTCACCGATCCCGCGGACGATCTGCGAGAGGATGACGCCGGAGTTGCCGCGTGCGCCCATCAAGGCGGCACGCGTGGCTTCGCGCGCGACGGTCGCGCTGTCGTCCGCCGTCGAGCCTTCGAGGTCCTCGAGCACAGCCCGCGCGGTCAGCGCCAGGTTCGTGCCGGTGTCGCCGTCGGGGACCGGATAGACGTTGAGGTCGTCGATGCGAGACCGGCTTCGCTCGAGTGCGGCGACGGCACCGCGTACAAGCCGAATAGCTTGATCGCGCGGGCTCACGCTGACTGCTCCCTCGCCTCCGGCTCGGTCGCGTGGGGGAAACCATGTTTCCCCCACGAGCCCCCTTCTTTTCCTGGGTCCGCCTCGGCACGCGTGCCGAGGATTGCTCGAGGGGGAACCTCCCGGTTCCCCCTAACCCCCTCCACCAGTCGGCTCACGCCGACTGCCGGACGTCCAGGATATGAACGTCCACCGCCGCCACGCGCAGGCCGGTCAGCCGCTCGACCTCGTACTGAACCTGGGAGCGGATCGTCGCCGCCACCTCGGCGAGGTTGAGGCCATGCTCGACGACGACGTGGAGGTCGAGCGAGACCGAATCGCCGTCGCCGGAGACGGAGATCCCGTGCACGCCCCGGCTACGCGGTAGCAGTCGCCCGACCTTTGCCCTGGCGCCGCCGCCGATCTCGACGACGCCGTAGCAGCGGGACGCCGTCTGCGAGACGATCTGGCCGATCGCGCCGGTCGAGATCGTGATCCGGCCGAGCGACGAGGAAAGCTGTGGCTCAGCCCGCTCCATCGTTCTTTAGACGTGGAACGCGGCTTGAGAAGTTGCTAGACGGCTTTCTGGATCTTGTTGCCCTTGAGACATCGCGCACAAACGTAAGCGCGCGTCGCCTTGCCGTCCAGGAGCACCCGGACGCGCTGCAGGTTCGGGTTGAAGCGGCGCTTCGTGGCCACCATCGAGTGGCTCCGGTTGTTGCCGAAACCGGGCTTCTTCCCACAGACTGCGCAGACCTTGGACACGGCGCGGCAGTGTAGCTGAGCGACTAAGCCGTAGCGCTCGCGCGCAACTGCGAGAACAGGTCCGCCATCTCGAGCGCGGTGCGAACCGCCTCGGCGCCCTTGGCCACGCGCTCGTCGGCTTGGTCGGCCGATTCGAGCGTCAGCACGCCGAACGAGACCGGGACTCCGGTCTCGAGCGCAGCGAGTTGCAGGCCGCTCGCCGCCTCGCCGGCGACGTAGTCGAAGTGCGGCGTCTCGCCCCTGATTACGCAGCCGAGCGCGACGATGCAGGCGTATCGGCGCGTCTTCGCGAGCGCCATTGCGCCGAGCGGCAGCTCGAAGGCTCCGGGAACCTGGACGACCGTGACGGCGTCGCGGGCCACACCAGCGAGCTCGAGCTCCTCGAGCGCACTCTCGAGCAGCTTGTTCGTCACCTCGCCGTTGAAGCGGCTGACGACGACCGCAACGGAGCGGCGGGCGCCGTCCGAGGAGCCGGTGAGGGTGCCGTAGCCGTCCGGGACCGAGAGCTGACCGGGGGCATGGCCGGGTCCGTGCAGGCGTGGGAGCTCGTCCTCCTCGGCGGGCGGCTCGTCGTCGGGCGCGGGCGTATCGCCGTCGCGCCTCTGTTCTGCGTCTTCGGCCTCTTCGGCCTCGAGTTGCTCTTCCGGCGGAGCCGGCTGGCCGTCGGCCTCGGCCTCGGCCTCCGTTCCCAAGTCATCCTCTTCCGTGGCCGAGATCCGGTCCTCGCCGGGCCAGTGTTCTTCGGTCACTCTTCTGGCCCCAGTTCGTCGAAGCGGAGATCCTGGTGGTGCAGCTTGTGCGCAAGCTTGTCCCGCTTGGCCACGAGGTAGCGACGGTTCTCGGCGTTGGGCGGCACCTCGATCGGCACCTGCTCCACGACCGTCAGGCCGTAGCCCTCCAGCCCGCTGATCTTCTTCGGGTTGTTCGTCAGGATCCGGATCGTCGACAGGCCCAGGTCGGCGAGGATCTGGTTGCCGATCCCCCAGTCCCGTGCATCGGCGGGGAAGCCGAGCTCGAGGTTCGCCTCGACGGTGTCGAGGCCGTTTTCCTGGAGCTCATAGGCCTTCAGCTTGTTGAGCAGACCGATTCCGCGGCCTTCCTGAGCCATGTAGAGCAGGACGCCGCGCTCCTCGCTTGCGATCTGCACCAGCGCCTGCTCGAGCTGCTCGCCGCAGTCGCAGCGAAGCGAGTGGAAGACGTCACCGGTCAAGCATTCCGAGTGGACGCGGACCAGCACGTCCTCGGCTCCGTCGACGTCGCCCTTGACGAGTGCGACGTGGTGCTTGCCCGTCAAGGTCTCCCGGAAGGCGACCGCGGTGAACTCTCCGTAGGCGGTCGGCAGCCGGACGGCCGTCGTCCGCTCGACCAGCTTCTCGTGCCGGCGGCGGTACTCGATCAGGTCGGCGACCGTGATCAGCTTCAGCCCATGTCGCTCGCAGTACGGGATCAGGTCGTCGACGCGGGCCATCGTCCCGTCCTCGTTCATGATCTCGCAGACGACGCCAGCCGGGATCATGCCGGCGAGCCGGGCGAGATCGACGGATGCCTCCGTCTGGCCACCACGCTGAAGGACGCCCCCATCGCGCGCGCGGAGCGGGAAGATGTGCCCCGGGCGGACGAGGTCGTCGGCGCCCTTGCTGGAGTCGATCGCGACCTGAACGGTGCGTGAACGATCGTGCGCTGAGATGCCGGTGGCGATCCCCTCGCGGGCCTCGATCGAGACCGTGAAGGCGGTCCCGAAGGGCGTCTCGTTGCGTTCGGTCATCGGCTGCAGGCCGAGCTCGTCGCAGCGCTGCTCGGTCAGACAGAGGCAGATCAGGCCGCGACCGTGCGTGGCCATGAAGTTGATCGCCTCCGGAGTCGCGAACTGGGCCGCGATCGTCAGATCGCCCTCGTTCTCGCGGTCGGCAGCGTCGACGACGACCACGAACTTGCCTTCGCGGATGTCCTCGATCGCCTCCTCGACGGTCGCGAAAGGCGTCTGCTTTTCTAGCTCGGTTGCCATCCGCTGGATCGTACCGCGGGTCAGCCGAGTGACTCCCAGACGAGTTCCGCGACCTCGAGTCTGATCTGGCGGTCGCGACCCTCGCCGCTCAGGACGGCGACGGCGTCGTTGAGGCGCGCATATCGCTCGTCTCCGGTCGAGTGGAATGCCGTGCCGACGACCTCTCGCCCGTAGTCTCGGGCGCGGCCGTAGCCGCGGTAGTCGAAGGCGATCCTCGCGCCGTCGTCCGTCTCGATCACGCCTTGGAAGTTGGGCAGATAGACGTCATCGGGCCGCAGTCGCGGGTGATTGAGGCCCCGGAAGCGACCGCTCACGAAACCTTCGCAGCGGCCTTCGGCCAGGAAGACGCCGCCGACGTCAGGGCCACCGATGTCGTAATGCTCCGGGTAGGAAAACTCGACGCGGTAGAGCGGCTCGAGCCTCACCGTGCGGCGAGGCGCTCGACGTACTTGGCGAGGACGTCGACCTCGAGATTGACCCTGTCGCCCGGCTTCAGCGAGCCGAGCGTCGTCGCCTCGAGCGTGTGGTGAACCAACGCGACCTCGAAGGCGTCCTCGCTCAGCGCAGCGATCGTCAGCGAGACGCCGTCGACGGTGATCGAGCCCTTCTCGACGCAGTAGCGGAGCACGTCGGGTGGCGCCTCGATCGCGACCCGGCGGCTGTCGCCCTCGGGCTCGATCGAGCGGACGCGGCCGACGCCGTCGACGTGGCCCTGAACGTAATGGCCGCCGAGCGGGTCGCCCGCTCGAAGCGCGGTCTCGAGATTGACCTCGGCTCCGAAGGGCTTGGCGCGCCGGAGCGTCTCCGGCATCACGTCGAACGCGAGCGAGCCGTTGGTGCGCTCGGCAACCGTCAGACAGACGCCGTCGACGGCGACTGAGTCTCCGACGGTCGGGTCGAGCGAGCTCTCGACCACGAGCCGGCCGCGCTCGAACGATGCGACCTTTGCGCGCTCGCGAACGATGCCGGTGAACATGGTCGAAAGCCTACGCCAGTGATGAGCGGCTGCGGCCACCAGCAACGGCGCAGAATCGTCACAGGCGCGCGCCAGACACGTGCGGTTTTCGGCGATACGCTCACCGCGGGTGGCGGGTGGACCTGCCACCACCCGG
>MNDB01000068.1 GCA_001914705.1 Actinobacteria bacterium 13_2_20CM_68_14 | reverse complement strand
AGGACGTCTTCGACGCCTCGGATGGCATCTGGTACCGGGCCTTTCCGGGGATCGGCTTCCAGTTCCACCCGCTGGAGAACTTCGGGAAGCTGAACAACTTCGTCGCCCAAAAGAACACCACGCGGGCCGAGCAGCTCGCGCAGTCGCTGCTCGAGCGCAGCGTCGTCCGTTCCGGCGGGCTGGCCTGGGAGTACTACTTCCGCTTCGAAGGCGGGCAGCCGCCGTGGATCTCTGGGATGGCGCAGGCCGTCGCAGCGCAGGCGCTGTCAGGCGCCGGGACGCTCCTCGCCGACCCGACCTTCACATCGGCTTCGCAACGGGTCTACAAGACGGTGCCGTCGCTGACCCGCTCGGTCCAGGCGGGCCCATGGATCCGGCTGTACGCCTTCAACAACGACACAGTCCTCAACGCCCAGCTCCAGACGATCGTCTCGCTGCAGGACTACGCAGGGCGGACGGGCGACCAGGCCGCAACCAACCTGGCCGCACAGTTGCAAGCCGCGGCCGTCGGGATGCTGCCGCGCTTCGATACCGGGTACTGGTCGCTGTACTCGCTCGGCGGGGCCGAGGCTCCGCTCGACTATCACCAGTACGTTGTCCGCCTGCTCGGGATCCTGTCCAAGCGGACGCTGGACCCGACGCTGACGACCTACGCACAACGGTTCGGCAACGACCTGCGCCAGCCGCCGGTCGTCAAGGAGGGCGCGGCACCTGGGGCGATCTATCCGTGGCCGCAGGACGGCTACCGCGACTACGCGCGCTACGTCTTCTGGGTCTCCAAACGCTCGACCGTCCGCCTGCAGATCGATCACGCCGGCTCGCCGGTCGTCGTCTCGCGCGGCTGGCACACGTTCGCCTGGAGCCCGGGGCGGATCCAGCCGGGGACGTACACGCCGAACCTGCACGCGGTCGACGTCGCCGGCAACGCGTCCGACACCGACCTGCCGCCGGTGGAGGTCCGCCGCGATACGCAGGCCCCGAAGGTCAGCGCCTCCCTCGCGAGCCGCAGGCTCTACTGGCGTGGCAGCGACGACGCGTCGCCTTGGCTGGCGCTGAAGGTCGTGATCAGACGGTCCGGCGCGGTGCGCACGCTCTGGCTGAGCAAGAAGCCTTTCCGAGGCTCGGCGCTCCTCTCCGTGCCGGCAGGAGTCTGGGCCGCGACGCTCTTCGCCGCTGATTCCTCGGGCAACACGACGCAGGTCGCGCTCGGGTCTCTCCGCGGGCAGCGCGGCTAACCTCTGCCCATGGCCGCGATGCAGGACCTCGTCGAGGAGGTCGAGCGCTCTTTCGCGGAAACGCAGGAGCGTCTTTCGGACCCCTCCGTCTACAACGACCACCGCGAAGCGGCGGAGGTCGGGCGGCGCCTGAAGGAGCTCGAGGCGGCGCACAAGCTCGCAACGGAATGGCTGGAGGCGTCTTCCGACCTCGAGGCCGCGCGCGATGACGGCGACCTGCGCGAGCTCGTGCCGGAGCTCGAGGAACGGGTGGCGCAGCTGGAAGACGAGCTCAAGCTCGCGCTCGTCGAGACGGATCCGGCAGACCGCAAGGACGTGATCGTCGAGATGCGCCAGGCCGCCGGCGGCGACGAGGCTGCGCTCTGGGCGGGCGACGTCTTCCGGATGCTGACCCGTTACGCGGAGCGGCGCGGCTTCAAGTGGGAGCAGCTGGAAGCGAGTCCGAACCCGACCGGCGGCTTCCAGAGCATCAGCTTCGCGGTCAAGGGCGAGGGCGCTTACTCGATCTTCAAGTGGGAGGGCGGAACCCACCGCGTCCAGCGCGTCCCGGTGACCGAATCGCAGGGGCGGATCCACACCTCGACCGCAACCGTGGCCGTGATGCCGGAGGCCGAGGATGTCGATGTCGAGATCAACGACAACGATCTCAAGATCGACGTCTACCGCTCGACCGGGCCGGGCGGGCAGAGCGTCAACACGACCGATTCCGCCGTGCGGATCACGCACCTGCCGACCGGCACGGTGGTCGCGATGCAGGACGAGAAGTCGCAGCTCCAGAACAAGACGAAAGCGCTGCGCGTGTTGCGCGCGCGGCTCTACGAGCTCGAGCGGGAGAAGCAGGCGGCCGAGCAGGCGGCGACGCGCCGTTCGCAGATCGGCTCGGGCGGGCGGGCCGAGAAGATCCGCACTTATAACTATCCGGAGAACCGGGTCACCGACCATCGCGTAAAGCTGACCGTGCACAACCTCGACCGCGTTCTCGAAGGCGAGCTGGACGAGTTCACCGAGGCACTGCAGGCTGAAGAGCGCCGCCAGGCGCTCGAAACCGCAGCGGTCTGACGTGACCGTCGGCGAAGCACTCGCGCACGGAACGCACGTGCTTGCGGAAGCGGGCATCGACACTGCACGCCTCGAGTCCGAGTTGCTACTCGCGAGGGCCTGCGACGACTGCGCGCGGGCGCTGCTCTACATGGAGCTGCGGCGCGATCTCTCGCCCGAGGCCGAGGAGAATTTCGAGGCGCTGCTCGCGCGCCGGGCGACCCGGGAGCCGCTCGCCTACATTCTCGGCCATTGGGGCTTCCGGCGGCTGACGCTGAAGACGGACCGACGCGCGCTGATCCCGCGGCCGGAGACCGAGATCGTGGTCGAGCGGGCGCTCGAGCACCTGGATGGGGGCGAGCCGTCCGTTCTCGACGTCGGCACCGGGACCGGGGCGATCGCGCTGGCGATCGTCGACGAGCATCCGCGGGCGCGGGTGACCGCGATCGACGCCTCGGAGGACGCGCTGGCGTTAGCGCGTGAGAACCTCCACCTGCTCGGGATCAACGGCCGTGTCAGGCTCGTGGAGCACGACCTGACCGAGGGCCTCGGACATGACGCGTTCGACCTCGTCGTCTCGAACCCGCCGTACATCGAGCCGGGGGACATCGAGACGCTTCAGCCTGAGGTGCGCGACTGGGAGCCGCGGATCGCTCTCGTCTCCCACGGCGCGACCGAGGCGGTTGCTCGCGCAGCCACGGAGGCGCTGCGGCCCGGCGGCTGGGTCGTCCTTGAGATCGCGGAGAACCAGGCGGCGAAGGTCGCCGGCTTGCTGCTCGACCTTGGCTACGAGCACCTCAGGGTGTCGCCCGACATGGCTGGGCGCGACCGCGTGATCGAGGCGCAGTGGAGTCGCTGAGGGACGGCAACGAGGTCGAAGCGGCGGTCGCGGCTCTTCGCGCCGGGCTCCCGGTCGTCCTGCCGACCGACACCGTCTACGGCCTCTGCGCGAATGCCTACAGCGAGGAGCCCGTCCGGCGCGCGTACGAGCTCAAGGGTCGCGAGCCGTCGCAGCCGAGCGCGCTGCTCGCGGGCGACGTCGACATGCTGCTCGAATGCCTACCCGAGCTGCGAGGCCGTGTCGGGCCAATCTTGCGGGGTCTGTTGCCCGGCCCGTTCACCATCGTCGTCCCGAACCCGGCCAGGCGCTACCCCTGGCTGACTGGCGAACGCGCGGACACGATCGGCGTCCGTGTGCCGGATCTGCCGGCGCCCGCCGACGCCGTCTTGTCGCGAGCCGGGTTGATGATGGCGACGAGTGCGAACATGCCCGGCGGGCCGGACCCCGCGCGACTGGAAGACGTGCCGGACAAGATCCTCGAAGGCTGCGGCGCAGCGATCGATGCCGGCGAGCTCCCGGGCGTTCCCTCGACCGTGATCGACCTCACCGGCGACGAGCCGAGGATGTTGCGCGAGGGCGCGGTCTCCGCGGCGGAGGCGCTGGAGCGGGTCACCGGCCTGGTCGCCGAGTAGCATCCGACTAACCGACCCAGGAGTGCCCGTATGGCCGTCGCCGAGGAAACTTTCCAGCACCTGCGCACCGCCGGACTGACCGACGTCGATCCCGAGATCGCCGAGCTGCTCGGCCGCGAGCTCGAGCGCGAGCGCAATCAGATCGAGCTGATCGCGTCTGAGAACTTCACCTGGCCGAGCGTCTTCGAGGCGGTCGGCAGCGTGCCGACGAACAAGTACGCAGAGGGCTACCCCGGCAAGCGCTACTACGGAGGCTGCGAGGTGGTCGACGAGATCGAGCAGCTTGCGATCGACCGGGCGAAGGAGCTCTTCGGTGCCGAGCACGCGAACGTGCAGCCGCATGCGGGCGCGCAGACGAACATGGCCGTCTACATGGCGGCCTTGCAGCCGGGCGACACGATCCTCTCGCTCGAGCTCTCGCACGGCGGGCATCTGACGCACGGGCTGAAGGTCAACTTCTCGGGGCGGCTGTACACGATCGTCCACTACGGCGTCTCGCGCGAGACCAACGTTGTCGACTACGACGAGGTGCTCCGCCTCGCGAAGGACCACCGTCCGCAGCTGATCGTCTGCGGCGGTTCCGCGTACCCGCGCACCGTGGAGGCCGACAAGTTCCGCGAGATCGCGGACGAGGTCGATGCTTTGCTGCTCTGCGACATGGCCCACTTCGCCGGGCTCGTCGCGGCCGGCCTCCATCCGAATCCCGTCCAGCACGCCCACTTCGTCACCTCGACTACGCACAAGACGCTGGCCGGGCCCCGTGCCGGCTTCATCCTCTGTGACGAGGAGCGCGCGCAGGCGGTCGACCGCGCCGTCTTCCCCGGCATCCAGGGCGGGCCCTTGATGCACACGATCGCGGCCAAGGCTGCGTGCTTCAAGATCGCCTCGACCGAGGCGTTCCGTGAGTACCAGGGCCAGATCCGCAAGAACGCCGATGTGCTCGCCGACACGCTCCAGGAAGGCGGGCTCGACGTGCTCACCGGCGGCACCGACACCCACCTGCTCCAGCTCGACCTGCGCTCGACCGAGTGGACGGGCAAGGAGGCGGAGGAACGCTTGGCCGAGGTGAAGCTGACCGTCAACCGGAACACTGTTCCCTTCGACGAGCGGCCGCCGACGGTGGCGTCGGGGGTCCGAATCGGCACGCCCGCGGCCACGATGCGCGGCTTCGATGAGTCGGACTTTCGCGAGGTCGGACACGTGATCGTCGAGGCGCTTGGCGCGAGCCCGGATCTCCCCGCGCTGGCGGCGCGAAGCGCGGCGCTCTGCGAGAAGCGGCCCTTGTATCCGGGCTTCCGCGGTTTCACCACCTACGTGGCGTGAGCGGCAAGCTCACGGTCGTCTCGCACCCGCTGGTGCAGCACAAGCTGTCGTACCTGCGCGACCAGGAGACGCCGACGGTCCACTTCCGAAAGCTCGCGAACGAGGTCACGCTGCTCTTGACGTACGAGGCGACGAAGGACTTTCCGACCGAGCCCGTCGAGATTGAGACGCCACTCGAGCGGATGGTCGCGGAGCGGATCTCGGGCAAGAAGGTCGCCGTCTGCCCGGTGCTCCGGGCAGGCCTCGGAATGCTCGATGGGGTGTTGTCGCTCGTCTCGAGCGCCCGCGTCGGCTTCCTCGGCATGTACCGCGACGAAGAGACGCTGCAGCCCGTCGAGTACTACGTGAAGCTCCCGGGCGACCTCGACCAGCGCGACGCGATCGTGCTCGATCCGATGCTCGCGACCGGCAACTCGAGCGTGGCGGCGCTCTCGACCGTCAAGAACGCGGGAGCCCGTTCGGTGATCCTCGTCTGTCTCGTCTCGGCCCCCGAAGGGATCGAGCACCTACACGCCGAGCATCCCGACGTCCACATCGTCACGGCCGCCGTCGACCGCGGCCTCGACGAGCGAGGCTTCATCGTCCCGGGCCTGGGCGACGCCGGCGACCGGCTGTACGGGACTCGTTAGCGCTTTAGGGACAGTCCCCGGACGGGGACTGTCCCTAAAAACGGTCCGGACCAGCTAGTCGGTTCGGCTCTCGGCTCGCCCGGGCGCCAGCAGGCCGGGCCGTTGCATCGCTTCGAGCCAGATCGCGCGGGCCTCTTCCCGGCTGCCGCGGGCGGGCAGGCGCTCGATCACCCAGGCGGCCCCGGCGGTCGGGATCTCGCCCTCGATCGCGCAGATCCCCTGGTGGCGTTCCTCACCGAGCGCCTCGCCGGGACCGATGAGCACCTCGCTCAGCGTTTCGCCGCGGCGGATGCCGAGCAGCTCGATCTCGGTCTCGCCGCGAGGGCCGGCCAGCCGCCAGATCCGCTCCGCCAACTCGCCCACGGTCAGCATGACCGGATCGTGCGGGCTGCAGAGCGGAACGCCGTCGCCCGCCAGCAAAGCGGCCTGCGCCACGAGGCAAGCCGCATGCGGCATCGTGATCCAGTAGCGCACCATGCCTGTGTCCGTGACGGTCAGCGGCACTCCGGCGCGGGCCTGGCTGAGGAAGATCTCGGAGGCGGCGCCGGCCGAGCCCAGCACGTTGACGAGTCGAACGGCCGTGCGCTGCGCGCCGGCCCGCCGGGCTGCGAATGCCGTCAGCTGCTCCATGAACCGCTTCGTCCGTCCGTAGAAGCTCTGGGCGAGCGCGGCCTTGTCGGTCGAGGCGACGACGACGGTCTCGACGCCCGCGCCCTCGGCGGCGCGCAGCACGTTCCACGAGCCGTGCAGGTTCGTGTCGACGAACTCCTCCGGGAAGATCTCGGCCCAGTCGACGTGCTTGTACGCTGCGAGATGGAAGACGATCTCGGGCTTGGCTGCCGCGAGCTCCCGCTCGAGCCGCCCCGGCTCGCGGATGTCGCAGAGGACGTGGTTGAAGAGGCCGAGCGTCTGCGGGTCCCGCGCGCGCCGGTCGGCGATCAGTGAGGACTCGTGCCCGTCGACGACCGTGATCCGCTCCGGGCGAAACCCGCCGAGGAAGGTCGCAAGCGCGCGGCCGATCGAGCCGCCGCCGCCGGTCAGCAGAATCCGCCGGCCGCCAAAGCGCTCCTGCAACTCGAGCACGGAAGGGACGGGATCGCGACGCTCGAGCACCTGCTGCCAGTCGAACGAATCGGCCGGCACGCGGCGGCGCGCAGGCTGCGGCTCAGCGGGTGGCAGTGCCAGGGCCCGTTCGATCGCGCGGTAAGCACGCTTCATCTCCACCGAGCGCGCCGGATCAGGCTCGTTGATCTCGGCGACGATGAAGCGCACCAGCTCGCCGAGCCTTCGCACGACGGGGTCGAGCTCGAGCTCGCCGCCGCCGTAGGGAAGCCCCTCCCCGAGCAGGCCGTGGGCGTCTGAGACGTGCGCGACCTGGGCGTGCGGCCCGAGCTCCTCCACGTACCGCCCGAGCTCCAGCTCCTCGTCCCAGGGGTGCGCGAACAGCCCGGGATAGATGGTCGCGAACGAGCGGAACAACGCAGCGTGCGATGTGTCGATCGTGAACCCGAGCTCCGGAACGCGCTCGCGCCAGTCGAGCAAGTCGCGCCAGTGGCCGCCGATGGGGGAGAGATAGACACCTCCGGTTCGCATCCGGAGGACAGGTGGCACGTTCTCGATCAGCGGATCCACGCCCCGCTGAACGCACGCGTCCGCGTAGAAGCCGAGGAACTTCTCGACGGCGTCCGCATCGACGGCGCCGGAGGCTCGGAACTCGTCCGGCGAGAGCGGAATGAACAGATGGATCGTCAGCACGGGCGAGCCGACACGCGCAGCGAACTCCGCGCTCCGCTCGATCCCGGCGCGCGCCTCCTCGTCGAGGCGGTCGACGCGAACGAAGGCGCCGCTCGGCCAGGCGACCGGCGCCTCGGCGGTGACGACAAGGCCGGCGGCGGCCTTCCGAGTTGCCTCTGCAGCCCGCGCGAGCGCCGCGTCGTCGGCGACGTCCTTGGGCATCAGCGCGATCTCGATCCCCTGCCAGTCGCCGCCGTCTAGCCGGTCGGCGAGCTGGTCAGGCTCGGGCGCGGACTTCAGCTGCGGGATGGTTCTGGAGCCAGTTGACATAGCGGCGGATTCCCTCTTCCAGCGACAGGTTCAAGGGTAACGGTGCCTCCGGAGCGGCCTGGTAGCTCTCGTTCTCGCCCGCGGGAAGCCCCCCTCCCGGGGTCTCGATCGGAGACGACGAGCCGGCCGCGTCGCGAACGAGCTCGGCAGCGCGCAAGAGCGAGGTCGAACGTCCACTGGCGATCAGGACGGTCTCGTTCCAGCGTCCCATGGCGACCAGCGCTTCGATCGCCGCGAGCGCGTCGTCGACATAGATGAAGTCGCGGCTGCGCTCGGGATCACCGGCAACAACGATCGGCTCGCCCGCCAGCGCCCTCGCCGCGAACGACGCGATCGCGCCGGTCGCGCCTTCCCAGGCGACCTGGCCGGGCCCGTACACCGAGGTCAATCGGACGACGAGCGTCGGGGCCTCATGCAGGCGGCAGGCCTCTTCGCCGAGGCGCTTCGAGTGAGCGTAGGGATCGGGCGGTGGGTCGAGCGCGGCTCGCACGGTGGACGGATAGACGAGGCCGGCGCCGTGCTCGAGGCAGCCTTCCAAAAGATTCAGCGTCGTGCCCGCGTTCTCCCGGACGGCACGCGCCGGGTCCTCGCGCGCTCGCGCGGGATCCGGAATCCCGGCGAAGTGGAGGACGGCGTCGCAGCCGGCGATCAGCTCGCGGGCCGCGGGATCGCCCGCGTCGATGCGGACGGCGTCCTTCGCTCCCGCGCGCTCGGCGCCGCGGGGCCGTGACACGCGCACGACTTCGTGGCCGTTCTCCGCGAGCAGGCCGGAAGCCCGGGAGCCGAGGAAACCGTTGGCGCCGGTGACAAGAACCTTCATCGGCGCAGGTAGTCCGCCAGCCGGTGCTCGTATGTGAACGGCGAGGCGACTGTGAACGCCGCGCCGCCGGCTGGATCTTCGCCGCGTGCAAGCGCGGCGACGTCCGCCACCGTCACGCTCTCGGCCGCGACGTTCTCGACGCCCGGCTTCGCATCCAGAAGGATTCGCGCCGCATCGGCGACGTGGACGACCCCGATCGTCGCTC
>MNDB01000107.1 GCA_001914705.1 Actinobacteria bacterium 13_2_20CM_68_14 | reverse complement strand
CCAGGCCGGGTGGAAGCCGTGCTCGAAGGTCCGGTAGAAGACGAGGCCCACCGGGAGGAGCAGGAGCAACGCGAGATAGCTGAGGGCGCCGAAGCGCAGTGCGTACTTAGCGGTCATGACGGGTTCTCCAGTGCCGGAAGGCGCCGATCGCGAGCAGCACCGCGAGAGAGATCAGAAGCAGGACCACGGAGACAGCAGCGGCGCCGGTCGGGTTATCCGACTCGATCTGGCCGGCGATGTAGACGGAGGACACCTCCGTCTTGAAAGGGATGTTTCCCGAGATCAACACGACCGATCCGAATTCACCGACGGCGCGGGCAAACGCCAGCGCGACGCCGGAGAGAACCGCAGGCAGCAGATTCGGGAAGACGATCCGGCGAAAGACCGCGAGTCGCCGGGCGCCGAGCGACTCGGCCGCCTCTTCCATCTCCCGATCGAGCTCGAGCAGCACGGGCTGCACGGCCCGCACGACGAACGGCAGCGTCACGAAGAGGAGCGCGAGGACGAGCCCTGCCCGCTGGAAGGCCACGTCGACGCCGAACGGGCTGTTCGGCCCGTAGAGCTCGAGCAGGACGAGCCCGGCCACGATCGTCGGCAGCGCGAACGGAAGGTCGATGACGGAGTTAAAGAACCCCTTTCCCGGAAAGGAGTCGCGCACGAGCACCCAGGCGATCGCCGTGCCCGTGAGCGCGTTGAAGGCTGCGACAAGGAAGGAGACGCCGAGGGTCAGCTTCAGCGCAGACAAGGCCTGCGGTTTAGTGACCTCCTGCCAGAACGTGTCCATTCCTTCCGACCGCGAGCTCCAGACCAGCGCCGCGAGCGGCACGAGCACGATCAGGCTCAGGTAGCCGATCGCGATTCCGCGCGCGAGGCCGCCGCCGGCGCGTCCGAGGACGGCGCCGGCGCGGGAAACGGAGACAGCCGCGCTAGTGGCCAATCACCTTCACCATGATCCCGTTGCTGTGATCGAAGAAGCGGTACTGAACCGACTTCCAGCCACGCAGTCCGAGCGCCTTGGAGTTGATCGTGAAGAGGCTCTTCGGCTGCTTGAAACGGTACTTCGCGCTCGACGCGACGGACTTCAGCACAGGCCTGTAGCCGGCGTCTCCGAAGAGCTTCTGCGCCTTCGACGACCAGAGGAACTTCAGGAAAGCCTTGGCCTCCGAGTGCTTGAGGCCGCTTTTCGTGAGCGCGACCGGGTTCTCGATCAGAATCGTCTGCTTGGGCAGCACGTACTCGGTGTGCACGCCCTTCTTGTTCGCGTAGATCGCCTCGTTCTCGTAGGTCAGCAGCACGTCGCCCTTGCCGCTCGCGAACACCTGAGTGGCCTCGCGGGCGCTCTTCGGCAGCACCGAGACGTTCTTGAACAGCCTCTTGAGGTAGGCGATCGCCTGGCTGTCAGTCTTGCCTTGCGCGCGCTGCGCGCCATAGGCAGCCATCACATTCCAGCGGGCGCCGCCCGAGGTGAACGGGTTGGGGGTGATCACCTGGACGCCGCTCTTCGCCAGGTCGGCCCAGGTGTGGATTTTCTTCGGGTTTCCGTCGCGGACGACGAAGACGACGACCGAGTCGGTCACAATCCCGTGGTAGGGGTTCTGATTCCAGTTGCTCGGCACGATCCCCTTCTTGACCAGCGTCGAGACGTCCGGCTCGAGGGAGAGCGCGACGATATCGGCGCTGAGTCCGGCCGCGACGGCACGCGCCTGGTCGCCCGACGCGCCGTAGGACTGATTGAAGGAGACGTTTTTCCCTGCCGTGGTCGCCTGGAACGCCGGGATGATCTTCCCGTACGCGTCTTTTGGCGTGGAGTAGGCGACGAGGCTGAGCGTCGTGCTAGCCGTCGCGGCCCTCGCGCCGACGACGATTCCGGCTGCCAGTACTAGGATCGGCAGGAAAGAAAGCGAAATACGCCTCATTCATTTCTCCTTATCTATCTGGTTTCTCGACTGAGATGCTGGACAATACCGTCCGTGCAACCGCTCGACCGCTCGACGATCTGGCCGTACCGAGACGGCGAGCCCGGCGACTTCTACTACCAGCGTTACGCGCATCCGACGGGGGTCGAGGCGGAGCGCGCGCTCGGTGAGCTCGAGGGCGGCGAGGCGCTGCTTTTTCCTTCCGGCTCTGGCGCGATTACCGCGCTCGTCCTGGCCGAGCTCGCTCCCGGCCAGACGATCGCGCTGGCCGAGGGCGCGTACTACGGGACCGGCGCGCTTTTCCGCTCACTCGAGCGCTGGGGCCTGCGGTTCGTCGAGTTCGACCAGACCGCCCCGCCGCCGGCCGGCGCCGACCTCATCTGGCTCGAGGCGCCTTCGAATCCGTTCCTGACAATGCCCGACCTCGAGGCGGCCACCGCTCATCCCGGCCGCGTCGTCGTCGACTCGACCGCCGCGACCCCCGTCTATCTCCGGCCGCTCGAGCACGGCGCCGACTACGTCGTCCACAGCGCCACGAAGTACCTCGGCGGCCACCACGACCTGCTGCTTGGCGCGGTCGTTTGTGCCGACGAGGCCGCCGCAGGCCGGCTCCGCGAGTTCCGCGGCCGGACCGGAATCGTTGCGACGCCGGACTCTGCCTGGCTGCTGCTGCGCAGCCTGAAGACACTGCGGCCCAGGGTCGAGCGACAGACCGCCACCGCCGCCGACCTCGCCGAGCGCCTTCGCCGGCATCCAGCGGTCGAACGGGTGCGTTATCCCGGCTTCGGCGGGATGCTCTCGTTCGACATCCGGGGAAATGCGCCGCGCGTCGAACGGTCGCTGAAGACGATCATGAATGCGACCAGCCTGGGCGGTGTGGACTCGGTGCTGGAGAGCCGCAGCCGCTGGGAAGGTGACCGCGTGCCGGAGAACCTGCTCCGCCTGAGCGTCGGGCTCGAGGACGTCGACGAGCTCTGGGCCGACCTCGAGCAAGCGTTGTCGCACGCTTGAGCGACCGGCCGACCATCGTCTTCTTCCCGGAGGGCGCCTACGGTCCGACGAACAACTGCGTCGGCATCGGGCAGGTCCTTGAGGCCCGCGGAGCCCGGGTCGTGTTCGTGGTCGAGGAGTCATTCGCGGGCACGCTCGAAGCCCAAGGGTTCGAGGAAGCCTTGATGCGACTCAAGCCGCCGGCGGAGGTCGAAGAGGTGCCGGGGCAGTTCTGGAAGGACTTCGTCCGCGACACGTCGCCCGAGTTCAGAAAGCCGACGATCGAGCAGCTCGAGGGCTTTGTGCTGCCCGTCTGGCAGGAACTGGTCGACGGCGCGCGCTATGTCGACGACCGCCTGCGAGAGCTCTTCGGGGAGCTCCGGCCCAACGTGATCGTCGAGGACAACGTCGTCGGCTTCCCGGCCGTGGTGGCCGCCGGTGTGCCGTGGGTGCGGATCGTCTCCTGCAACCCGCTCGAGTTGAAAGACCCGGCGCTCCCGCCGACGTTTTCCGGTTATTCAACCGGCGATCGGTCGGGGTGGAACGAGTTCCGTGCGCGCTCCCGCGAGCTCCACGAGCCGCTCCAGCAGGAGCTCAGCGAGTTCTGCCTCGAGCGCGGCGCTCCGGCACTGCCCGCCGGCGAGTTCATCCACGAGTCCCCGTTTCTCAACCTCTACCTCTATCCGCCGGAGGCCGACTACGAACGCTCCGTACCTGTCGCTAAGACGTGGCAACGGCTCGGATCATGCGTCCGAGAGCCCGACTCGGTCTCCGGCCTCTCTCCGCACCGCCAGCCGATCGTCTACCTCAGCCTCGGGAGCCTTGGCTCGGCTGACGTCGGCCTCATGCAGAAGCTGATCGACTCTCTCGGACAGACGGATTACTTCGTCATTGTCAGCATGGGGCCGCAGCACGAAGAGCTTCGCTTGGCCCCGAACATGAGCGGCGAGGAGTTCCTGCCCCAGCCGGCGATCCTGCCCGAGGTCGATGTCGTGATCACGCACGGCGGCAATAACACCGTTACGGAGTCGCTGCACTTTGGGAAGCCGATGGTCGTCCTGCCGCTCTTCTGGGACCAGCACGACAACGCTCAGCGAATGCAAGAGTTGGGACTTGGCCGACGACTCGATACCTACGAGCATGAGCCCGCTGAGCTGATCGAAGCGATCGAGACGTTGCTTGCCGACCCGATGCTGCCCGGCCGCCTGAGCGGCATCTCAGCGAGGCTCCAGGCCGACCCCGGCACGGTCAAGGCAGCAAGCCTGATCGAAGGCTTGGTCTAGCGCCGTTCGACGACTTCGTCGATCAGGCCGTACTCGAGCGCCTCGCGCGGCGTCATGAAGTTGTCGCGCTCGGTGTCACGGGCGATCCGCTCGAGCGACTGACCTGTCTGCTCGGCCAGAATCTCCTCCAGGCGGCGCTTCATGCCGATCGCCTCGCGAGCGCGGATCTCGACATCGGAGGCCTGCCCGCCGAAGCCCGGCGTCCATAACTGGTGGATCAGGATCTTCCCGTTCGGGAGCGAGCTGCGTTTCCCCTTTGCCCCGCCGGCGAGCAGGACCGCGCCGATCGACATCGCGATTCCCACGCACATCGTGCGCACCTCTGGCCTGACGAACTGCATCGTGTCGTAGATCGCCAGACCCGAATAGACGTCGCCACCGGGTGAATTGATGTAGAGCGAGATGTCCTTTTCCGGATCCTCCGCCTCGAGGTGAAGAAGCTGGGCGTTGACGACGTTCGCGACCTGGTCGTCGACTGCCGAGCCGACGAAGACGATCCGCTCGTCGAGCAGGCGGGAGTAGATGTCGAAAGCCCGCTCTCCCCGGCTGGTCTGCTCGATCACGGTTGGCACGTACGGGCTCATGCCGCGACCGGCTCGTGGACAGTCGCCGGCACGCCGGCGATCTCGACAGGGACGCCGTAGACCGCCAGACCGGCAGCGACCGCTTCCGCGTCGGCGAGCGTTGCCGGAACGTAGAGCGCGAGTGGATAGGCGGTCGCCGCGCGCCAGCCGAGCTCACCTTCGAGGCGGTCGCCCCAGAGGAGCGCGCGGCCAAAGACCCGGTCGCCGCCGACGGCGAGATAGTGGCGCCACTGCTCGAGCGACTTCGCGACATGGATTCCGCACTCGCACAGCGGGTCGGGCGCTTCGTGTCGCGCGCGATAGAGCTTCTTGCAGTCCGCGACGGCCGGTCGGCCCGGCGGCCAGAGGCTGCCGTAGAGGACGCTGCGCAGTCGTGTCCGTTCCTCGCTGTGCTCGACGCGCCAGATCTTCCAGCCCACGACCGGCTCGGTCGCGTTCGTGACTGCTTCTACAGGAGCTCCGATTCGCACGATATCTAGATATCAGATGGATATCGCGGCGTCAAATGGCGGAAGAGGAGCCGGAGGCCGGACTCGAACCGACGACCCACGGTTTACAAAACCGTTGCTCTACCAACTGAGCTACTCCGGCACGCCTTCATGGTAGGCGAAGTTCCGTTGTCTGTTTAGGACACGGCCCAGCCGATACCAATGCCACTCTTCAGACGTGATCGAACATCCGAAGACGAAAGGCGACCGGACGGCGCTCGCAGTCATGATCGCTCTACAGGACGCTAGTTTCGGTGTCGCTCTGCCGTTTGGCGAGAACACGCGCTATGACCTCGTCATCGATGATGGCCACTCGCACGCTCGGGTCCAATGCAAAACGGGTCGACTTCGTGAGGGGGCCGTCAGGTGGAATGCGTGCAGCAACTACGCGCACCACGCCAATCCGCGAATGGCGCAACGCGACTACATCGGTGAGATCGACTATTTCGCGGTCTACTGCCCTGAGACCTCCGGCGTCTACTTGGTGCCGATTCAGCACGCGCAGGTTCGCACGAAAGGGTCACTCCGCGTTCACCCGCCACGCAACAACCAGCGCAGGTTCATCCGGCTCGCACGTGAATACGAAATCGGGCGCGTCGATATCCAGCCTCTGAACGCGCGAGTCGCGGGTTAACCCACCGTTTGGACCGTCACGGACACCCGCTGCGGCGAGTTGTTCGAATAGCCGCCGATGTTCCAGTCCGCCTCATCCGGCTGGACGTTGCCCGCCTCGTCGCGGGCGCGGCAGCAGAGGACGTAGTCTCCAGGCTCGTCGGCCGCCCACTCGAAGCGCCAGCCGCGCCAGCCCCAGCGTGACTCAAGGGGCTCCAGCTCCGCGTCGCTCCAGGTCTCGCCGCCGTCGGCGCTGACCTCGACACGCGTCACCGGCGCCCAGCCCGACCAGGCCCGTCCCTGTAGCAGGCACGGGCCGGCCGGCACGGTCCGCGCACGTGTGTTGAAGTCCGGGATCCCGGGCGGCACCATCAGCGCACGCGGCTGCATGCGGGTGACCGGAGTTCCCTCGTCCTCCTCGTTGTCGCGGTATCGGTAGGCCGCCGTGTGCTGGTAGCCCTGAAACGGCTCGTCGACGACCGTGATCGCGGTCAGCCACTTCACGTTCGTCATCCCGTACCAGCCCGGGACGAGCAGGCGGAGCGGGAATCCGTGCTGCGGCAGGAGCGGCGCACCGTTCATCTCGTATGCGAGCAGGACGTCGTCCCCGAGGGCGACGTCGAGCTCGAGGCTGCGCTGATAGCTCTGCTCGACGCCTTTCTCGAAGCCGCGGTCGAGCCCGGTGAAGACGACCTCGACCGCATCGTCGAGCGGCTCGGTCTCCTCGAGGATCGCCCTCAGTGACACACCCGTCCAGCGTGCGTTTCCGACGGCCTCGAGCAGCCACGGCTGGCTGACGACGTGCGGGGCAAGCAGCGCCCGGCCGTTACCGGCGCACTCCATCGTCGCCGTCAGTTCCTGCGCGGGTCGCTCGCGGAGATCTCCGAGCAACAGCTTCAGCGGCTTCGCCACCCGCCCGCCGACGCTCAGAGCCCACTGGTCGGCATCCACGTCCGGGATGTCGTAGTGGATCAGGAGGTAGTGGAGACCTGCCGGCGTGATCGGATAACGCAGGGCCTCGAGCGGCAGGCCGTGATTACGGGCCGCGAGCTGCAGCTCGTCCTGACTAATCGCCGCGTCCAACGCGCGGCCAGATTACCCCGCTACTGCAGGACCTGGCGCGCTTGTTGGTGCTGGAGCACCTTTCGCTTGACCCGCTGCAGCGCGTTGTCGATCGTCTTGGTGTCGCAGCCGAGCTCCTCCGCCATCTCCTCGTAGGAGGAGCCCTCGAGGTAGAGCTTCAGGGCATCGGCCTCGAGCTTCGAGAGGCCGGTGCCGAGCGAGAACACGAGGCTCTGCAGCTCCTCGGTCGAGATCACGCAGATCGAGGGGTCGTCGACGGTCGGGCCGGGGAGCGCATCGCCGAGGGTCACGTCCGAATCGGAGTCCTGGCCCGCCGGCGTGTTCGAGAAGGAGATGTACGTGTTCAGCGGCGAGTGCTTGAAGCGCGTAGCGGTCTTGATCGCCGTGATGATCTGGCGCGTCACGCAGAGCTCGGCGAAGCTTCGGAACGAGGTCTCCTTGTCGTGCCGGAAGTCGCGCACCGCCTTGTAGAGGCCGATCAGGCCCTCCTGGATCAGGTCCTCGGAATCGCCACCGGCGAGGAAGTACGAGCTCGCCTTCAGACGGACGAAGCCCGTGTAGCGGCGGATCAGCGCGTCGAGGGCAACCTGGTCGCCGTTACGGGCCCGGACGACGAGCTGGAGATCCGCAAGCTCGCGCTGCTGTCGCTGAGCCGAATACGCTGGGGCTGAACGGGCCGGCATTCGCTTCCCCTCTCTCACGGGTAAGAAACGGCGTCAGGACCGAATCTCATGTTGAGGTTGAGGTGACGGTAGCAAGGTCCCAACGAAAACACAAGACCTTGCGTTTATATCGAATTAACCGGACCGATTGCGTCTCAATCGCTCCAACCGGTCCCTTGTCGCGCGATCGAGTCGCTCGGCCAATCTATGCGGCCGTTCCTCTTGCTGGCCCGCCGGCTCGAGGTCGCGGACGAAGGTGGCCGAGCTGAGCTTCATCACCTCCTGGCCCGAGGTGCCGCGCACGGCGAAGTCGGAGGAAACAAGGCAGACGCGTTCCCGGCCCCGATACTCGGCCGCGAGCTGCTCGAGCACGGTGTCTGCGTGCGGCGCATAGCGAACTTCCAGCGGGCCGTGCGTCCGTTCTTCGCCGACACCGTCGAAGACGACCACCCCACGCGCGCCCTTGAGGGCGACGAAGCTCGCGAGCTGGTCGACCAGCTCGCGCGGATGCGAGAACGAGCCGGCGTGGAGGACGTTGTAACCGTCGAAGAGGTAGAGGGTCGGCTCAGCCACCGTTGCGCTGCCTGCGGGCCTCGTAGAGGAGAACGCCCGCTGCGACGCTGACGTTCAGCGATTCGACCTCGCCGGCCACTGGGATCGAGACCGCCGCGTCGCAGGTGCGGCGGACGAGCGGCCGGACGCCCTTGCCTTCTGCGCCGAGGACGAGCGCGATGCCGCCCGTTAGGTCGGCCTGCCACAGTTGCGTCTCGGCGTCCCCGGCGGCGGCCCAGGCCCAGAGCCGCGGGCCTTTCACCTCCGAGAGGTAGCGGGCCATGTTCTTGACGACAGCGACGGGAAGGTGCTCGATCGCGCCGGCCGAGGCGCGGACGACGGCCGGCGTCACTCGCGCTGCGTTGTGCGCCGGGACGACGATTCCGGTCGCTCCCGCGGCCTCTCCCGTGCGGGCGACCGCGCCGAGGTTGTGCGGATCGGTGACCTGGTCGAGGCAGACGAGCAGCGGCGACTCGCCCACGGCTAATTCGTACGCGTCCGCATAGCGGTAGGGCTCGGCCCAGGCGAGGACTCCCTGGTGGTCTCGCGTCCCCGCCGCCTCGGTCAGGTCCCGCTCGGGCTTGACCCGGGACCTGGTCCCGAGCCCTGGCTCGCGGAGCCACGGCTCCGCCTTCAGCGCCCGCTCGGTCACCCAGAGCTCGAGCACCTCGCGCGGCCCGCGCAAGGCCTCACGTACAGGCCGGCGGCCGTAGATCTGCTCGCGGGTCATTTAGGAACGAGCTCGAAACCGTCGGCGACATCTCGGACCTCCCAGCCCTGGCCCTCGATCTCGCCGCGCAGGCGGTCCGCCTCGTCGAAATCGCGACTTGCCCTTGCTTCTTGGCGCTTCTCCGCGAGCGCGACGAGGCCGTCGGGCGCCGAGACCGCCTGTGCGAGGTCGCCGAGCCCGAAGAGCTCCAGCCCCCACCGCAACGAGGCGGTTTGGCCGCGTGCCCGCCAGTCGTGGAAGAGCGCGAGGGCGCCCGCGGTGTTGAAGTCGTCGTCGAGCACACGGGCAAGAGAGTCGCGATCGATCTCCCCCGGCTCGGAATCGAGACCGACGAAGTAGTTGCGGAAGGTCTCGGCCTGTGCGCTCGCCTGCGCCATCACCTCGTCGCTGAAGTCGATCGGCTTGCGCCAGGCCGAGTTCATGAAGAAGAGCAGGATCGCCTCGCGCCCCCATTCTTGGACGGCCTCGCGAAGGGAGACGATGTTGCCGAGCGACTTCGACATCTTCTCGCCGGTCAGCTCGAGGAGCCCGTTGTGCATCCACATGCGCGCGAACTCGCTGCCAGCGCCGCGCGACTGCGCGAGCTCGTTCTCGTGGTGCGGGAAGATCAGGTCGATCCCGCCGCCGTGGATCTCGAAGACCGGACCGAGAAACTTCTCGGCCATCGCCGAGCACTCGATGTGCCAGCCCGGGCGGCCCGGCCCCCACGGCGACTCCCAGACGGTGTCCTCGCCCTCCTTGTGCGCCTTCCAGAGCGCAAAGTCGCGCGGGTCCTCCTTCAGCTCCTCGCGTTCCGCTTCCTCCGACGGGTTGTGCAGAGCCTCGTGGTCGCCCTCGCGGCCCGAGAGCCGGCCGTACTCGGGAAATGCGGCGACCCTGAAGTAGACGTCCCCACCGGCCGGGTAGGCGAGCCCGCGGTCGACGAGCCTGCCGATCAGGTCGACGATCTCGGGGACGGTCTCGGTCGCCTTCGGCTCGTGGTCGGGCCGGCCGAGCCCGAGCAGATCAGTGTCGTCGACGTACCAGCGCGAAGCCTCCGCTGCGAGCTCGGCGCTGTGGCCCGGCGCAGCCAGGTAGATCTTGTCGTTGATGTCCGTGATGTTCTCGGCGAGCCGGACGTCGTAGCCGGACTCCTCGAGCCAGCGCTTCAGCCACATCGAGAGCACGAACGGCCGCGCATTGCCGATGTGGATCCGCTGGTAGACGGTCGGCCCGCAGAAGTACATGCGGATCGGGCCTGGAGGCGGCGGCAGCTCGAAGAGGCCGCGCGTGTAGGTGTCAAAGAGCCGCATCGGCCCTCCGCAGCGCCTCGTCCTTCGGCAGCGCTTCGAGCAGGGCGGCCAGCTCAGGCCCGCGGTCTCGGCCGGTGAGCGCCAGCCGCAGAGTCTTCAGGTCGCCGCCGACAGCCTTCAGCTCGCGGACGAGCTCGCGGGCGGCGTCGTGGTCGAGCCCGTTACTCGCACCTTCGCGGAGCTCCTTGAAGCGCTCCAGCGTCGGACGGGCCTCGGCCGGCAGCTGAACGGGCTCGGGCTCGAGCACCTGCCGTGCGAGCTCGCGCGCCTCGTTCAGGTCGCGGGCGCCGCGCAGCACCGGCACGAGCCCGACCGGCGCTTCGGCGGCCTCCGCAAGTTCAGCGTCCGGCATCTCCGCGATCGCCTCGATCGCCAGCCGCCTGATCCGGGGCAGGTCGTAGTGGACGTCGTGCTTCGGCAGCCCGAGCTCTTCGAGGTAGCGGCGAACGGCGGCGGCCGGGATCCCCTGCTCGCGCAACGAGGCGACCGTCGCGCCCGGCGTCCGTTTGGACAGCTTGCGGCCGTCCTCGCCGAGGATCAGGCCGTGGTGGATGAACTCGGGCGGCGTCGCGCCGAGCGCTTGCGTTAGCCGTCGATGGAGCTGCTCGTTCGGCCTGTGGTCGTTGCCGCGGATGACGTGCGTGATCCCGAAATCGACGTCGTCCACGACGCTGGCGAGGTGGTAGGTGGCGCTTCCGTCCTCCCGTAGGAGCGTGATCCCGTCGAAGCGGTCGCCCAGCTCCCTGCCGGCCTCCGTGTAGCGAGCGGAGCGCTCGCTCTGCCGGACTGGCCCCTCGTCCCATTCGACGCCGAGCCAGGCGAGATCCGCGAGGATCGCATCCTCGCCGCCCGGCACGTTGCGCTCCGGGTCGGTGTCGTCGATCCGCAGGAGCATCCAGTCCCCGAAGGCACGGTTGGCAACCGCACTGAGGGCGTTGCCGACGTGGAGCGAGCCGGTGGGGCTGGGGGCAAAGCGGACTCTTTTCATTCCGAGCCGAAAGTTACTGTCCCGGCGATGCGTAAGTCGTTGCTCGCCTGGTTCGAGGCCAACGGACGCGACCTGCCGTGGCGCAGGACGCGCGATCCCTACGCGGTCCTGGTCTCGGAGGTGATGCTCCAGCAGACACAGGTCGACCGGGTGGTGCCGCGGTACCTTGCCTGGCTCGAGCGCTGGCCGACCGTCAACGCGCTCGCCGCCGCGCCGGCGGCGGACGTGATTCGCGAGTGGCAGGGACTCGGCTACTACCGCCGCGCGCTCAACCTGCACCGCGCGGCCGGGCAGATCGCTGCCGGCGGCTGGCCCGAGGACCTGACGGTGCTACCGGGTGTGGGCCGCTACACCGCCGACGCAGTGGGCCGCTTCGCCCTCGGCCGCGAGTTCGCAGGCGCTGATGGACCTCGGCGCGACGGTCTGCCTTGCCCGCGTCCCGCGCTGCGGCGTGTGCCCGCTGGCCGCGGACTGCCCCTCACGAGACCGCCGCTACGAGCCGTTGCGCAAGCAGAGCCGCTTCGAAGGCTCGTTCCGCCAGCGCCGCGCGGCGACGCTGCGCCTCGTTGCCGCCTCGGCGCGACGAGTCGCCGATCTCGACTCCGACGCCGTGGCCGCGCTGGAGCGCGACGGTCTCGTCACGGTCGAGGCCGGGCTCGTCAGTCTGCCGGCTTGACGAGGGCGACGGCCTGAGCGGCGAGTCCCTGGCCGCGGCCGGTGAAGCCGAGCTTGTCGGTCGTCGTCGCGCGGACGTTGATCCGCTCTGCGTCTGCTCCGACCGCTTCCGCCAGGCGCTCGCGCATCTGCTCGCGAAGCGGCGCGATCCGCGGCTCCTCGCCGATCAGGACGCAGTCTGCGTTGACGAGCTCCCACCCGGCCTCGTGTACCTGCGCGGCGGCGCGCCGCAGCAGCTCGAGCGACGAAGCTCCCTCCCACTCCGGCTCCCCAGGCGGAAACAGCGAACCGATGTCGCCGAGCCCCGCGCCGCCGAGCAGCGCGTCGATCAGGGCATGCGCGATCACGTCGCCGTCCGAATGGCCCGCGAGGCCCCGCGGCGACTCGATCGCGACCCCGCCGAGCACGAGCGGAACGCCGTCCGAGAACGCGTGCGCGTCGACCCCCAACCCGATCCGCAGCTCGCTCATCCGAGCGGCTCCTGCCGGCGCTCCCGGCGATCGAAGACCGTGACCGTCTCGTAATCCGCCGCGCGAGCGAGACCGACTGCGTGATCTAGATCACGACCGACGTTCTGCGGTGCGTGCGCATCCGAGGCAAGCGTGATCGGCACCCCCCGAGCGTGACAGGCCTCGAGCAGCGGTGGATCGGGGTAGAGCTCGCCGACGGGCTTATGTAGGCCGGCGGAGGAGACCTCGATGCAGACACGCGCGGCTTCGATCGCGTCGGCCGTCTCCTCGTGCAGCCATTGGACCGTCTCCGTGTCCGGCCGCGGCCCGTGGTGCTTGACGAGGTCGGGATGAGAGAGCGAGTCGAACAGTCCGCTCCGCGCCGCGTTCCGCAGCCAGACGAAGTAGCGCCGCCAGGCTTCGTGCGGGCCGAGCTTCTCGACCAGCCCTGGCTCCTGGTCGACCGGGAAGCCGTCGACGAAGTGGACCGAGCCGAGCAGATAGTCCCACGGATAGGGCGCGAGGACGTCCGCGGTCTCACGCTCGCGGCCGGCGAGGTAGTCGACCTCGAGCCCGAGCTTGACCGGGAGCCCTCGCTCCTTCGCATCGATGATCGCGCCCACATAGCGGTCGAGGTCGTGGACGCAGCGCTCGAGCATGTACTGCTGGTCCCAGAGCCGGCGGGTCTGCACGAAGTAGTAGACATGCTCGGTGAAGCAGATCTCGTCGACCCCGCGCTCGGCGGCCGCCTCGACAAATATCTCCACCGCTTCGAGCGAATGGTCGACCCGCTCCTCGGGATCGCGAAGGTGCATGTGGTAGTCGACGATCAAAGCAACGAGGCCACGAACTCGAGATCGGCGGCATCCGTGACCTTCACGAGTCTCGAGTCGCCGGGCACCGTGGTCACCCGGCCTCCGCGGGCTTCCACGAGTGAGGCGCAGTCGGTCGCACCCGCGAGCTCGCCGGCGACCGCGTCGCGGAGCACAGGTGCAAGGAACGCCTGCGGGGTCTGGACCGCGACGAGCTCATCGCGCGGCAGCGTCTCCACGATTTGTCCGCCGCGGACGCGCTTGACCGTGTCCGCGAGCGGCAATGCGGGCACGGCACCGTCCCAGCCCTCGTTCAGCGCCGTCAGCACCCGCCCGATCACCTCGTCGGGAAGCACGGGGCGGGCCGCGTCGTGGACGACGATCACCGCCGCGTCGCCTCCCACCTCGGCGACGCCCGCGCGCACGGACTCGGCGCGCGTCTCGCCGCCGCCTACACAGGCGCTGACCTTCGCACAACCGAGCTCCTCGGCGACGAGGATCGAGGGCTCCTCCCAGCCGGGCGGAGCCACGATCACGATCTCGTCGATCCAGTCCGAGGCCTCGAGGCGCTCGAGGCTCTCGGCAAGGAGCGGCCGTTCGCGAAGCTTCGCGAACGCCTTCGGACGGTCCGAGCCGAGCCGCTCGCCGCGGCCCGCGGCGGCCAGAACCGCCCAAACGCTCAATGGCCGGCCGATGGTAGCTCCACCCTTGGATTCTCCCTCAGCCGGGTTGCTACGGCCGCAGCGGCAAAGCCGCCACGGCCTCTATCGGCATCGCAAGCGACGCCGCGTGTATCTACGCGGTCGCCGCGACCTTTGTCGTCGTCTTCTTCTTCGGGCCGCCGTTGGCGAGAACGCCGTCTAGCCACTCGGCCGCCTCGTCCTCGTCCATGTCCTTCGCGTACATCAATTCGCTGGCGAGGATCTTCTTCGCCTTGACGAACATCTGCTTCTCGCCGGTCGAGAGACCCTTCTCGTGGTCACGAAGCGAGAGGTTCCGGACTACCTCGGCGAGCTCGAAGATGTCGCCCGTCTTCATCTTGTCGCGGTTGTGCTTGAAGCGCCGGTTCCAGTTCTTCGGCATCTGAGTGCCGCCGCCGGTGAGGGCCTTCAGAACCTTGTTGACCATCTGCTCGTCGATCACCTTGCGCAGACCGACGGCATCGGCGTTCTCGGTCGGGACGTTGACCGTCATGTCGTTGTGGAGGATCTTGATCGTCATGTATTCCCGCTTCTGTCCGAGGACTGTGCGGGATTCCTTCTTTACAACGGTGCCTGCACCGTGGTGCGGATACACCACCTTGTCGCCGACCTTGTACAAGCCGACCCTCCCCTTTCGTCGCTTACATCGCCAGAACGCCGACGGAGTCGAGCCCGTCGGCGACGCCAGCCAGTATACCTAAAGCTGCTCGAAAAGGCCACTATTTCCAGGGATTTTCGGCCTCTGACCCAAAAAGCCCTGCTCAGAGCGAACTACTTCAGCGCTAAAGCTGGAGATACCGATCGACGAGGTTGTGCTCCTGGAGTCGGCGCAGACCCTCGCGGATCTCGCGCGCCCGGACCGTCCCCACCCCGTCCACTGCCTCCAGGTCCCGCTGCGAAGCCCGGATGATCCCCTCGAGCCCGGAGAGCTCGCCGACGAGGCGGTGGATCACGTTCTCGGGCAGTCGCGGGATATGCGTGAGCACGCGGTAGCCGCGCGGCGCGACGGAGTAGTCGAGCGGATTCGTCGTCGCTGGATACCCGAGCACCGCGAGCAACTCAAACTCGAGCAGATCCTGGTAGGGCAGCTGCGCAAGCGCCTCCAGCCCCTCCGCAACGCGGTCCGCGCCGCCGTCTGCGTGGTAGTCGTAGACGATCGCGGCCTTCTCCGCGGGCACCTCACTGACGTGCTCCTCCAGCTGCATGCGAATCCGCCGCCCCTCGGAGCCGAGCTCCGTGCAGGCGCGCTCGATGTAGTCCGCCATCCGGGTCGTCAGCTCCGCCCGCTGCAGAACGACGAGGACGTCGTCGAGCATGACGGCGTTCTGAAACTCGAGCGCGGTCAGCCGCGTCAGCACCTGGTCGAGCCGCTGACGGTAGGTCTCGAGGGTCGCGAGCGCCTGGTTCGTCTTTGCGAGCACAACCGCGATCGGGTCGAGCTGGTAGCGGCTCTCGCCGATGAAGACCGTCACCGTCTCGCGCTGCTGCGAGATCGAGACCACGAGCGCCTTCGTCTGCCTTGCGACGCGCTCAGCGGTGCGGTGCCGTGTGCCCGTCTCGTTGGACGGGATCGTCGGATCAGGCATCAGCTGGACATTGGCCTGAGCGATCTTGGCGATCGCGGTGTTGACGATGATTGCGCCGTCCATCTTCGCCAGCTCGTAAAGGAGCTGCGGCGTGAAGGCCTGGTCGAGCCGGATCCCGCCCGAGAACATGAACGAGAGCTCGGAGGGCTCGCCGATCACGATCAGCGCGCCTTCCCGGGCGCGGATGATGTCGTCGATCCCCTGTCTCAGCTGCGTGCCGGGCGCGATTCGCGAGATCGCGGTCAGCACGTTCGGGTCGATGCGCGGGTCGAGCTCTGCCGCACTGCGAGGAAAGCCCAGCGGCGCGACGGGCCGTCGATCCTGCCTATCTGCCCTCGGATCCGTCGACATCGAGCCCCGCCCTTATCGCCCTGCCCAGAGTCTCCGCTTCGAGCATGCTTAGTTTGCCATTAGGCGTTCCGGCGGGGGCGACAACCTGCCGGAGGCCGAACTTCGCGCACTCTTCGAGCCGACGCTCGGCCTGGGTCGCGGCCCGCAGCCGGCCCGTGAGCCCGATCTCCCCGAACGCCGCCGTGGCCTCCTTGACAGCGGCGCCCCGTGCAGCAGACGCGATCGCAAGCGCCACGGGGAGGTCGGCGCCCGGCTCATCGATGCGAACGCCGCCGGCGACGTTGACGAACACGTCGGCGCTGCCGAGAGCGACGCGCGCGTGCCGAGAGAGGACGGCGACGATCATCGCCAGGCGCTTCGGGTCGACCCCGGTCGCGACCCGCCGCGGCATCGCGAGGTCGGTCGGCGCAACGAGGGCCTGGATCTCGAGCAGGATCGGCCGGGTTCCCTCCAGCGCGCAGGCCACGGCCGCACCGACCTCGCCTTCCGCGCCGCGTCCGAACAGCTCCGAGGGCTCTGGGACGCCGACGAGCCCGGTACCGGTCATCTCGAACACTCCGAGCTCGTTCGTCGACCCGAAGCGGTTCTTCACCGCACGGAGAACCCGGTGCGCGTGGTAGCGGTCGCCCTCGAACTGGAGCACGCAGTCGACGAGATGCTCGAGCACGCGCGGACCGGCGACGGTGCCGTCCTTGGTCACATGGCCGACGAGGAAGGTGGCGACGTGAGCTTGCTTCGCAACCCGCAGGAGTCGCGCCGCCGCCTCACGAACCTGCGCGACCGAGCCGGGAGCGGAGCCGATCTCCGACGAGTAGAGCGTCTGCACCGAGTCGATCACGCAGACCTCGGGCCGCTCGCGCTCCAGCGTCGCGCAGACGGTCTCGAGCTCCGTCTCCGCGAGGATCTCGACGTTCCCGGCGCCGCCGAGACGGGCGGCGCGTAGCTTCACTTGTGCCGTCGACTCCTCGCCGGTGACGAGCAAGGCCCGCCGCTCCTTCGAGATGGCGGCGAGCGCCGAGAGCAGGAGCGTCGACTTACCGACACCCGGCTCACCGCCGACGAGCACGAGCGAGGCCGGTACGAGCCCGCCCCCGAGCACTCGGTCGAGCTCCGCGACCCCGGTCGGGATGCGCTTGGCCTCGTCGGCCTCGACATCGACGAGACGCAGCAGCGGTTTGGCAGAAGCCGTAGCCGCCGGCCCCGCGAGCTCCTCGACGAGCGTCCCGAACGCTCCACAACCGGGGCACTTGCCGAACCAGCGCCCGGCGCTGTACCCGCATTCCGTGCACGCGTGCTGAACGGCCGCTTTCGCCACGAGGCCGAGTCTACGGACGCGGTCCGACGCCGAAGGTGACGGGACTGCGACAACTCTGATTCGTTGTCGCAACAGACAACTGACGCGACTCCCATCGAACCGTACGGTCGGGGGAGTCGACAAAGGAGGGACGCATGAAACGAGTTTTCGGAACGCAGGCGATCGCCGCGGCGGTGACGATCGTCACCGGAGCAGCAGCCGCGCTTGCGATCTTTGGCGTGTTCGGAGCACACGGCGCCCTGCCGAAAACGGGGCCGCTCAACGTCCGTGCAGGGCTGGAGAACCCGCCCGGGGCCGTCGTGCGCGGAGACGGCCTCTTCACCGGCCGAGGGGTTCGGCGCCAGCTCGGCGCGGCCGTGTCTGGCGCGATGATCGGGCCGCTCTCGCCCGTGGCCGTCCGGTCGAGCGACGGCCGGCGCGTCGCCTACAACACGTGGCAGCAGCTGAGGACGGTCGACAACGACCAGTCCTTCTCGCAGCAGGCGATCGCCGACGGCACCGCCCTCGGAACGCCTTCGCTGCGCGTGCACGACGACACCGGCAAGGACTTCCTGCTCGCCCGCGGCGCCTACTCGGCCGCGTGGCGTCACGACGGCGCGATCGCGTTCGTCAAAGGCAACGACCCGGACTTTCGAGCCGGTCGCTCGTACACGGGCCAGGCGGTCGTTCGGTCCGACATCCACGGCCGCGATGCCGCCTGGACGAGCGAGCCTGCTCATTACGTCGTCTACGCGTGGGCGGGAGACCGGCTGCTCTTCTATCGAGTGGGTCTCGGCGAGAAGCTGGAGCTACTCGTCGCAGACGGACCTGGCCGCATTCGCCCGCTCGCCGAAGGCAGCGCGATCGCGATCAGTCCGGATGCGACTCGCGTGGCCGTTCTCAGCCAGGACGGCACCAGCGTGCGCGTGCTCGACATCGCCACCGGCAGCGAGTTGGCGTGGCTCGATGTGACGACGGCGACGCCATCGGTCGCCTGGCTTGCCTACTCGGGCTCATGGGTGGGAGACCACATCGTCGCGCCCGCGAGCTCCGGTCTAGCGGTGTTCCACGTCGGCTCAAGCGCGCTGGAGCTCGAGCAGGTGCTCAGCCTCGACCACTCGCAGTTCCCGGTGGGCGTGCAGCAGCCGCGCTTCGTCGACGCCGCCGGCAACGAGATCGCCGCGGCGGCCGACATCCCGCCGGCGAAGAGCAGCGGGGGAGTCTCGTTTCTGCTGCTGTGCGACCGCATCGCCAGGACTTGCGAGCGCGGAGAGCCCGCACCGGCCCGGGAGTGGCTCCGCCTGGTCGATGACACAGCCCTCGCCGAAGGAGGCCACTGATGAAAGTCCGAGCCGCAATTGCCGCGGCGGTACTGGCCGTCACGCTGGCGATCCCCGCGAACGCTCTCGCGTACCGGACCTGGTTCGAGTTCGCGCGCCAGTCGAATATCGCCTCGACGCTGACGATGGTCTGGCAGTACGGGGCCGGCTACAACGGCACGCAGACCTGGCGCGCGGGGTCCGGTGTCTCGACCGACGCGTGCTGGATCGGCCACGGCTGGCTGCCGACCGGCTACTACGACCTCTGGGGTCACTGGGACAATTTCAGCGGAAAGATCGCAGGCCGCGTCTTCTACCTCCAGAACAAGCCGTGCTGGAACGGGACCTGGCGGACGGAGCTCTTCGTCCACTCGGAGGAGACCGCCGGCCAAGGCCAGTATTGCCCGACCGCCGGCGACGATCCCTACTGCTGGGAGGGCGTATACGACTACCAGTCAAACGGCTGCATCAAGGTCTCCCGGGCGGGCTATCCGAGCGACCTACGGCTCGTTCACGACGGCTGGCACGGCAAGAGCGCCGACTACCGCCACGGTTACTTCACGATCAACAACTGGCTCTACGTCCGGGACGGCTGAGCCAACGCAGGTCCCTCTCCCCAGGGAAAGGCGAAACGGCGGCTCGAGGCCGCCGTTTCGCTAGTCCTCTTGAGAGTGGTCTTCTTCGTCCGCCGAGTCGCTGGGCTCCTCGGGCGGGACGGTGACCTTTTCCGGCGTGATCTCGCCGGGGATGACCGTGATGTCGACCTCGTCCTCGTCCTTTCGCTCGACGAGGATCGTCGAGCCGGGCTCGAGTGAGCGGCCGAGGACGAAGTCCGCGAGCGGGTCCTCGATGAACCGCTGGATCGCGCGGCGCAGCGGCCGGGCGCCCATCGCCGGGTCGTAGCCCTTCTCGACCAGCAGCTCCTTCGCCTCGTTGGTGAGCTCGATCGCCACCTCGTGCTCGCCCATCTGTTCGCGCAGGCGGCGTAGCACCAGATCGACGATGGTCGTGATCTCTTCCTTCGTCAGCTTGTGGAAGACGATCACCTCGTCGATGCGGTTGAGCAGCTCGGGCCGGAAGACCTTCTTGAGCTCGCCGAGGACGCGCTCCTTCATGTCCTCGTAGGAGAGACCGCTCTCGTCGCCGATCGAGAAACCGAGCGTCTGGTTCTTCGAGATCGTGCCGGCGCCGATGTTCGAGGTCATGATCACGATCGTGTTCCGGAAATCGACCTTGCGGCCCTGGGCGTCTGTCAGCCTCCCGTCCTCCAGGATCTGGAGCAGGATGTTGAAGACGTCGGGGTGCGCCTTCTCGATCTCGTCGAGCAAGACGACCGAGTAGGGCTTGCGGCGCACGGCCTCGGTGAGCTGGCCACCTTCGTCGTAGCCGATGTAGCCGGGCGGGGAGCCGACGAGCCGGGACACGGAGTGCTTCTCCATGTACTCGGACATGTCGACCTGGATCATCGCGTCCTCATCGCCGAACAGGAACTCGGCGAGCGTGCGGGCGAGCTCGGTCTTGCCGACGCCTGAGGGGCCGAGGAAGATGAACGACCCGGTCGGCCGCTTCGGGTCCTTGATGCCGGCCCGGGCGCGGCGGA
>MNDB01000012.1 GCA_001914705.1 Actinobacteria bacterium 13_2_20CM_68_14 | reverse complement strand
TCGCGAGCTCGACGCCATCGACGCATCGGTCACGATCTGGTCGGAGACGAACACGCGCTCATTCACCCGCTTGGACACCGACCGCCGGCAGCGCCAGCTTACCGCGCAGCGGCAGTTCGCCATCCGCCGCCGTGACCGAATCGCGAGGGGCGAACACCGCTGGTGCGGAACGCTCTCGCCGACCGAAGGCCAAGCCCAAGACGCCGACATGTCGCTCGCGGACTACGAGGATTTCGTCTTCCGAGCGTGCCACGTGCTCGACGACGACCCCGTCGACCACTGGCGCCAGGTGGGCGAGCGGCTGCAGGCGCGGGCCGAGGAGCTCGGCTCGGTGCGCGAGCTGCGCATCGTCGGCGAGGACACGGATCTGACCGTCGTCGTCGAAGGTCGCACCTGGCGCGCTGCGTACGGGCGCCAGAACGTCCCCGACGGCGAGGTGTATACGAGCCCCATCGAGACCGGGGTTAACGGGACGATTCGCTTCGGGTTTCCCGCCGTCTTCGTCGGGCGGGAGATCGACGACGCCCGATTGGTACTGGAGAATGGGCGGGTCGTCGCGGCGGAGGCTGCGGGTGGCGAGGAGTACCTGCGCTCGCTGCTCGAGCTCGACGAGGGTGCAAGCGGCGTCGGCGAGATCGCCTTCGGGCTCAACTACGAGATCGACCGCTTCACCCGCAACATCCTCTTCGACGAGAAGATCGGGGGGACGATGCACATGGCGCTCGGGATGGGTTTCGAGGCCCTCGGCGGCCAGAACCGGTCGGCCCTGCATCTCGACCTGATCTGCGACTTGCGTCGCGAGGGCGAGGTCTACGCAGACGGAGAACTCGTCTGGCGCAGCGGGCAGTTCCTCCAGGACCCCCAACCGTCCGAGCTTGCCGCGCGTGTTCGCTAGCCGTCACGAACGGATGGCCGACGTCCTCGTCGGTTTCTGCGCCGGTGTTCGGGAGGGCGATCTCGTCACCCTCGAGTCGTCGACGCTCGCCGCGCCGCTGCTGCGAGAGCTCTACCGCAAAGTGCTCGAGGCCGGCGCACAACCGCTGCCACGAATCGCGCTCGAGCCGCTGACCGAGAACCTGCTCAGGTACGGCAACGACGAGCAGCTCGCCTGGGTCAATCCAGCGCGCGCCGACGACATCGAGAGCGTCGATGTCCGGATCGCCCTCGCGGCCCCCGCGAACACGAAGCGGCTGTCGAATGTCGATCCGGTGCGGCAGGCACGGTACGACCGGTCGGCCGAACCGTTGCGGAACCGCTACCTCGAGCGCGCGGCCGCCGGCGAGCTCCGCTGGGTGTTCAGCGCGTACCCGACCGAGGCGGCCGCACAGGATGCCTCGATGTCGCTCGCCGAGTACGAGGACTTCGTCTTCGGCGCGGCGTTCCTCGACGATCCTGATCCGGTCGCGCGCTGGCAGGAGTTCGGCGAGCGGATCGACCGGCTCGCTGCCTTTCTTGGGACGAAGCGGGAGTTTCGGATCGTCGCGGATGGAACCGACCTGCGCCTCGTCACCGAGGGCAGGACCTGGGTTCCCTCCAAGGGTCAGGAGAACTTCCCCGACGGGGAGGTCTTCACGGGACCCCTCGAGACGAGCGTCGAAGGTGAGATCCGGTTCACGTATCCCGGGGTCTTCAACGCGCGCGAGGTCGATGACGTCAGGCTTCGCTTCGAAGCGGGCGAGGTGGTCGAGGCCACGGCGACCCGCGGCCAGGAGTTCCTGCGCGAGATGATTGCGATGGACGATGGGGCCCGGCGAGTGGGGGAATTCGCGTTCGGCCTGAACGAGGCCGTGCCGATGTTCACCCGAACCGCGTATCCGGAGACGGGCGGCCTCAACCGCTCGGCGCTCCACTGGGATCTGGTCTGCGACCTCCGCTCCGGCAGCGAGGTCTATGCGGACGGCGAGCTCGTCTATCGCGACGGGCAGTTTCTGAACGGTTCGAGTTGACGGCCGCCGGTTTCGCGCTGACGGCCGCCGGTTTCGGGCTTCGCCCGCATCTGTCGATCCGATGGGCGAAAAGCGTGAGGACGATCGGGAGAAGGCCTTGAGAGCCGAGGAGCGGAAGGCGGCGCTCCGCCGCCGGCGCGAGATCTTCGATGCGCTGATGAAAGTGCTGCGCGGCGGTTAGACTTGACACGAACACGTGTTCGCTCTAGAGTGGCGAACATATGTTCGTCAAGTTCATAGGCGTCCTGCTCGCAGGCCTTGTTTTCTGGGCAGTCGCGGCGCATTCGTCTGACGGGGCCGGCCACCCTCGGATCTACACGGTCAAGCGGTACGACACGCTCTGGTCGATCGCGAGCTCGCACTACAGCGGAGATCCGCGCGCTGCGATCTACCGGCTGGAAGAGCGGAACGACCTGGCCGGGGACGTCGTGCAGCCTGGTCAGAAGCTGGTCTTGCCCTAGACGCTCAAGCCGGAGACGTGAATGCGCTCGCCTGCGAATAGCCGCTTGTCGGCGTGCCAGGGGAAGAAGATCACGACGGTGAACTCGAGCCGCTGCCCGCTCGCTCGGACACCCAACCAGTCGCGAGCGTGCGTGGCCGTGACGAGAGCCTCCTCGCAGACTCCCTGCGGCCCGATCACGATCTCCATCAGGGCGAAGTGGATGTCCGGAAAGGCGGTCAGCAGGCCGTTGTAGAACTCGGTCGCGCCCGCGTGGCCATTCCACCGCTGCTTCGACTCCGGGATTTCGTAGACGCAGTCCTCCGTCAGGGTCGCGATCAGGCCGGGTAGATCGCGGTGCTCCTCCGCGATCGAGTGGCGCTTCCAGAGCTCGCGAATCTCGTCGTACACCTGGGCGTCCACCTGCCGGCCCAGCTGCTCACGCGCCTGCTCGCTGGCCGCGGCAGGCGGGACATCAAGGTTTGCCACCGCGCGAGCCTACACTTGCCCGCGTGGACCTCGACCTCGTCTTCTTCGGCACCTCCGGGTCGGTGCCGACGGCCAAGCGGGCGCCTTCGGCGCTGCTCATTCGTCGCGGCAGCGAGCGGCTGTTGTTCGACTGCGCCGAGGGGACGCAGCGGCAGATGCTCCGCTCGACCGTCGGCCTCGTCGAACTGCGCGAGGTCTTTCTCACCCATTACCACGCCGACCACTATCTCGGCCTGCCCGGCATGCTGAAGACCTTCGCCCTGCGTGGGCGCGAGATCGACCTGACGGTTTACGGCCCGCCGGGACTGCACGATCTGTTCGCAGCGCTGAAGCGAATCTTCGGGAAGCTGACGTACAAGGTCCGCCTCGAGGAGCTCGAGGCCGGCGACGTGCTCGAGCGCGCGGGCTACAACCTCGTCACCTTCGCGCCCGCGCACGGCGTCTCGGCGGTCGGCTACGCGCTCGTCGAGGAGCCGCGGCCCGGGCGTTTCGACGTCGAGGCTGCGGATGCGCTCGGCGTCGACCCGCCTCAGCGAGGCCTGCTCCAGCGTGGGGAGTCGATCGAGCTGGAGGACGGCCGGGTGGTGACGCCGGACGCGGTGCTGGGGCCGGCGCGTCCCGGGCGGAGGGTCGTGCTGGCAGGCGACACCGCGCCTTCGCCGATCGTGCTCGAGGCGGCACGCGAGGCCGAAGTGCTCGTGCACGAGGCGACCTTTCTGGACGAGGAGCGAGAGCGCGCCCGCGAGACCGCGCACTCGACCGCGCTCGAGGCTGCGGAGATCGCGCGAGATGCCGAGGTGTCGTTCCTGGCGTTGACGCACCTCTCGAATCGCTACTTCGGACCCGAGGTTGCACGTGAGGCGCGTACGATCTTCCCCGACACCGTGGTGCCGAAGGACTTCGACGTGATCGACGTACCGTTCCCGGAGCGGGGTGCGCCAAGATTGGTCAAGCGCGGCGTCCGCCGCGGCCGAGATGACGTCGCCGAGCCCGAACGTGAGGAGGCGGTCAAATGACCCAGCTCGTCCAGGTGGCGCTCGCCGAGGACATCGCCGAGGCCGAAGAGCTGCAGACGATCCTTAACCAGGCCGGAATTGCGTCCGAGCTCGAGCCGGCGGTCGAGCACCACCCGCGGGCGAACGAGGACACCCCGCAGAAGGTGCTCGTGGCCGAAGATTCGCTCGAGGCTGCCCAGCACGCGATCGAGGCGCTGACGGATCCTGACGACCTCGTCTCCGACGCCTGAGTGGTTCTGAGACGGCCGGACTTCGACGCGCGGGCCGCAACCTACGACGACCTTCGTCCGCAAGATGACAACTGGTGGGAGCTCTTCGAGCTGGTTTCACGCGAGGCCGACCTGCGCGGGCAGCGGGTGCTGGACGTCGGCTGCGGAACGGGAAGGCTCGTAGCCGCGCTCGCACCGGAGTCGTCGGTGTGGGGAATCGATTCGTCGGCCGAGATGCTCGCAATGGCGAGGAAACGGGTGCCGGCGAATGTGAAGCTGAAACTCGCTCGCGCCGAGGATCCGCCGCTCAAGGACTCCTGGTTCGACCGCGTCGTTTACTGGCTGGTCGTTCATCTTCTCGATCGACCAGCGGCGTTCCGTGCCGCGCGGCGGCTGCTCGCACCAGGCGGGCGCGCCTGCGTGGTCACGTTCGACTCGACGTACTTCTCGGACTTCTGGCTGAACCAGTACTTCCCGCGCTTCGAGGCGATCGATCGCGCACGCTTCTCGACGGCCGGCGAGCTCGAGAATGAGCTACGCGAGGCCGGATTCGGGCAGGTCCGGCTCGTGAGGCACCACCAGCGCGACCGGATCGACCGCGAGACGGCGTTGGCGAAAATCGCAGGACGACACATCTCGACCTTCGACCTCTTGGACGACGCCGAGTACGAGCAGGGCCGGATACTCGCCGAACGGAACTTGCCCGCCCAGGTTGACTATGAGATCCACTGGCTCGTCGCGATTGCGGAGCGTTAGAGTCGCGGAACCCGACCGAGGAGGCGACGATGGCGAAGCAGCTCAATTGTGGGGACGTTGGCTTCGACTGCCAGGCGCAGTTCAACGGGGAGACCGAAGAAGAAGTGATGGCTCAGGCGGCGGAGCACGCGAGAAGCGAGCACGGCATGTCTGACAGCGACCTGCAGGAGCACGAAGGCGCCATCCGGGGCGCGATCACAGACGTGTAGGGACTGTCCCGCTGGATCAGCTTGGGGCAGCGCCGGTGGTCGCTCTAAGGGACTGTCCCCGCAGCGGCCGACATCAAAGCGGCGCCTCGAGTCCCAACCGCTTCAGGGACAGTCCCCGGCGGGGACAGTCCCTCTAGATTTGCCAGGTGCCGCCGCGGAGCACGGGCACCTCGCTGCCGTCGGCGGTCAAGCCCGTCACCTGCACGTCGTCGCCGCCGATCATGAAGTCGACGTGGATTGCGCTCTTGTTGATCTTCGGCACGTCCTCGGCGCCGACGGTGAGCTCGTAGGCGTTCCCGAGCGCGATGTGGCTCGCGGCATTCTCGTCGAGCAGGGTGTTGTAGAAGGTCGTGCCGAGCGTCCCGATCCTGCCTTCGCGGTCGACGAGGGCAAGCTCGCCGAGCCGCGAGGCGTCCGCGTCGTAGCCGGCGCGCTCGCGTAGCACCTCGGCGCCGCTGTCGGCCTCGATGTCGATCGCGTGGCCGCCCTCGAAGCGCACCTCGAGGCCCCTGACGATCGTGCCGGCGACGTCGAGCGGCTTCGTCGCCCGCACGACCCCGTCGGCGCGGGTCGCGTCGGGCGTCGTATAAACCTCCTCGGTCGGCACGTTCGGCATGTGCTCGATGCCGTCGACCGTCGTCGCCGAGCCGCCTTCCCAGAGCGAGGTGGGCAGGAGGCCGACCGTGAGGTCGGTCCCGGGTCCCTCGAGGCGGATCGCATCGAAGTGGTGTTCGGTCAACCGGGCCGCCACCGAATGGAGAGTCTCCTTGCGTTCTCGCCAGGCCGCGACCGGATCGTCCTCGTCGAGCCGGCAGACGTGGCTCAGCTCTTGGGTCAGCCGGGCGAGGGCCGCCTCGCCGTCGAGGTCGGGATAGACGAGCTCGGCCCAAGGCTGGGTCGGGAACGGCATGATCGTCCAGTTCACGAGCCGCTTGTTGATGATCTCGAGGCGCTCCCGGATGTCGGGAAGCTGGTCGCGGCCGGCGCGCTTCGGATCGACGCCGTTCAGGATCCCCGGCGAGACCCGCGGGACGAAGACGATCCGCGCGGCGCGGACGTCCCCGAGCTGAAGCATCCGATTCCCGTACCACTCGGGCACGAACTCGAGCGAGTCGTCGGGGGCATGCTGAAGCCGTGACCTCTTGACGTACGGGTCGAAGTACGTCGGGTCGACGAAGCGGGCGCCTCGTTCGTAGGCGCGCTCCGCAACCGCGCGGACGATCGGCTCCATGCCGGTCTCCGCCTCGATCGTGACGATCTGCCCCGGTTGGACGTTCGCGCTGAAGTCCACAGCCAGATGGGCGAAGCGCTCGAGGGCCTGCTGTTCCACCGGCGCCAGGATAGTGAGCGACGATCCCGGACGCGTGCCGTCCGCGACCGTCCTAAGCCGGCTCCAAGGGCGACAGCGACTTCGACACGGATGTCGTCCGCAGGAAACGCTAGGGTCCCGCCCGACCACGAACCCCTTTAACCCGGTCCAGTGAGGCCGAAAAGGAGTGCGAATGACGCTGCCTGCCCTCTTCCGAGCTCGTCCCTGCGCGTGAGCGTGGCCGACACTGTGCGCGAGACGGTTCTCCTCGATCAAGAAGCCGTCGAGCGGACGCTCTCCCGGATCGCGCACGAGATCATCGAGGGGAACCCCGAGCTGGACAAGGTCGCGCTCGTCGGCATCCATACGCGCGGCGTCCCGCTGGCCCAGCGCTTGCGACGCAGGATCGCCGACTTCACGGGCCGCGAGGTCGTGCTCGGTCAGCTCGACATCACCTTCTATCGCGACGACGTGCATGTGCGCGGCGGCGAGGCGCCTCAGCACCCGCAGCCGCTCGTCCGCGACTCCAAGCTCGACTTCGCGCTCGACGGGATGACCTGCGTGCTCGTCGACGACGTCCTCTACACGGGCCGCACGATTCGCGCTGCGGTCGAGGCGCTGTTCGACTACGGCCGCCCCGCGCGCGTCCAGCTCGCAGTGCTCGCCGACCGCGGACACCGCGAGCTGCCGATCCGCCCCGACTACGTCGGCAAGAACTTTCCGACCCACCGCGACGAGCGCATCCACGTTCAGCTCGTCGAGATCGACGAGGTGGATCGCGTCGTGCTCAAGAGCGTCACGTCAAGAAAGGAGCCGTAGGTGGCTGAAATCCGCGTCATGCGGGAGGACCTGCTTCCGCCAAAGGAGCCGCCGCGCCGGCACCTGATCTCGATCGGCGACCTCGGGCGCGATGACGTCGAGCGCTTGCTCGGCACCGCGCGCAACTTCGAGCGATCGCTCGAGCGGGAGCTGAAGAAGCTGCCAACCCTGCGCGGCAAGACGGTCGTCAACCTCTTCTACGAGTCTTCGACCCGTACCTCGTCGAGCTTCGAGCTGGCCGCGAAGCGGCTCTCGGCCGACACGATGTCGATCAAGTCAGCCGGCTCTTCGGTCGACAAAGGGGAGTCCCTGAAGGACACGGCACTGACGCTTGGGGCTTACGACCCGGATGTGATCGTCATCCGCCACCCGCAGATCGGCGCCCCGCAGCTGGTCGCCCGCTACACCAACGCGCACATCGTCAACGCCGGCGACGGGAAGCACCAGCACCCGACCCAGGCGCTGCTCGACCTCTACACGATCTCTGAAGAGCTCGGGCGGATCGAGGGCCTGCACGTCGCGATCGTGGGCGATGTTCTGCACTCGCGCGTCGCGCGCTCGAACATCCAGGCGCTCGCGCTGATGGGCGCGCGCGTGACGCTGGTCGGGCCGCCGCCGCTGATCCCGCGCGGGATCGAGGCGATGGGCTGCGAGGTTTCTTACGAGATCGACGCGATCAAGGCCGCCGATGTCGTCTACGTCCTGCGGATGCAGCGGGAACGGATGGCCGAGGGCGCCAACTTTGTGCCCTCGCTCCGCGAGTACACGGCGCGTTGGGGGGTGACGCCCGAAAGGCTCCGGCCCGGCCAGAAGGTGATGCATCCGGGGCCGATGAACCGCGGGGTCGAGATTGACCCGGTCGTCGCCGACGCCGCGGACGCGCTGATCGAGCAGCAGGTTCGCTCGGGGCTCGTCGTTCGGATGGCGGTTCTCTACGACCTGCTCACGCATGGGCCCGCGGGCGTCCAGGCCGCGGCCCTGCACGAGATCGGAGCTGCGTGATGCTGTTCGGCAAGCAGGGCCGCGACGATCTCGTCATCCGCGGTGCGCACGTGCTCGACACGGCCGCGGGCGTGGACGCGGTGCTGGACGTCCGCGTCGACGGCGGCACGATCGTCCAGTTGGGGACGAACCTCGAGACGAACGCGCACCGCGTCGTCGACGGGCAAGGCCTCGTGCTCGCGCCCGCGTTCGTCGATCCGCACGTCCACCTGCGCACGCCTGGCCGCGAGGACGAGGAGACGATTGCTTCCGGCACCGCCGCCGCAGCAGCCGGCGGTTACTGCGCGATCCTGGCGATGCCGAATACGGAGCCGGTCGTCGACTCGGCGGCCGTGCTCGGCTCGCTCGCCGAGACGGCCCAGGCAGAGGCGGACGTGCCGGTCGGCTTTCTCGCAGCGATCACGAGAAACCAGGGCGGGGCGGAGCTGACCGAGATGGCCGAGCTTGCCTCCGCAGGCGCTGCGGCTTTCACCGACGACGGGCAGCCGGTGGTCGCGCCCGGCCTGATGCGGCGCGCGCTCCAGTACGGCGCCGTCACCCGCAGACGGCTGGCGCTGCACTGCGAGGAGCCGACGCTGTCGAAGGGCGGTCAGATGCACGAGGGCGCCGTCTCCGCCGAGCTCGGCTTCGAGGGCTATCCCTCCGTGGCCGAGAGCCTGATGGTCGAGCGCGATCTGGCGCTCGCCGCCTACGAGCGACAGCCGCTGCATCTCCTGCACCTGTCGGCGCGCGAGTCGGTGGAAGCGCTTTCGCGCGCACAGGTTGCCGGCGTCGTCGCCACGGGGGAGGTGACGCCGCACCACCTCTGCCTGACCGACGAGGCGGTTCGCTCGCTCGACCCGAACGTGAAGATGAACCCGCCGCTGAGAGCCGAGGAGGACCGGCAGGCGCTGATCGCCGGCCTCCGCGACGGCACGATCGGCGCCGTTGCGACCGATCACGCCCCGCACGCGCGTCACGAGAAAGAGGTGCCGTTCGAGGCAGCGCCCTTCGGCGTCACCGGGCTCGAGACCGCCTTCTCCGCGCTCTACACGCATCTCGTCGAGCCCGGGCTGCTGAAGCTCGAGACGCTGCTCGAGCGGATGTCCGCGGGGCCGGCGCGCGCGTACGGCCTGGATGCGCCGCGGATCGCCGTCGGCGCGCCCGCGAACCTCGTCCTGCTCGACCTGAAGGCGAGCAGGCGCGTCTCCGAGAGCGACTTCCGTTCGCGCTCGGCGAACTCGTGGCTGCTCGGCCAGACCGTCAAGGGCAAGGTGCGGCTGACGATCGCGGCCGGGAGGGTCGCGTTCGAGGGGTGATCGCCGTGGCTCCGACATACCTGGACGCCGCCGCCGAGGCCTACCGCGCCGATGTCGTTGCCGCGATCGACGAGGAGGTAGGGGTGCTCGATTCGTTCGTGCTCGGCTCCGGACTGGTCGGCGGCTACCGGCCCGGCGAGAGCGACCTCGACCTCGTGGTCGTCGTCGATGCTCCACTCCAGGGCGAGCCGCGCCGCCGCGCGATCGAGCGGATCGCGGCGCTGGAACGGCCCGGGCGGAGGCTCGAGTTGGCCGCCTACGTGCGAGGCCGGCAGCCGCCCGACTTCGACCTTAACCTCGAGGTCGACGACGACGGTGCGCGGGAGGCGCCCGACGAGCTCGACCACTGGTTCGTGATCGACGCGGGCATAGCGCAGGAGCGGATCCGGGTGTGGACCGACTACTTCGAGCCGGTTCCCGAGGAGCGTCTGCGCGAGGCAGTGGCGGCCTCGCTCGCCTGGTCGGAGGAGCGGCCCGACCTCGAATTCGCCCGGCTCAACGCCGCTCGTGCGCGCCATTACCTCGAGCACGGCGAGTGGCTCTCAAAGCAGGAGGTGAAGCGTTGAAAGGCTTTCTGGCGCTCGAGGACGGCACCGTCTTTGCCGGCGAATCGGTCGGCGCGGAGGGCTTCGCCTTCGGCGAGGCCGTGTTCACGACCGCGATGACCGGCTACCAGGAGATCGTCACCGACCCGAGCTTCGCCGAGCAGATCGTCACCTTCACCGCGCCGATGGTCGGAAACTACGGCGTCGAGCAGGCGCGCTCTGAGTCGGCGGCGCCCCACGCGCGCGCGGTTGTCATGCGCGAGGCGCGCGGGCCGGCCTGGACGGACTGGCTCGTGGAGCACGGGCTCGTCGGCCTCTCAGGGGCGGACACCCGGACGTTGACCCTGCACCTGCGGGATCGAGGTGCGATGCGCGCTATCGCCGTGGCAGGCGACGCGTCGGTCGAGGAGGCGCTGCGGGTTGTCGCCGAGCAGCCGCCGATGGCGGGGCGCCCGCTTGTGGCTGAAGTCTCGACCGATGCGCCCTACGTCGCTAGCGATTCGGGCAGGGCCCGAATCGCGGTTGTCGACTACGGCTGCAAGCGCTCGATCCTGCAGCGGCTGGCGGCGGCCGGCGCGGCCGTGACCGTGTTCCCGCACGCGGCAACCTTGCGAGAGCTGCACACCTTCGACGGGATCCTGCTCTCGAACGGGCCGGGCGACCCGGAGCCGCTCCACGACGAGGTCGAGACCATCCGGGCTCTGCTCGGCCGGGTGCCGATGCTCGGCATCTGCCTCGGCCACCAGCTGCTCGCGCTCGCGACCGGCCACGAGACCTACAAGCTCCCGTTCGGGCATCGGGGCGCCAACCATCCCGTGCTCGACAAGCGCTCCGACCGAGTGCTCGTGACCAGCCAGAACCACGGCTTCGCCGTCAAGGCAAGCGCGGCCAAAGAGGTCACGCACGTCTCGCTCTACGACGGCACCGTCGAGGGCCTCGACTTCCCGTGGCTACGCGCCCGGTCGGTGCAGTTCCACCCCGAGGCCGGGCCCGGCCCCCACGATGCCTGGCCGTTGTTGGAGGAATGGGTCGGAGGGGTGGCGTATGCCAAGGCGGCGTGACCTCCGTTCGATCTGCCTGATTGGCTCAGGCCCGATCGTGATCGGCCAGGCTTGCGAGTTCGACTATGCAGGGTCGCAGGCGCTGAAGGTGTTGCGCGAGGACGGCTTCCGCACGATCGTCGTCAACTCGAACCCGGCGACGATCATGACCGACCCCGGCTTCGCCGACCGCACCTACCTGGAGCCGCTCGACCTGCACGGCGTCGCCGACGTGCTCGGCCGTGAGCGCCCCGATGCGCTGCTGCCGACGCTCGGCGGCCAGACCGCGCTGAACCTGGCGCTGGAGCTCGTTGCCGCAGGGGTGCTCGAGGCGCTCGATATCGAGCTGATCGGCGCCGGGCCCGACGTGATCCGCCGCGCCGAGGACCGCGAGCTCTTCCGCGAGACCGTCCGGCTCGCCGGGCTGAAAGTGCCGGAGTCGACGATCGTCACCGATCCCGCCGACCTNNNNATCGACTTGAGCTTCCCCGTGATCCTAAGGCCGGCCTTCACCCTCGGCGGCCACGGCGGCGGCACCGCAAGGTCCTTGTCCGAGCTCGAAGGACTCCTCGAGCGGGCCCTCGCCGAGAGTCCGGTGCGGCAGGGGTTGGTCGAGGAGTCTCTGCTGGGCTGGGACGAGTTCGAGCTCGAGGTGATCCGCGACCGCCGCGACAACGTCGTCATCGTCTGCTCGATCGAGAACCTCGACCCGATGGGCGTTCACACGGGCGATTCGGTCACGGTCGCGCCGCAGATGACGCTCTCCGACGAGGCGTACCAGGAGCTGCGGGACTCCGCTGCGGACGTGATCCGCGCCGTCGGCGTCGAGTGCGGCGGCTCGAACATCCAGTTCGCCCGCCATCGCGAGAGCGGAGAGCTACGAGTGATCGAGATGAACCCGCGCGTCTCGCGCTCGTCGGCGCTCGCCTCGAAGGCGACGGGCTACCCGATCGCCAAGGTCGCCGCCAAGCTGGCGGTCGGCTACACGCTCGACGAGATCCCGAACGACCTGACCGGCACGACGCCCGCGAGCTTCGAGCCGACGCTCGACTACGTTGTCGTCAAGGCGCCGCGCTTCGCGTTCGAGAAGTTCCCGGGCGCCGAGACCGAGCTCGGTACGCAGATGAAGTCGGTTGGCGAGGCGATGGGAATCGGCCGCACCTTCACGGAGGCATTCCTCAAGGCGATCCGCTCACGGGAGCTCGACGGCGGCGCGGTCACGCCCTGGGAGGCGCTCGACACAGTCCCGTCGGGCGTCCATCCCTGGTTCCGGCGGGAGCTGGAGAGCGTGGTCTCGGCCCTCGCGCGCGTGCACTCGCTCGACGACCTCGTCGCAGACGACTGGCTCCGCCTGAAGCGGCTCGGGCTCTCGGACGCCGACATCGCCGCCCGGTGCGGAACGACTGAGGAACAGGCGAGAGCCAAGCGCCGTTCCTGGGGCGTCAAGCCGGCCTTTCGCCGCGTTGATTCGTGCGCCGGTGAGGTCGAGGCGGGCTCGAACTACCTCTACTCGACCTGGGGCGAGCAAGACGAGGCACCGCCTGTGCCAGGCCGCTCGGTCGTCATCCTCGGCTCCGGCCCGAACCGGATCGGCCAGGGAATCGAGTTCGACTACTGCTGCGTCCACGCGGCGAAGACGTTCCGCGAGCTGGGCTACGAGGCCGTGATGGTGAATTGCAACCCGGAAACCGTCTCGACCGACTACGACACTTCTAACCGGCTCTACTTCGAGCCGCTGTGCATCGAGGAGGTGTTGGCGATCTGTGACCGGGAGCGGCCGGCCGGGATCGTCACGCAGTTCGGCGGGCAGACCCCGCTGAAGCTCGCGCGGGCGCTCGAGGCCGCCGGCCATCGCGTCCTCGGCACCTCGCCGGAGGCGATCGACCTCGCCGAGGACCGCGAGCGCTTCGGCGCACTGCTGGACGAGCTGCAGATCCGCTGCCCGGACTGGAGCACCGCGACCGGGCCGGACGAAGCGGTCGCGGCGGCAGAGCGGATCGGCTACCCGGTGCTCGTTCGGCCCTCCTACGTGCTCGGCGGACGTGCGATGCGCGTCTGTTACGGACCCGAGGAGGTTCGCGCGGCCATGGCGGGCACCCAGGGACGCATCTTGCTCGACAGGTTCCTCGAGCAGGCGCTCGAGCTCGACGTCGACGCGCTCTGCGACGGCGAGGACACGTACGTCGCAGCTGTCATGCAGCACGTCGAGGAGGCGGGCGTCCACTCCGGCGACTCCGCCTGCGTGCTGCCCGCGCCGGCGCTGAACCCGCTCGAGCGGACGTACGTGGAAGAGGTCGTCCGGGAGCTCGGCGCGGCGCTCGGCGTCGTCGGCCTCCTGAACGTCCAGCTCGCGATCGCAGACGGCGATCTCTACGTGCTCGAGGTCAACCCGCGCGCCTCGCGGACGGTTCCCTTCGCGAGCAAGGCGAGCGGGATCAATCTCGTTGCCTCGGCCTGCCAGCTCGCCGCGGGTGCGGA
>MNDB01000071.1 GCA_001914705.1 Actinobacteria bacterium 13_2_20CM_68_14 | reverse complement strand
ACCGCGGCGGCCAAGAAGACAGCTGCTTCGAGCCACATCCTGCCGATCAGCGAGACCACGGTGCCGAGGAGGGCGAGCACGGTCAGGACCGACCAGCGGCTTCCGAGCGGCCAAATGGGTTCCGACTCGCTCAGAGCATCGCCTCGATTGCCTCTTGTACCTCGCTGGCCCGAAACGGCAGGCCGCGGACGAGGTTGAACCCGGCCGCGTCGACGAGGAACTCGGCGCGGATCAGCTTGCGCAGCTGGCCGAGGTTGAGCTCCGGGATGAGGAGCTTCTCGTAGGCGCCGACGACCTCGCCCGTGTTGCGGGGGAACGGGTTCAGGTAGTGCAGATGGGCGTGCGCGACCTTGCCGTCGCCCCGCGCGCGGCGGACGCCGGCGGCGACCGGCCCGTAGGTGCCGCCCCAGGAAAGGACGAGCAGGTCGGCGCCGTCTGGGTCGTCGACCCCCAGCTCAGGGATGTCGGAGGCGATGCCGGCGATCTTCTCCGCGCGCAGTCGGGTCATCAGGTCGTGGTTTTCGGGGTCGTAAGAGACGTTGCCGGTCAGGTCCTGCTTCTCGAGGCCGCCGATCCGATGCTCGAGCCCGGGCGTGCCGGGGATCGCCCACAGCCGGGCGAGCGTCTCGTCGTCGCGGACGTAGGGCAGGAATTCGCCCTCCGCGGGCGCCTCGGTGGTGAAGCCCGCGTCGATCTCGGCGATCGCATTCACGTCCGGAAGCAGCCACGGCTCGGAGCCGTTGGCGAGATAGGCGTCGGAGAGCAGGTAGACGGGCGTCCTGTACTTGAGCGCGATTCGCGCCGCCTCGATCGCGGCCTCGAAGCACTGTGCCGGCGTCGAAGCGGCGATCACCGGCACCGGCGACTCGGAATTGCGGCCAAAGAGGACCATCAGCAGGTCGGCCTGCTCGGGCTTCGTCGGCATCCCCGTCGACGGGCCTGCGCGCTGGATGTCGAGGATCAGCAACGGCAGCTCGAGCGCTACCGCGAGGCCGACCGTCTCGCTCTTGAGCACGACGCCGGGCCCGGCGGAGGTCGAGACCCCCAGGGAGCCGCCGAAGCTGGCGCCGAGCGATGCGCCGACGGCCGCGATCTCGTCCTCGGCCTGGAAGGTGCGGACGCCGAAATTCTTGTGCCTGGCGAGCTCTTCGAGGATCGAGCTGGCGGGCGTGATCGGGTACGCGCCGAGGAAGAGCGGCAGCCCGGACTTGACGCTGGCGGCGATCAGCCCGTAGGCGAGCGCCTGGTTGCCGGTGATGTTCCGGTAGGTGCCGGGCCGGAGCTTCGCGGGCTTGACCTCGTAGGAGACGGCGAAGTCCTCGGTCGTCTCTCCGAACGCGTAGCCCGCCTGGAAGGCTCGCTTGTTCGTCTCGGCGATCTCGGGCCGCTTGGCGAACTTGCGCTCGAGGAAGGTGACCGTGTGCTCGGTCGGGCGGTGGTAGAGCCACGACATCAGCCCGAGCGCGAACATGTTCTTGGCGCGCTCGGCCTCGCGCTTCGTGACGCCCTCGACCTCCTTCGTCGCCTCGAGCGTCATCGTCGTCAGCGGCACGGTATGGACGTCGTAGCCGTCGAGCGACCCATCCTCGAGCGGGTTCGTGTCGTAGCCCGCCTTGGCGAGATTGCGTTCCGTGAACGTGTCCTGGTCGACGATCAGCGTCGCGCCGCGCGGCAGGTCGCGCAGGTTCGTCTTCAGCGCCGCGGGGTTCATCGCCACCAACACGTTTGGTGCGTCGCCCGGGGTCAGGATGTCGTGGTCGGCGAAGTGAACCTGGAAGCCGGAGACGCCCGGCAGCGAGCCGGCCGGTGCCCGGATCTCCGCCGGGAAATCGGGGAGGGTCGAGAGGTCGTTCCCAAGCACGGCGGTCTCGCTCGTAAAGCGCCCGCCGGTCAACTGCATGCCGTCGCCGGAGTCGCCCGCAAAGCGGACGATGACGCTGTCGACCTGCTCGACCGGTTTGGCCTGCTTGGCCATCGCCGTAGGTATAGCGCGTTGTCACGATTTCGGCGCAGACGCGTGACAGACACGGTACGAGATCCTCGTTAGCGTTCCGGTAGGGGCGCTTTTTGCACCCCCCATGGGGGCTGGCCAGATCGGGATGCTCAGCCGACGCTCAGGCCGATCGCGACTAGGCGGCGCTGCGGCGCATGACCTTCAGGCCCCAGGCGCGTCCGCTCTCGAACAGCTCGTCCGGGTCGACCTCGTCTCGCCAGCCTAGGAAATGCGGTTCGGAATCATCGTCCGTAGAGCCGAAAACCGCGAGGCGCTGCTCGGGTTCATCGGCGGTCGGCCCGCGTTCGAGCTCTTCGAGCCTCCGCTCGGCCTCTTCGGCGGCAGGCCCCTCCATATACCCACGCGGCATGCGTCAACGCTACACCGTTTCGATTTGCCCAAACCGCGCATAACCGACTCGTGGCCTTCCGAAGATCAACCACCACCTGGACGCCCAAGACAATTCCCTTCGGCTTCCTGATCGCTCTGCTCGGCGGCTGGGTGATTGCCGCAGCGCTCGTCGGGCCGCTCTTCAACTTCGGCTTCTTCAACGACGCGACCTGGCAGTTCTCCGCGAAGCAGTGGGAGACACAGCTGATCCCGGGAATCGTCGCAGTCGTCGGCGGGCTGATGCTGATGACGCCGTCACGCGGCGGCGGCGCCCTCGGAGCGCTGCTCGCCTTCGCAGCGGGCGCGTGGCTCATCGTCTGCCCAATCCTCTACCCGCTCTGGTCGAGCGGGACGATCCAGCCCTACGGCTCCCAGGGCATGCAAGCTCTCCGCTGGATCGGGCATTTCTATGGCGCGGGCGGCTTGATCCTCTACTTCGCCGGCTACGCGCTCGGCCTTTTCTCTCGGCGCACCGTCGTCCAGGACACCCAGGTCAGCGAACCGCAGACGCAGCGGACCGTCTCGCCGGGAACCTAAGAAACTAGGAGCTGGCCTCCGCGAGCAGCGCCTCGAGGTCAAGGGGCGCGTTGTACATCGTGACCTCCCCGTCGTCGGCACGCGGCCACTCCTCACGTGGGCGATCGCGGTAGAGCTCGATCCCATTTCCGTCCGGGTCGCGCAGGTAGATCGCCTCGCTGACGCCGTGATCGGTTGCGCCGCTGACCGGCATGCCCGCATCCCTGAGGCGGCGGAGCGCGTCGCCCAGCGTCGCTCGATCCGGATAGCGGATCGCGACGTGGTAGAGCCCGGTCGTCCCCGGTGGCGGCGGGGAGCCGCCGCGGCTCTCCCAGGTGTTGAGGCCGATGTGATGGTGATAGCCGCCGGCACTGAGGAACGCCGCCTCGTCGCCGTGGCGCAGGATGAGGTCGAACCCGAGCACGTCGCGGTAAAAGCCGAGCGCCCGGTCGATGTCCGAGACCTTCAGATGGACGTGCCCGATGTCGACGCGCGGATCGATCGTCGAGGCCATGCGTGCGAAGCCTAGAGGAGGGTGGGTCCGAAAGCTGTGTAGTCATTTGTTGTCAGACATCCACGCGCCTGGGTTTTGACGGCAGCCGTCTGAAGGACGAAGATAGGCCGCAGGCGATGGTGGGGCCACCGACGACTGGACCAGAGTCAATCGGGCAGCGCCTGCGCCGATTACGCCTCGAACGCAACCTTTCGCAGCGCGAGCTCTCGTCTCCCGGGGTCTCGTATGCCTACATCTCGCGGATCGAGGCAGAAGCGCGGCGCCCGTCCGTCAAGGCCCTCAGACAGCTCGCTCCGAAGCTCGGCGTCTCAGTGGAATACCTCGAGACCGGGTCCGATCTCCGCGAGGTCGACGAGCGAGAGCTCCGGCTTGCCGATGCGGAGCTCAGGCTGCGCCTGGCCGACGATCCCGGGGAAGCCTGCGACACCGTCCAGGGGATCCTCGATGACGCGATCGCTGCGGGCGACTCGGCCTCTGCGCTCCGCGCCCGTGTCGCGCTCGGGCTCGCCGAGGCGCGGGCCGGGAACAACACCGCCGCGGTCGAGCGCCTGGAGGCCGCAATTGGGTCCGAGCTCCTGGGCCCGTCGCAGCGTCCCGATGTCTACGCGACGCTGGGTCAGTGCTATGCCTCTCTGGGCCAGCCGCAGCGCGCCGTCGACCTCTTCGAAGCCTGTCTCGTCCGTGTGGCAGAAGAACATCCCGAAGACACCACGAATCAGGTTCGCTTTTCGACGTACCTGAGCTACGCGCTCAGCGACCTGGGCGACCTCAGTCGTGCAGAGGGCGTGCTCGAAGACGCGCTCGCTCAAGCCAAGCAGGTGACCGACCCCTATACGCGAGTCCGGCTCTACTGGTCGCTGGCTCGTCTGAACGAGGTTCGCGGCCAGCCGGCGGCCGCGCTCGACTACATCCGGCGCGCGATCGCGCTACTCGAGGTGACGGAAGACACGCTCCATCTCGCGCGTGCACATCTGCTCTGCGGCACGATCATGATCTCTCAGGGAAAGGTGCAGGAAGCCGGGGCGCAATTCGATGCGGCCGAGCGGATGTTCGGGCAGAAGCCCGATCCGCTCGATCTCGCAAATCTCCGCGCCGACCAGGCAAGGCGCGCCGGTCTACTCAACCGGCCGGAGGAGTCGGAGCGGCTTGCCCGCGAAGCTCTCTCCGCGCTAGGCGATGACCATCCGGCAGAGCACGGCGTCGTCTTGGTGATTCTGGCCGAGGCACTTGCGCAACAGGAAAAGCCCGAAGCGAACGAGACCTTCGAACGCGCAGTCGAGCTCATCGAGAAGCACGGGCGGCAGGTCGAGAAGGCGGACGCGTTCCGCGCCTGGGCTCGCTATCTGCGCAAGTCCGGGCGAGAGTCGGAGGCGCTCGACGTCCTCGACCGCGCAGCCCAGCTCAGCGCCTCGAAGCCCGTACAGAGTCGCGGTTGATCGAGGCTTCGCTCCGAGCGCGCGGTCCCTATTCGCTCCGACTCTCGACGCGGCACGGCAGCGACGCGACACGGGTCGCAGCCCGCGGAGTTCTCCGCGCCGTCTACGAGGTGGGCGGCCGGCTCGCGATCGCCGAGGCGCGACAACTCGCTGACGGCGTGGTGGTCGTCCGCGCACCAAGCGAGGAAGCGGTCGAGCGCGTGCGGTTTACGCTCGGGCTCGACGACGACCACTCGGAGTTCGTGCAGCGCTTCGCTCGCGACCCGTTCCTGGGAGCGACGGTTCGGCGGCTCAAAGGGCTGCGACCCCTGCGGTGCGCAACGGTAACCCAGGCCCTGCTCCGCGCACTCTGCGGCCAGCTGATCACGGCGCGTAGGGCGCGGGAGATTGAGCGCCGGGTCGTGCGCGCGTCGACGCCTTCGCTGGACGGCCTGCACGCGGCGCCGACGCCTGCGGTGATGGGCCGGTTTTCGCCGGCCGAGCTCCGGGCGCTCGGCCTCGGCGGGCCGCGCGCGAGCGCGCTTGTCCGGCTGTGCCGCTCGCTTGACCTCGAGCGGCTGCGGGAGGTTTCGACGGACGCCGCCGCTGCGCGGCTCGTCCGGGAGGCGAGAATCGGCCCGTGGTCGGTCGGCGTCGTCTGCCTGGAAGGCCTCGGGCGCTACGAGCGGGGGCTCGTAGGCGACCTTGGACTGATCAAACTGCTCGCCCGAATGCGCGGGCGCCGCGTTGAAGGCTGGGAGACCGCGGAGCTGCTCGAGCCATACGGTGAATGGGCCGGTCTGGCGAGCGTGTACATGCTCGCCGGTCTCGGCCAGGGGACGATCGACGTCCCCGGGCGCCTCGCTGCTTAGATTCCAGACATGGCGGTGAACGAAAGGCGCGTCGCGGTACTCGGTGCGGGCACCCTCGGCGAGGCTTTGATCGCGGGCTTAATCAGCGGAGGCTGGCGCAAGCCGGACGAGCTCGTCGCGACCGGGCGACGAGAGGAGCGCGTGAACGAGCTTCGGGAAAAGCTCGGCGTGGAGGCGACGCTGTCGAATGCCGACGCGGTCGCCGATGCGGCCCTGATCGTGATCGCGGTCAAGCCGCAGGACTTCGACGTCCTGCTCGAGGAGATCGCACCGGTCGTCAGCCCGGACCAGACCGTCCTCTCGGTCGCTGCTGCGATTCCGACCACGGCGATCGAGGAGCGCTTGCCGAAGGGCGTTCCCGTCGTGCGCGCGATGCCGAACGCGCCGGCGATCGTGCATGAGGGGATCGCAGGCATGTGCGCGGGCGCCAACGCGGACGAGCCACACCTCGCCCTGGCCGAGGAAGCCCTCTTGCATCTCGGCGCCGTCGTCCGCGTGCCCGAGCCGTACATGGACGCCGTCACGGCGGTCTCCGGCTCCGGCCCGGCGTACTTCGCGCTCCTGGCCGAGGCGATGATCGAGGCGGGCATCCTGCTCGGGCTCGGGCGCGAGGTCTCGACACAGCTCGTCGTCCAGACAATGCTCGGAAGCGCGAAGCTGCTCCGCGACGAGCAGATGCATCCCGTCGAGCTCCGCGAACGGGTCACCTCGCCCGGCGGCACGACGATCCGGGCGGTGCGCGAGCTGGAGCAAGCCGGCGTTCGCGCCGCCTTCCTGAACGCTATTCAGGCGGCAATGGACCGCTCGCGCGAGCTCGCGGCCGGCGCGCCATGACACGTGCTCCATTGGAGCGTTCGCGCGAGCTCGCGGCCGGCCCGACGTGAGGGCGCGGGACGCCGAGCTGATCGTCACGGACGACGAAGAGTCTGCGGCGAAACAAGTCGCCGAGCTCCTCGCCGAGGCCGCGCGCGCCGGGAGCGAGATCGCGCTCACGGGCGGCTCGACGCCGGGTCGCGCCTACGAGCTCGCCGCCGACCTCGAGCCGGACTGGAGCGGCGCCGGCGTCTGGTGGGGAGACGAGCGTTGCGTGCCGCCCGACGACGAGCGGTCGAACTTCGGGCTCGCGCGGAGGACGCTCCTCGACCGACTCGAGGCTCATCCGGGTCGAGTCCACCGGATCCGTGGCGAAGACGAGCCTGCCGCGGCAGCCGCCTCGTACGACCAGGAGCTGAGAGGAACGACACTCGACCTGCTCTTGCTCGGTCTCGGCCCCGACGGACACGTCGCGTCGCTGTTTCCGAACTCGCCCGGCCTGACGGAGACCGAGCGCCTCGCGATTCCCGCCGAAGCGAAGCTCGATCCCTTCGTCGAGCGCGTGACCTTGACGCCGCCCGCGCTGCGCAGCGCCCGCCGCATCGTCTTCCTGGTCACCGGGGAGCAAAAGGCGGAGGCCGTCGCAGGGGTTCTCGCCGGGCCGCCCGATCCCGCCGTGCCGGGCAGCCTGATACGCGCGGAGAGCGGCGAGACACTCGCGATTCTGGATCAAAAGGCCGCTTCGCGGTTGCGCGACTAGACAACGAGCGGCGTTTCCGTATATATACGCAGACGTGTCGTCACCCGAGTCGCAGCCGCCGCTACTCGACGTCTTCACGATCGACCGTCCGGAGCAACTGAAGGCGCTCGGTCACCCTCTGCGGCTGCGTGTCCTCGAGATGCTGGGCCAGAGCGAGGAGGGCTCGCTGACGAACCGCGAGCTCGCCCAGCGGTTGGGCGTCGACCCCGGCCACCTGCACTTCCACGTCCGGATGCTGCTGCGGGCCGGGCTGATCGATCTCGCCGACGGCGGGAAGGGCCGTGAGAAGCCCTACCGCGCAGTCGCGCGGACGGTGCGCGTGGCGCCGGAGCTCGTTTCGACGGGGCTCGGCACCGATGTGCGCGCGTCGATGCTCGACGATCTCCAACGAGCGTGGGATGCCTTCGGAGCCTCGGGAGACTTCCGGATCACCCAGACGACCGTACGAATTCCCGCCGAACGTGCGCTGCGCTTGATCGAGGAGATCGCCGAACGCGTGCGCGACGAGGAGACCGACGACGCCCAGCCGCTGGTGGTCACTGCGTTCATGCATCCGGTTCGCACCGGCAGCACCGACTAGCTTCGGCGCTCGCTTGCGACGCCGACCAAGAGGACGTCCGGGCTCTGCCCGGGCGTCCGGCTAACACCCGACGGAAGGCCGATTCCTTCTTCTAAAGACGAGTCTCAGGCAGGCAGCAGCGGCGAGGAGAGCTCGGCGGCGAACCCTCGTCGGGCGGCCAGCGCCTGCAGGACGAGCGCGGTGTCCGCAACGGGAATGTCTTCGAGGTACTCGTCCCGCTGCTCGAACGACTGGAGCACTGCCTCGACGGCCAGGGTGTAGCCGTCCACGTCGTGGGCTGCGAGGAACGCGAGCGCGTCGCCGACCTCTGCCGGGAAGTCGTCGCGGGTTCGGACCGCGTTCGCGTGGATACGCGCATGCGCGTCGTCGCCGAGCACGAGCAAGGCGAGCGCGGCCGCGTAGCGCCCGATCGGTGAGTCGGCTTCGGCGGCACCGGCCTCGAGCGCCCAGCGCGCGTCGGCCGCGGCGCCGTCCCAGTCCCCTGCCAGAAGGCGTGCTTTGATCGCCCCGATCGGGCGGCCCCAGCTTCCGGGCGGCGCGCCGGCGAAGCTCTCCCGGTAGCGCTCGGCGGCGCGGGTGAGACTGGCGGCGGCTTCGTCCCGGCGGCCGGTCATCAACAGTGCGAGGCCCGCTCCGACCGAGGCGTTGCCGAGCCGGGTCAGCTGGCGCTGGCGAGCGTCGGCGTCGGCGGCCTCGGGCAGGCGGCTCTCGCCGTCGCGGTAGCGCGCTTCCTCGCGGTCGACGTGGGCCAGCCAGTCCTCGCCGGTGCTCGTTCCTTGGTTAGGCACAGCCAACCTCCTCCCCGGCTCGAGCGTATCGAGGTTAGGCGCACGGGTGGGTGACGCGTTTGCGCCGAAACCGTGACGATCGCCCGGGCTGCGAGGCCGTGGCCATCTACTAGCCTTGGGCTCGATGCGCGAGCTCCGCGAGGTCTACTTCGTCGACGGCGTCCGCAGCGCCTTCGGGCGCGCCGGACCGAAAGGCGTCTTCTGGCGTACCCGCGCCGATGACATGGCCGTCAAGCTCGTCCGCGAGCTGCTGCGCCGCAACGATTCGCTGCCGCCGGAGCGGATCGACGACGTCGTCTTCGCCGCCACCGCGCAGGTCGGCGACCAGGGGCTGACACTCGGGCGCGACGTGGCGTTGCTGGCTGGACTGCCGCGGACGGTTCCCGGCTTCGCCGTCGACCGTATGTGCGCAGGCGCGCTGACGGCGATCACCACGGGCGCCGGCGAGATCGCGATGGGGGCGGCGGATGTGATCCTCGCGGGCGGCGTCGAGCACATGGGCCGGCACCCGATGCTCGAGGACGTCGAGTACAACCCGCGGTTCGTCGCCGAGCGGCTGATCGACCCGTCGGCCGCGACCATGGGCCAGACGGCAGAAAACTTGCACGACCGGTTTCCGCAGCTGACGAAGGACGACGCCGACGCGTACGCCGTCCGCTCGCACCACCGGCTCGCGGAGGCCTGGCAAAACGGAGTCATGCGGGAGACGGTCGTGCCGATGAGCGTCTTCACGGAGGATGGTTGGCGCGAGGCCGACCGCGACGAGTTCCTGCGGCCCGAAACCTCCCTCGACGCGATCCGCGACCTGTCGACGCCCTTCCGCCCGGGCGGCCGCGTGACGGCCGGCAACTCGGCGGGGCTCACCGACGGCGCGTCTCCTTCGCGTTCGCGGGCGTCGAGCCTGAGCTGATGGGCATGGGGCCGGTGCCGGCGACGAAGAAAGTGCTCGAGCATGCCGGGCTCAGCATCGACCAGGTCGATGCCTTCGAGCTCAACGAGCCGTTCGCCGTCCAGGTGCTGACCTGGTGCGAGGGCATGGGAGTCTCGCCGGACGACGAGCGGCTGAATCCCTACGGAGGCGCGGTCGCGTGCGGCCATCCGCTTGCCGCAACGGGCGTGCGGCTCGTCGCTCAACTCGCGTATGCGATGCGCGAGCGCCCGAGCTCCCGCTACGGGCTGACCGCTCTCTGCGTCGGCATGGGGATGGGCGCGGCGCTCCTGTGGGAGCGTGTCTAGAGGCGTCGCTTGCGATGCCGACCCTAAGAGGCCGCGCCGACCTGCGCGGCGCGGCCGCTAAACCCGGCTCCGAACCGAAGCCGCTGACGCAGTTCAAGCTCGCACAGGTGAGAAGGCCGGAGCTCGAGCGGCCGCTCGCAGTCGTGACGATCGACAACGGCGCCGACCATACGAAGCCGACCGTGTTCGGACGGTCCGCGTTCGAGTCGCTCGACCGCGTGCTCGGTGAGCTCGAGAGCGGCGACTGGGCCGCGCTCGTGATCACCGGCAAGCCGTACTTCTTCTCGGCCGGAGCCGACCTCGACGAGTTCTCGCGCGCCTCACCGGATCTCGCGCGCGAGGGCAGCAGGACCGGCCACGAGCTGTTCGGCCGCATCCAGGCGCTGCGGTATCCCACGGTCGCCGCGATCAACGGGGCCTGCCTGGGCGGTGGCGTCGAGCTCGCGTTCCATTGCGATGCGCGCACGATCTCGACAGCGGTTCGCCATTTCGCCTGCCCCGAATGTCTGCTCGGGATCGTTCCCGGCTGGGGCGGAACCCAGCTCACCCCGCGGCTCGTCGAGGCCGAGACCGCAATCGAATTCGTCGTTGAGAGCCCGCTCCGCCAGAACCGGATGCTCGACGGCCGCCGGGCGCACGAGCTCGGCTTCGCCGACCGCCTGCTCGAGCCTGCCGAGTTCGTGGACGAGTCGATCGCCTATGCCGTGGAGCTCGTGACGCGTCGCCCCGAGCCACGTCCCGGGGTCAGACCCCCGGACACGCCGCTCGCGGACGTGTTCCAGCAGGCCCGCGCTCGGCTGGACGACGCCGTCCACGGCGCCGCGCCGGCTCCCTACAGGGCGCTCGACCTGATCGAGGGCGCGCTCTCGGGTTGGAGCCTCGAGGAGGGCTACCGGGCCGAGGAGGATGCGATCGCCGAGCTTTTGCCGAGCCCGGAGGCTCAGGCTTCGCTCTATGCCTTCGACCTCGTCGAGCGGCGGGCGAAGAAGCGACCGAGTCTCGACGCCGAGCCGCGCACCGTCACCAAGGTTGGCATCGTCGGCGCCGGTCTGATGGCGACACAGCTCGCGGCACTCTTTGTCCGCCGCCTCGAGTTGCCGCTCGTGATCGCGGACGTCGACGAGCAGGCTCTCGAGCGCGCCCGCGGGGCGATCGAGGCGGAGCTGGCCGGTCTGGTCGCCAAGGGACGCTATGAAGAGGGAAAGGCCCGTTTCCTCGCCTCGCTCGTGCACACGACGACGGGCCGGGCGGAGTTCGCCGGCTGCGAGCTCGTGCTCGAGGCCGTCTTCGAGCAGCTGGAGCTGAAGCAAACCGTGTTCGCCGAGCTCGAAGCCGTGGTTGGGCCGAGCTGCGTCCTGGCGACCAACACCTCCGCGCTCTCCGTCACCGCGATAGCCGCCGGGCTCGAGCATCCCGAGCGGCTGGTCGGCATGCACTTCTTCAACCCCGTCGGGCTGCTGCCACTCGTCGAGATCGTCCGCGGCGAGCGGACCGACGACGCGACCGTCGCGACCGCGGCCGACCTCACCGCGAAGCTCCACAAGCGTCCTCTGCTCGTCCAAGATGCGCCCGCCTTCGTCGTCAACCGCATCCTGACGCGGCTCCTCTCGGTCGTCCTCGCGGCGCTCGAGCGCGGTAATTCGATCGAAGAGACCGACGAGGCGATCCTCCGGCTCGGCCTGCCGATGGCGCCGTCCGTGCTGCTGCAGCTGGTCGGCCCGCGCGTCGCGCTCCACGTGCTCGAGACGCTGAACGATGTGTATCCCGACCGCTTCCCGTTGTCGCAAACCCTGGCGAACTACGCCGAGGGCCACGAGGAGATTTCCGTCGTCGACCGGAGCCCGCTCTCGCCGGACGAGATCCTCGAGACAGCGCTGGCCGCGATCGCAGACGAGATCCGCCACCTGCTCGACGAGGGCGTCGTGCCCACGGCGGCCGACGTTGACACCGCCCTGATTCTCGGCGCGGGCTTTCCATTCTGGCTCGGCGGGATCACCAAGCACATCGAACAAGTGGGCATCTCGGAGAGAATGCCGTCGTGAACGACGACTGGCGGATCAGGGTCGACCTCGAGGAAGGCCGTGCCGAGAGCACGCTCGAGCGGCTCGGTCTCGACCTCAGCTTCGAAGCCCGCCGGTTGGCCGAGGACCTCGAGGGCCGCCGCCTGGTCGTGTCGCGCGACGACGAGACGCTCTTCGTCTACGCCGGCTCGCGGGCCGAAGCGGAGCGCGCCCGCGACGTCATCGAAACGGAGCTTCGCGAGACGGGCGCCGAGGGACGGGTCGGCTCGATCGAGCACTGGCTCGCGGAGGAAGACCGCTGGGACGACGAGGCACCGCAGGAATTCGAGGCCGAGCAGGAGGTGCTGAAGGAAGGGCTGTCGCCCTGGGAGGTGCGGCTCGAAGCAGACACCCCCGAGGCAGCGGAAACCCTCGCCGCCAAGATCGCAGCGGACGGCTACAGCGTCGTTCGCCGCTACCGGTACGTCCTCGTCGGCGCCGATTCCGAAGAAGGCGCTCGCGAGCTCGCAAAAAGGCTCCACGGCGAGGTCGAGGCAAGCGGGGAACTGGTCTACGAAACGCTTCCGCAGAACCCGTTCGTCATCTTCGGCGGCCTCGGCGGGTCCGGCACTCCTCTCTAAGCGGTGGCCTGGCCGGTGACCTTGCCCGCTTCCTGGGTCGCGAGCACCAAGCCAGAGGCCGCGATCGTCCGCAGGCAAGGCTGGCAGCCTTGACAAGGGCGAGCGTGGACTCTGGCGCAGCGTGATCGCGGGCCAGGGAGCTTGGCCGACGTTGCCGGTCAGGCCACGGGTTCCGCAAAGCCCCGGAAATGGGGTATGCTGCTGGTGCGAGGCTCGCCAAAGGGGTAAACGCGGGCTCGCTTCTCATTACGAGGATTGCAGCACTGGAAAGTGCTGCGTCGATGCAAGAGACGACCGAGCAGCCGACGCTAGCGCCGGAGGCGGCAAACGGTCTCACCGAGACCGCCGCCCGCGCGCAAGACTGGGCCGGAGAGCCATTTCTCCGGGCCGACGAAGACCCTGCCGTCGTACTGGCCCCCGGAACTGCCCGCAGGCTTGCTCTCGACGACGCCGTGGAGGAGATGGACGCGGGCCGCACCACGCCCTCCTACGAATGGAAGCGCCGCTACGCGCTGATGCTCGGGCTCGAGCGCGTGCTCACCAACCGTCCGCCGCGGCTCGCCTCCGGAACCGAGCTGCGGAAGCACCAGATCGACGCGCTCGCCGGCATGCTCACCGAATTGATCGCCGCGGCTCAGGCCGCGCCTGAGCTCGGGAACGGGAACGGCGCCTACGCCGAGCCGGAGGTCGACGAGGAGGAGGAAGACGAGCTGGAGCCGGCGGCGGCCGCCGACGGCGACGGGGACGAGCTGCCGCTGCCGCTCTCGCCTGAAGAAGACCCCGGCGCAGTCCGCCGCTTTCGCTTTAGGCATCCGACCGCGTCCGGCAAGACGATCGCCGCCGCCGGGTTCGTCGAGGCCGCGCGCACGCTGGGCGTGCTCATCCTCACCCACCGCCGCCTGCTCGTTTCCCAGTTCAACCGCGACCTGACGGCCGAGGGGTACGGCGACCGGATAGTCGACGCCATCGAGCGCGGCCAAGAGCCGCCCGAAGCGAACCCGCTGACGATCCAGACCTACGCCTGGTTCGCGCGCCACTGGGGCGACCTGAACCCGGAGGCGTACCACCTCGTGATCGCCGACGAGGCCCACACCGCCCTCGGCGAGAAGACGAGCGCGGCGATCCGCGGCTTCACGAACCCGATCTACATCGGCATGACCGCGACCGAGCAGCTGATCGCGAAGCAGGTCTCGGACGTCTTTCCTGCTTCCGTCGACGACCTGCCGCTGGCCGATGCGGCCCGGCGCGGGCTGATCGCGCCCCTGCGCTCCCTACGCGTTCCACCGGCCGCGGCGATCCACACCGTGCCGATCGTCGGCGGCGACTTCGAAGAGCGAGCCCTGGCGCAGGCGCTCGACCACCAGGCCCTGAACCAGGCTGCCGCGAGCCTCTACCGGGACCGCTTCGACTCGACGCCCGGGATCGTCTACGCGGCCGGCGTCGAGCATGCCTACAACCTGGCGAAAGAGTTCCGAGCGGCCGGGCTGAAGGCCGAGGCGGTCAGCGGCCGGACGCCGCCGGTGAAGCTGGCCGAGATTCTCGCCGCCTACGAGCGCGGTGAGATTGACGTCCTGATCAACGCAATGCTGCTCGCGGAGGGTTGGAACTCGCCGCGCGCGACCGTCTGCATGCACCTGGCTCCGACCGCGAGCAAGCGCGTCTACCAGCAGCGAATCGGCCGGATCATGCGCATGCACCCGCGCAAGGAAGCGGGCGTCGTGGTCGACTTCGTGCCCAAGGCGGCGACCCACAACGAGCGCGTCGTCTCGCTGCACAGCCTGCTCGACTCCGACTTCTACCGCGAAGGCGCGCGCGTCACGCCGGCGCCTCGGCGCCGCCAGCAGCGGCGCGCCCGCCGGAAGCTCTCGCCGGCGCCCTGGCTCGTGCCGGTCACGGCCGACGTGAAGCGCCGGCTCGGTGTGATCACGCGCGAGTGGCAGCGGATCGACCCGCGCTTCCTCGACGAGGACGAGCAGCGCTACTGGGCGACGATCGCCGGTCGCAACGTCCGCTTCGACGAGCGTGTCGAGTTCGCGAAGAAGTTCACCGAGGGCGGCGCGTCCAGGGGTGCGCTCGAGACTTTCCTGGCCACCTGCGCCGCGGAGAACCCGAACCGCCGGCTGCGAATGACGGCTCTCGCCGACCGCGTCTCGATGGTGGTCGAGCGCGCTGATTTCGACGATCTCGTCACCCTGGTCACCCAGGCTCCGACCTGGGAGAAGGACCGCGTCCAGGGAGTCCGCATCCTCCTGCGCGCGATCGGCGAGGGTAAAGCCGATGCGCCCGAGCAGATCCTCGCCCGCTGGATCTGGCGGCTCGCGCGCGCAACGCGCAAGGTGCAGGATCGCCGGGCGAGCGCCGAGTTCCCGGAGGCGAAACGCCTGCTCGGGGCGCTGGCCAACTCGCGGGGACACCGTCACGAGGAGAACGCCGCGAAGCTCGTCAACGCCGCCCGCGAGCAACCGCTCGAAGTGGGGGCGGCGCTGCTCGCATCCGCCGAGGGCTACACACCGCGCGCCAACCAGCTGATCGACGCCGCCCGCGAGCAGCTCGGCACGCTGCCGGAAGTCGCGCACGGGCTCGCCGAGAACCTGCCGGCGCCCAAGCAGCCGAGCGGAAGATCGCGCCGGCGGCGGAGACGGCGCAAGAAGAAGTCTCAGAACGCGCAGCAGCAGCAGCAGCAGCAGGCCCAGAACGGGCAGCAGCAGCCGCAGGCGGCGCAGGACGCCACGAAGCCGACAGACGAGCCGGCAAAGCCGGAGCCCGCGCCGGCGCCAGAACCGTAACGCCCGGCTTCAACGAAGGACCATAAGCCGTGGCTCTTCTGCTCGGGGTCGCCTTTCTCGTCGGTGTCATCACCGCGGTCTCACCCTGCGCGTTCCCGGTCTTACCGATCGTCTTCGCAGGCGGCGCGAGCGGAGGGCACCGCCGCCCGCTTGCGATCATCGCCGGAGTCGTCGTCGGCTTCACCGGCTCGCTGCTCGCGGTGTCATGGCTGCTGCGACAGCTTCACCTCCCCCAGGATCTCCTGCGCAACATCTCGATCGCGCTCCTCTTCGTCGTCGCGGCGACCCTGCTCGTTCCCCGCCTGGGCCAGGTGCTCGAGCGCCCGCTAGCCCGCTTCAGCCGCCGGCCCGGGGGCGATCTCGGTGGCGGGTTCGTGCTCGGGCTGGCGCTCGGGCTCGTCTTCGTGCCCTGCGGCGGCCTGATTCTCGCCTCGATCATCACCGGCTCTGCGAGCGTCGGCAGCGGGGAGCGCGAGGCGGTGGCGCTGGCCTACGCGATCGGCATCGCACTGCCGATGCTGGCGGTCGCCTACGGCGGCCGGCGTGCAGCCGGCGGCTTGCAGTTCTTCCGGGCGCACGCGGCCCAGGTTCGCGCCGGCCTCGGTGCCCTGATCGCGGTGACGGCTCTGCTGATCACGTTCAACGTCGATCGCTCGCTCGCGAACATCGGCACGTTGGGGCTCGCCGACCGGCTCCAGAACAGCTGCGCGGTTCAGCAACGGCTGACCGGACGCTGTCACCACGAGTCGAGCAACCTTGCGAACTTCGGTCCCGCGCCCGCCTTCACCGGCATCAGCGACTGGTTCAACTCGAAGCCGCTGACGCTGCAGCAGCTCCGCGGCAAGGTCGTCCTCGTCGATTTCTGGACGTACTCCTGCATCAACTGCCTGCGGACGCTGCCGCACCTGAAGTCCTGGTGGAAGGCCTACCACCGGGCCGGACTGGAGATCGTCGGCGTTCACACGCCGGAGTTCGCGTTCGAGGCGGTGCCGCACAACGTCGGCTCGGCGACCAAGCAGCTCGGCGTCAGCTGGCCCGTCGCGCTCGATCCGAAGTACAAGACGTGGAACGCCTACCGGAACCAGTACTGGCCGGCCGAGTACCTGATCGACAAGCGCGGGGACATCCGCAACGAGCACTTTGGCGAGGGTGAGTACAGCCGGACGGAGAACCTGATCCGGCAGCTCCTCGGCGAAGCAGGGCCTGGGAAGGCCGACCTCGCCGACATGACGCCGACCGAGTTGACGACTCCCGAGACCTACCTCGGCTACGACCGGCAGCTCACGGGCTATGTGGGCTCGAAGGCTTTGCCCAACGTTGCACACAACTACAAGGCCCCGGAGGACGTCAGCCAGAACAGCTGGGCGCTGTCAGGTCGTTGGCGGCTCGGTGGCGAGCATACGACCGCCGTGCGAGACGCAGAGCTTGCGCTCCACTTCCACGCGAAGGATGTCTACCTCGTCATGGGCGGCCACGGCAGCGTCGGCGTCTCGGTCGACGGCCACAAACTACGGACCATCGCCGTCAAGGGGATCGACCGCCTGTACACGGTCGTGACCCGGCCACAGCTGCTGGACGCCCAGCTTCGCCTCAGCTTCACGCCCGGCGTCTCTGTCTACTCGTTTACCTTCGGGTAGAGCTCTAGCTGGCGGGCCCACGCGGGCCCGACTCGCCGTTGCCGCCCTCGCGCTCGCGCAGGTAGCGCGTCAGCTCGGCGGCGAGAGCGTCGCCGGAGGGAAGCTCGAAGTCGTCCTCGACAGTGTCGGCCCGTTGCTCGAGCTCCTCGACGTACGCGGCCGTCTCCTCGTCGCTGGCGACCGCCTGGCTGACCTGCTCCTCGTAGGTCTCGGCCGCCTGGTCCAGCTCAGCCGTGTCGATCTTGACCCTGAGCAGCGCGCCGAGACGCTCACACAGTGCTGACGCGGCCCGAGGACTCGGGGTCAGCGAGACGTAGTGCGGTACTGCCGCCCAGAGGCTCGCCGACGGGATCCCGGCCTTGTTGCACGCGTCGTGGAGGACACCGATGATCCCTGTCGGCCCCTCGTAGCGTGAGGTCGAGAGACCGAGCTCTTTAACGAGACCCTCGTCGGAGGCGCTGCCGGTCACCGGCGAAGGCCGCGTGTGCGGCACGTCGGCGAGCAACGCACCGAGAGACACCACGAGCTCGACCCCGAGCTCCTGAACGTGGTCGACGACCAGGTCGCTGAACGTGCGCCAGCGAAGGTTCGGCTCGATGCCGAGCAGCAGCAAGACGTCGCGGTCGAGGCGGCGCGGTTTCGCGTGGTAGAAGGCTGTCTCCGGCCAGTCGATCTGGCGTGTGATGCCGTCGACGAGCGAGACGTGCGGACGGGTCGCCTGGAAGTCGAAGAAACCCTCCGGATCGACCTCCGCGACCTGGTCGGCGCCCCACAGCCGCGCGAGGTACCCGGCCGCAAGCGAGGCCGCCTGCGCGCCGTCGTTCCAGCCGCGAAACGCGGCGACGAGAACCGGCCGGGTGAGCTCCGGCCGGGCGGAAATCCGAAGCTCCGATTCCATCCCGGAAGTTTACGCGTGTCCTGCCGAGGCATCGCTCGCGATGCCGCCTGAGGGGCCGTGGCGGCTTTGCCGGTGCGGCCGTATTAACCCGGGTCTAGTACGACGCACGGACCGGTGGGTCGTCGGCATGGCGAACCGCCAACCAGGCCGGCGGGCGCCAGAAGGCTGTGATGAGGGCAACGATGCCGGCCCAGGCGGTCGCGGCGACGGCGACGTGCAGCAACACGAGATACCAGGGCAGATGCAGCCGGTACTGCAGCTCGCCCAGGCCGACCTGCACGAGCAGGACCGCGAGCACGGCCAGCGCGGCGATGAACAGCCGCGGCGCCCGCGATCGCCGGGCCGCCAGATAGCCGAGCAGGAACAGGAACGCGCAGCCGAAGACCGCCACGACCCCCGCATGAGCGTAGAGAACCGGTTCTAAGCGAGCGAGCCTGTGGACTTCCGTCGTTCCGCCACCCGAGTGCGGGCCCGCCGCGGTGGCGAGCGCACCGCTGACGACGAGCGCCAGCCCCGCGACCGCGACGCCGGCGCCGTAGAGCCGGAGCTCCCGTGGGACGAGCGGCTCGGCTCGCCCGCCGATGAGCTCGGAGGCGAAGAAGACCAGCACGACCGCACCCGCGAGCAACACCATTGACAGCAGCAGATGGGCCGCCACGACTGGCCAGCGCAGGTCGGTCTTGACGGCGAGATAGCCGAGCGGCGCCTGCGCGAGAGTCCCGGCGAAAACCGCGACCGCGAGCTGCTTCGCCCGCCGTCCGAGCGGCGTCCAGAAAGCCGCCACCGCAACGAAGAGCGTGATCAGGATCGTCACGCCGCCGACGACCCGGTTTCCGAACTCGATGTACGCGTGGTAGTCCTTCGCCGGCAGCGGATGGCCGGCTTCGCAGCCCGGCCAGTGGCGGCAGCCGAGACCGGAGCTGGTCAAGCGGACGGCCGCGCCCGTCGCGACGATCACCCAGAGTGCAAAGAGCTCGAGCGCGGCTAACCGCAGGAACCAGACCGGCTGGAGCGCAAACGAGCGCGCCCGGCGCGCCGCCGACGTCGACTCGACGTGCACGCGAATCAGCCTACCCTGGGTCTAGGATCGGCGTTCCATGTCGACGTTCTCGCAGGAGCTGATCGGGCGTTCGGGATACCTGAACGAAGGGTTCGCGGACGTCTACGACCGCTACCGCCCCTCGCCCCCAAGCGAGGTGCTCGACGTCCTGACGGTCGTGGCCGGCGTCGAGCGGCCGGCTCTCGTCGTCGACCTCGGGTGCGGCACCGGCCTCGCGACCCGGGCGTGGGCGGAACGCGTCGACGAGGTCATCGGGGTCGAGCCGAACCCCCGCATGCTCGAGCGCGCACGAGCCGCCACCGAGCAGTCGAATGTCCGCTACGTCGAGGCATTCGGTGCGGAGACGCGCCTGCCGGACGGCCGGGCCGATCTGGTCACGAGCTTCCAGTCGTTCCACTGGATGGAGCCGCAGCCCGTCCTGGCCGAGGCGGCGCGGATTCTCAGGGACGGAGGCGTCTTTGCGGCCTGCGACTACGACGTCCCGCCGTTCGTCGAGCCCGAGGTCGACGCGGCGTTCTCGGCTCTCCTGAAGGCCCGACGCGAAGCGCGGAAGCGGTTGGGGATCCCCGCGGGGGCTGCGAGCTGGCCGAAAGAGAGGCATCTCGACGAGATCCGCGCGAGCGGTCGCTTTCGGTTTACCCGCGAGCTCGTCGCCCACGGCTGGCGGGAGACCGACGCCGGTGGGGTAGCCGGCCTGGCCGAGAGCATCGGCGCTCTCCGGCATCATCCGCCCGAGCAACTCCGCCTCCGCGAGACCGCGGATCGCGTGCTCGGCGACCGCACGTGGCCGCAGCTGCTCTGTTACCGCATCCGGATCGGGATCAAATGAGCGGCTCGAGCAACTCTTTCGCCGGATAACCGTCGGCGCCGTCGACGGGAGTCGGTCGCGAGCCCAGGAAGAGCGGGCGGTCGGCGGCATTCAGCAGCACCGGCATCAGGTCGGACCCGCGGAGTTGACCGAGAATGCCGTGGGCGCAGTCGAGCTCGCCGAAACTCGTGACGGCGTCGGCTCGGACGCCGGGGCCGGCGACGAGGAGCGGCACGGGGTCGCCGGAGTGAATCACCTCCGGCGAGGCCGGGGTTGCGTGGTCGCCGGTGACGCCGACAATCGCCCGGTCAGTGGGCAGGGCCGACAGCTCAGCGTCGAGCTCCTCGATCGCCCGCTGCTTCTGCTGCGGGTCCTTCGTGTGCCCCGCCTCGTCCACCCGCTTGTCGTGCACGTAGACGAAGGAGTCGCCGGCGTCGAGCCGCTCGGCGACCAGACCGAGATCGAGCTTTGCCTCGATCGGCTCCAGCCCGACGCAGCGCCCGAGACCGCGGAGAAATGCCGATTCCGCGGCGAAGCTCCCGGAGAGCCCGTGGCGCTCCCGAAAGCTCGGCACCGCCCTGGGCCGGCCGAACCACTTGAGCGTGATCAAGTTGAAGGGCTCGCCTTCCAGGCGCCGCAGCACCTCGCGGCTCCACTCCTCGCAGGCGCGCGCCGTCCGCTCCGCCTCAGGGACGACCGGTCGCGGCCGCAGGACCGGGTGGCGGTCGCGGAAGAACGCATCCGTGTCCGTGACGCGGTCGTCAGCGCCTCCTGAAATCCGGAGCACAGATTCCCCGCGCCAGACGTGCTCGAGCGAGAACGTGAGCCCGTCGATCTCGATCCCGTTGCAGCGCTCGACCAGCCCTGCGGTCTGCTCGGCGTCGCGTTCCGGATGCGGGCGGCCGGTCAGCCACCAGCCGTCGTCCCGGCGCTCGGCCGGGCGCAGAGCCGCATAGGCGAACACGTGCTCGGCGCTGACCTCTTGTCCACGCCCCAGCGCCTCGAAGACCGCTCGGCCGGGAAATTCGTCGGGCCGGTAGCCGAGCATCGCCCAGTGCGCGACCTCGCTCGACGGCGCCCGGCCCGGCCCGACGCCGTGAAGAAGTCCGCACGACCCGCGCGCCGTAAGCGCGTCCAGGTTCGGGGTCGCCGCCGCTTCACCCGCCGTCCGTCCGCCGAGAACGTCGTGAGCGCGGTCGCCGAGCCCGTCGAGCAGGACGAGGACGATCGGGAGCACGCGGGCAGGCTAAACAAACCGCAAAGGGCGGCCCGAAAGCCGCCCTTCGCGTTACTCCGGCGCCACTGACCCCTAGCGGCGCCGAACTGTGATCGTCGGGCTGTACCCGGCGAGGTAACCAGCGCCAGCCTGGTTGATGGACATGGCGACGCGAATCTGTGACTTCCCCGTCGGCAGGGTCAGCCTGAAGACCGCGCTCGACTGGCCGCCGAGCCGGACCTTCTTCAGCGTCACCCACTGGCCGAAGCGCGAAAGCCTCTGAGCCTGTACCGAGCGGCGCGCGTGCGAAGCCGCCGACTGGACGATCGTAGTGAACCTTCCGTTGCGATAGCTGAGCCTGATCCGCGGGCGAACCTGGACGCCCACGGTGACGCTCGTGCGGCCGTTCCACTTCGCCTGGTACTGGGTCAGCGTCTTCGGCGACGGCGTCAGGACGAGATTCCACGCCCCTCCCGTCGTCGTCAGAACGGTTGTCATCTCAGCGAACGAGGTTTGCGGATAGGGCTGCTGGTAGATCGTCACCCTCTCGTTCGGGTTGCCACTCGAGGCGGTGCCAGAGAGTGTGACCTGCTGCCCGTAGACGATGATCGGAAGCGAGGCGCCGATCGTCACCGCGGGCGGCGGCCCCGTCACCCTGACGGTGCCCTTGACCGCAGCGTTCAGGCCGTCGTGGTAGCGGTAGATGGCTGCGGCAGTAAAGCGGTGCGAATAGGTCTTGCCGGGACCGAGTATCGGCGAGACGAACGATCCGTTGTTGGACACGACCTGATGGTTCTGCGTGTCCGAATTGACCCACCTGACCGTATCGCCCGTCTTGATGCTCGCTGTCGTCGGGACGAACGAAAGGCGTTTGATCTGAACCGTCACCGTCGCTGTCGACGCCGGCATGGCCGGCGAGGCGCCAACGGCGAGGGCAGCGACTGCGAGCAATGGGATGAAGAGCTTTTTCATGACTCACCTAACCCCTTCTCGTTTGCGGCAGTTGTTAAAACGGAGCCGCAGCCGAAAAGTTGCTCGCGCGCTTACAACGGTTTTACGTTCAGCGAGTCATAAAGCTCGCGCACTACGCGAGCGACGCCCGGAGGTACCAGCGACTCCCAGTCGCCGCCGTCGCGTAACGCCGCCCGGACGTCGGCGCCGGAAATCTCCTTCTCCGCCCCCTCGTCGAGGATCACGACCTCGTAGCCCGCCTCGCGCAGGCGGTCGAGCTTGGTCCCGCCCCAAGCGGAAAAAAGCCGCAGATACTGCGTGACCCCTTCGGGCACGTACGCCGGCCAGAGCTCGGGCTCGTTGACCGGAAACGGAATCACGTGGACTGCGCCGGGCTCGAGCCCGACCTCGGCGGCAGCGGCTTTCACCATCAGCAGTCGCTCGGCGTAGGAGAACGGGTTCGACTCGGGCAGGTGGCGCAGCGGGTCGCTGGCCTCCGGCTTGATGTGCTCCGGATCGGGGTTCGTGATTCCGATCCAGACCTCGTCGGAGCGCTCGGCCGCGCCGCGCAGGTACTCGAGGTGGCCGTTATGGAAAGGCTGAAACCGGCCGTGGATCATCCCACGGCGACTCACTGCACCTGAACTCCGAAGCCCTCCTCGACCCGTCCGATCCTGCGGAGAAAGAGCTTGCGCGCCTCGAACTCGGCCTCGAGCGCGGGTCCCTGTTCGGAGGGCAGCGAAATGAGCAGACCGCCAGCGGTCTGGGGATCGAAGCCGAGCGCGACGATCGCCTCCGGCGTGCCGTCGAGCGCCACGTGCGCAGCGGCGAAGTCGCGGTTTCGCGGGTCGCCGCTCGTGCGCACGTCCTTGCGCGCGAGGTCGAGCGCGCCGTCGATCGCCGGCAGACGCTCCCACTCGAGCACGAGCCGCACGCCGCTCCGCTCGGCCACCTCGTGCGCGTGACCAAACAGACCGAATCCGGTGACGTCTGTGACCGCGCCGGGCGTCCTCGAGCGAAGCAACTCGGCGGCGTCCTTGTTCAGCGTGCGCATCCACTGAACAGCGCGCTCGAGCGGCTGGGAGCCTGTCAGCCCTTTCTGGTGGCCGCTCATGATCAGCCCGGTTCCGAGCGGCTTCGTCAAGAAGAGCGCGTCCCCGACCCGGGCGCCGTTCTTGTGCCAGATCGCCTCGGGATGAACGGTGCCCACGACCGCAAGGCCGTACTTCGGCTCGGCGTCGCGGATCGTGTGCCCGCCCGCCAGCAGCGCGCCCGAAGCCCGGACCTGCTCGTCGGCGGCGGCGAAGATGCGCGCCAGGATCTCCGTCGGCAGCTCCTCGGGGAAAGCCGCGATCGAGAGCGCGAGCAGCGGCATGCCGCCCATCGCGAAGACGTCATTGAGCGCGTTCGTCGCGGCGATCGCGCCGTAGTCGGCGGCATCGTCCACGACGGGCGGAAAGAAGTCGAGCGTGAAGATGAGCGCGCGCTCGTCGTCGAGGCGGTAGACGGCCGCGTCGTCCGCCGGCGCGAGCCCGACCAGCAGGTTCTCGGCCTCGACGGGAACGAAGCCGGCCAGCAGCTGCTCGAGGCGTGCGGCCGAGTACTTGGCTGCGCAGCCCCCGCACGAGGCGAGGTCCGTGAGCTTGACGCTGGTGGCTTCGAGATCCATGGATTACTCGTTTCGGTTCCGCAGAACTGTAGGGGCGCAGTCTCCCTTTCGTCCTCAGACGTTTCAGCGGTTCGAGTTATTCCCCATCCAACTCGAAGAAACCAAAACGCAGCCGCTTCCCACCGCTTCCCACCCGGGTTTAAGCGGGCGGCCGGGCAAAAGCCCGCCCGCCCTCCATGTCGGCATCGCAAGCGATGCCTTGCCCATCCGAATCGAAGAAATCAAAGCGCAGCCGCTTCCCACCCGGGTTTAAGCGGGCGGCCGGGCAAAAGCCCGCCCGCCCTCCATGTCGGCATCGCAAGCGATGCCTCGGGCAGAAGCTCCGTAAAAAAGGCGGCGGCCGAAGCCGCCGCCCTGTCAGGGGAGAGGAGGAGCTTTGCCGCGGAAAATGCTGCGCACTTTCCGCGGGGATCACTCCTCGATTCGTCGGTCTTGTGGCAAACCCTCCTAGCGTCTCTGGCGTGCCGCTGGGGTTGCCGCGCCGGAGGGGACAGTGCGAATAGCACGGCCCCGGAGTGCGCGGTGGCGCCGGCGGTGCGAGGCGGCGGCGGAGCCGGGCTCCGCCCGGCGTGAGCCGTCGTCGGCCAATGCCGCTAGGAACCCTTTTCGATCGGCACGTCGACGAGGTTGCCCCACTCCGTCCACGAGCCGTCGTAGTTCTTGACCGTTTCGTAGCCCAGCAGTTCGCGGAGGACGAACCAGGTGTGAGCGCTGCGCTCGCCGATCCGGCAGTACGCTGTCACCTCTTTTTCCGGCGTGACGCCTTTCCCCTCGTAGAGTTCGCGGAGCTCGTCTGCGCTCTTGAAGGTCCCGTCGTCGCGGACGGCCGTTGCCCAGGGAATCGACGCCGCGGTCGGGATGTGGCCGGCCCGTTGCGCGCCCTCCTGCTCGTAGCCGGGCGGGGCGATCAGGTCGCCGGCGTACTCTTGCGGGCTGCGGACGTCGACGAGCGCCTTCGACTGCTCGCCGATCTGCGCTCTGACAGAGTCCCGGTACGTCCGGATCGACTCGTCGCGCTCGTTGGCCCTGTAGTCGGCCTGTTGCGGCTGCGGGGTCTCGGCCGTGAACTCACGTGCCTCATCCGCCCACTTCTGGCGGCCGCCGTCGAGGATGCGCACGTCGCCGTGCCCGTAGATCTTCAGGTACCAGTAGGCGTAGGCCGCGAACCAGTTGTTCTTGTCGCCGTAGAGGACGAGGGTTGTGTCGTTCGCGATCCCGCGCTCGCTGAGCAGGCGCTCGAAGGTCGGCTTGTCGACCAAATCGCGCTCGACGGGATCCTGTAGGTCGTCGCGCCAGTGCAGCTTGACCGCCCCCGCGATGTGTCCCTCGTCGTACAGATCGGGGTTCTCGTCGACCTCGGCGACCACGACGCTGTCGTCGTTCAGGTGCTCGGCCAGCCAGTCGGTGGTCACGAGTACCGGCTTCGCGTATCCGTTCTCCGCCATCCGTCCTCCTAAGACTTTGCAAAGTGAAGTATTACCCGGCCCAGCGTACCGAGAGCTCGCCCGTCAGCGTCGATTGCGACGCTGACCCGGAGGTCGTTGCGGCGTTGCGAACGCGATCGGTGCCACAGCGGTCTCTTGCCGCTCGTCTACGAGAGCAACTGCCGGATCGCCGCTTCCAGCTCCGCCGCCGAGACGGAGCCCTCGAACTTGGCCTCGATCCGGCCGTCCCGGCCGACGAGGAAGGTCCACGGCTCCGACTGCAGGCCCCACTGTCGCATCCAGCGGTTGTAGCCGAGTGCAGGCCGGTTTTGCTTGAAGACTTCGACGTGAATGAAGCGGACGCCGCGGGCTGCGAACTTGCGACGCACGCGGTCGACGACGTCTACGACCGGCCCACAGGTTCGGCTCGTGCAGAAGCGCGGGGTCGCGAAGGTGACGACAAACGGCTTGTGGGCGGCCAGCGAGGAAGCGATCGAGTAACGAAGCAGGTCCCGATCCGGCGGCACGCGGGTAGTCAGCTGCGAGACCGCGCCATGGGTGCTGGCGAGCGTGGGCGTGGCCGAAGCCGGCGCCTTTGCGCCGACCGCGACCGAATCGGAACGCGCCTTGACGTCCAGTGTTCCGAGCGCCTGGATCTTTGCCCCGATCGGCTCGGCGACGAGCCAGTAGCGGCCCGGGCGGTGAATGCGGAGCTGCACGACGTAGATCCGGCCGACCCCCCCGAACGCCGCCTCGCCGGCGCCCGGCGGCCCGATCGGCTCCAGCCTCGCGGTCGCGCTCTGGAACGGGCGCCCGGACTGCGAGCCAGCGAGCCAGACCCGCGCCCGGCTGCGTTCGACCGGCCGCGCGTCGTGGTTGATGACGAGGAACGAGAACCGGACATCACCGACAGCGAAGTCCGAGTCGCCGGCGACGACGGTCACATCCTCGCCCGGCCGCTTCATCAGAGACCCCAGCGTGCCGGAAGCACCAGCTCCGCTTGGAGGCCGGCTATTCGTCCCGCAGCCTGCCGCAACGAGCGCGACGAGAACGGCCAAGAAGACGGCGCGCGAGGCGTTCGCTTGCGACGCCGCCCGGAGGACGTCCGAGCTTGGCTCGGGCGTCCGCTTAATCCCGGCTTGCAAGGTCGCCGCGAAAGATCGAACGTCGACAAGACGCCACGGACCCGAGTTTAGTCTCGGGCCCGCGCCGACCTCACGAGGTGGAGACCGCGCGCGGGCCTAGTGACCGTCGAACATGCTGCCGCCGTCGAACATGCTGCCGCCGTCGAAGGCGCTGCCGCCGTCGAAGGCGCTGCCGCCGTCGAACATGCTTGCCGCGTTCGCGTGATTCGGAGCCTTCGAGGCCTTCGCCTGGGCGAGGCCGGGAAGCGACCATGCAACAGCGGTGAGGGCACAAAGCAAGGGGAGAAGTCGCGTCTTTTTCATATTCACCTCCTCTCGTCGATTAGAACCGGACGTCCTGCAGTGCTTCCGCCGCCCGGCGGTAGAGCTTGGCCGCAGCGCTGTCCTCGCCACGCTTGGCGGCGAGGTCGCCACGAGCCATCCAGGCTGCCGCCTGGTGGCCGATGGACTCGAGCTGCTCGGCGCTCGCATCGGACGCGGCGAGAAATTCCTCCGCCTCGTCCAGGCGCCCCTGTTCCATCAACGCTCGACCCAGCACGAGCTGCGTCGGAGCGACGTGGTAGAGGAAGTCGTCGCGGTTCTCCATCAGGGAGAGCGCGTGACGTGCTTCCTCTTCGGCCGCGGTCGCCTCGCCCGTCATCAGGTGCACGTGGGCGAGTGATGCGACGACATTCGCGGCCTCCGCGTCGCTGCCCTTGTCGAGCAGCACGCGGTACGCGTCCTTGAGATGCTCGATCGCCTGCTCGGGCTTGCCGAGGTGGAAGTTCAGGCCACCGAGGTTGTTGAGCAGCCTGCCGACGTTTCGCTCGTCGTTGATCTGCTCGTAGTAGGCCTTCGCGCGCTCAGCGTAATTGCGCGCCTGGACCCAGTGCCCCATCCGCTCGCTGACAAGAGAAGCCTGGAAGTACGTGTCCGCGGTCTTGCGCGGATCGTCGAGCGCCTGCGCGAGCTCGAGCGCGCGCTCGACGTCCTCGCGCGCTGCTTCGAAGTCTCGCTGGCGGCGGTAACAGCGCGAGCGCCAGCCGAGGATGTCCGCGCGCAGACGGTCGCACGGAAGCTCGGAGCCCTCGGCCAGCGTCAGAGCCTCGTTGAGGAGGTTGAGCGCTGTCGTGATGCTGGAGAGCTGGTAGCGGCAGACGGCGAGGCGGAAGAACAGATCCGCGCGATCGACGTCGGAGAACTCCGGCGCCTCGGCAAGCATCCGCGCCCGGTTGAGCAACTCGATCGCGGGCTGGATTTCGCTGTTCTCCATCCGAGCCCAAGCCTCGCCCGCGAGCTGGCGAACCTCGAGCTCGGTCACACCCGTCGCGAGGACGGCCGTCTTGCAGTTCTCGTACTCGGCGATCGCCTCTGCGTACTGATGGGATTCGGTCAGCGCGTCCGCGCGCGCGAGCAACGTGTCGACGCGCCGGCGCTCGTCTGCCGAGACGCCACGCTCGAGGAAGCCGGGATCGACGCCGAGCTTGACCGCGAGCCACTCGATGGTCTCGCGCGTGGGCCTGGTCTTGCCGCGCTCGATCTGGCTGACGTACTCCTTCGAGAAACGGTCGCCCGCGAGATCGGTCTGCGTCAGGCCGGCGGCGACGCGCAGCTGCCGCACGCGCTCGCCCAGGCGATTGCCCGAGTGGGTGCTGCGGCGGGTGTTCGTGGCAGCGCGCGGCATGAGCGACTCACGGGAAGTCAACTGCATACTTCACCAATAAGCAACCCTGGCCATTCCGTCCTCCCCCTAAAGGGGCATGTACGCGCGAAAAACGAGTCAAGCGCCGAGCCTGAAAATCACTTGATCGAGCTACTTGACGACCTCCGGGGACAGGTCTATAGTCAGGCAACTCTGCAGCACCGCCGGACGCCAGGTCGGAGCTGCAGGGGGCGCGCCAAGGAATGGCGACGGATACCCGGAAGCGGTGGCTGGGCCGCAGAGTCATAGCTTCCGGGTCGTCGCCTCTAGAAGCCGCTCAACTAGATAGAAAGGCCCCGGGTGCCGCAGCCGGGGCCTTTCATTTTTGTCGCCGAAAGCGCTGCACATGAATACCTTTGCTTCGGCATCGGGACCGCTGTCCTTGACGATGCGGCCCGCGGCCGGCGAGGTCTGTCGGGTTCAGGCCGCTTCGGCCAGCGGCTGCGCTTGCTCGGCGTAGCGGTACTTGCGGATGAGCGCCGCCGCCGCGAGCGCGCCGCCGAGGCAGATCACGGCGCTGACGCGCATCCCGAAGGTCAGGCCGTGGACGAAGGCGTGCGGCGGGTCGGCGCCGGCGCGGGCGGCCGCCGCCTCGCGGTTCGTGATGATCGCGCCCATGATCGCGATCCCGAGCGCGACGCCGACCTGCCGAAAGGTGTTGAGCACGCCCGAGGCGACCCCCGCTTTGTCGACAGGCGCCGCGCCCATGACGGCCGCGGACATCGGCGTCATCACGAACGCCATCCCGAGGCCGCCGAGCATGAAGCCGGGGAGCATCTGCCAGAACCCGGAGTTGACAGTCACGGTCGAGAGCTCGAGGCAGCAGAGCGCCACGGTCGTCATCCCGCCCGCGATCAGCCAGCGTGAGCCGACGCGGTCGGAGAGCTTGCCGGCGATCGGAGCGAAGATGACGATCAGGATCGTCCACGGCAGTAGCGCAGCGCCCGCCTGGATCGGCGACCAGCCGAGGAAGGTCTGCATGTAGATCGGGAAGAAGACGAAGATCCCGAACATCGCGAGCGTGACGAGGATCGCGACAATGTTCGCCCCCGTGAAGGTCCCGTTGCGGAAGAGGGCGAGGTCGAGCATCGGCAGCCGCTGATGCATCTCGACGTAGACGAAGGCGGCCAGCGCGACCGCCGCGATGACGAAGAGGCTGAGGATCCGCGCCGACGTCCACCCGAAGCTGTGCGCCTCGATCAGTGCGTAGACGAGCGCCAGCAGGCCGATCCCGGACGTGAGCAGACCCGGCAGGTCGAGCCGCTGCTCTCGCGAGCTGTCCTTCGATTCAGGCACCACGACGATGCTGGCGACGACGGCGAGGATCCCGATCGGGACGTTGACGTAGAAGATCCAGTTCCAGGAGATGTGCTCGGTGATGACGCCGCCGAGCAGCGGCCCGATCGCGAGCGCCATCGCCGAGACCCCGGCCCAGATCCCGATCGCCATCCCGCGTTCGCGTGCCGCAAACGTCGCGCTGATGATCGAAAGCGTCGCCGGCATCATCAGCGCGGAGCCGACGCCCTGCACCGCGCGCGCGGCGATCAGCTCGGTGGCGCTGGACGAGAGGCCACAGGCGAGCGAGGAGACCGTGAAGACGATGAGACCGATCGTGAAGATCAAGCGCCGCCCGTAGAGGTCGCCGAGCTTGCCGCCGGTGAGCAGGAGCACCGCGAAGGTCAGTGCGTACGCCGTCACGACCCACTCGAGCTCCGAGGTCCCGATCCCGAGGTCGCTCTTGATCGCCGGCAGGGCGACGTTCACGATCGTGTTGTCGAGCATGATCATGAACAGGGCGAACGAGAGCGCCCCCAGCGTCCACCACTTACGGTTCTCGTCGGCGAAGATCGCTGCTCTCATCGGATCGGGCCAGGTTACCGAGCACTACGCTTCTCGCGAGATGGAGATCGTCTGGACCCCGACGCCCGAGGTGCTCGAGCAAGCGAACGTCGTTCGCCTGATGGGGCGGCTCGGCGTCGACAACTATCGCGAGCTGCAGCGTCGCTCCGCGCAGGATCCGGACTGGTTCTGGCCGGCTGCGATCGAGGACATGGGACTGGAGTTCTCGCAACAGTGGGACCGCGTCGTGGATCTCTCGCGCGGGCCGGAATGGGCGACCTGGTTCGTCGGCGGCAAGCTCAACCTCGCCTGGAATTGCGTGCACCGCTGGGCCGAGCGGACGCCCGAGGTTGCGGCCGCGAACTGGGAGTCGGAGGACGGCGAGCGCCATGGGCTCACCTACCGGGAGCTTTCCGAGCGGGTGACCCGCTTCGCGGAGGCCCTCGTCTCGCTCGGGGTCGAGCCGGGCGACCGCGTCGCCTACTTCCTCCCGATGTCGCCCGAGGTCTCGATCGTCTCGCACGCCTGTGCTCACGTCGGCGCGGTGCAGGTGCCCGTCTTCTCCGGCTTCGCCGCCCCCGCGGTGGCGCAGCGGCTGCAGGACGCCGAGGCGAAGGTGGTCGTCACCGCCGACGGCTCGCTGCGGCGCGGCCGGGAGGTGCCGATGAAGGAGATCGTCGACGAAGCGGCTCGGGAGTCGCCATCGGTCGAGCACGTCGTCGTCTGGCGGCGGCTCGGTCGCGACGACGTTCCGATGACCCGAGGTCGCGACCTCTTCGACGCCGACGCGATGGAGGGGCGGCCGGGCACGCTCGAGCCGCTCCAGGTCGACTCCGAGCACCCATACCTGCTCACCTACACCTCAGGCACGACCGGCAAGCCGAAGGGCGTCGTCCACGTCCAGGGCGGGTTCCTCGTCTCGATCACGCGCGAGGTCGCCTACCAGGCAGACGCCAAGGCCGGCGAGGTCGTCCACTTCGTGACCGACATGGGCTGGATCATGGGCCCCTGGGAAGTCGTGGGCGGGAACGCGCTCGGGTGCACGGTGCTGTTCGCCGAGGGCGCCCCGGACTGGCCGGCGGCCGACCGGCTGTGGTCGCTGGTCGAGCGTGAGCAAATCGCCGTCCTCGGGCTCTCGCCGACGCTGACGCGCGCGCTGATCCCGCACGGCCGGGAGCTCGTCGAGCAGCATGACCTGTCGTCACTGCGCGTGCTCGTGACGACCGGCGAGCCCTGGAATCCGGAGCCGTACCGCTGGCTCCACGAGGTTGTCGGCGGCGGCCGCTGCCCGATCATCAACTGCTCTGGCGGAACCGAGGTCGGCGCCTGCTTTCTGTCGGCGTGTCTCGCGGAGCCGATCAAGGCGTGCTCGCTCGGGGGACCGGCGCTCGGGATGGCGATGGACGTCGTCGACGCCGAGGGCAGGCCGGTCCGCGGCGAGGTCGGCGAGCTCGTCTGCCGCAAGCCGTTCCCCGGCATGACGCGCGGGTTCTGGCGCGACCCGGAGCGCTACCTCGATACCTACTGGCGCCGGCTGCCCGGTGTCTGGGTGCACGGCGACTGGGCCTCGATCGACGAGGACGGGTACTGGTTCCTCCACGGGCGCTCGGACGACACGCTCAACATCGCCGGCAAGCGGGTCGGGCCGGCCGAGCTCGAGTCGGCCGTCGTAGCTCATCCGGTGGTCGCGGAGGCTGCGGCGGTCGGGGTCCCGCACGAGGTCAAGGGCGAGACGGCCTGGATCTTCTGCGCGCTCGTGCCGGGAGCCGAGCCCTCCGAGGAGCTCGAGGCCGAGCTGCGGGCGCTCGTGTCTGCGGAGCTCGGCAAGGCCTTCGCGCCCGAACGGATCCTCTTCGTCGGCGCGCTACCGAAGACGCGCAGCGCGAAGATCGTCAGGCGCGCGGTGCGTGCGAAGGCGGTCGGGGCCGATCCCGGCGACCTCTCTTCGCTCGAGAATCCGGAGACGCTTGCGGAGATCGAAGCGGTCGTGCGCGGTTAGCCGACCAAGCGAGCGCGTTAGCCGGCCGTTCGAGCAGCGGCTGCCAACTCGACGCCGGTACTTTCAGTCCGCTTCTCGACGTGGGCGGCGGCGTAGGCCTCGTCTTCGTCGAGCGTCTCGTGCTCGAGCAGCGCGGCGGCGAGCGAGTCGAGCTTGTCCCGGTTGTCCTTCAGCAGCACGACAACCTCCTCGTGCGCTGCGTCGACGATCCGCCGGACCTCGTCGTCGATCAGCTCCTGGGTGTGCTGGGAGACTTCGGCGGCGCCGGGGAGGAACGGGCCCTGGCCGTCGACGGGCGTCACCGCGACTGGCCCGATCTTGGTGCTCATGCCCCAGCGGCCGACCATCTGGCGTGCGATTTCGGTCAGCTGCTGGATGTCGGATTCCGCTCCGGTCGTAGGCTCGTCGAAGACGATTTCTTCGGCGGAGCGGCCGCCGAGCGCGACCTTGATCTTGGCCTCGAGCTCGCGCCGCTCGTAGCTGTAGCGGTCGGCGTCGGGCGCGGAAAAGGTCACCCCGAGCGATACCCCGCGCGGAATGATCGAGATCTTGCGCACAGGATCGGCGCCCGGGGTGAGCATGCCCACGATCGCGTGGCCGCCCTCGTGATAAGCGGTCCGGCGCTTGTCCTCCTGGCTCATCAACACCTGTCGCTCGGCGCCCAGCACGATTCGCTCGAGCGCGTCGGTGAAGTCGGCCTCGGTGACGACGTCGTGGTTCCTGCGCGCGGCGAGCAGCGCCGCCTCGTTGACCAGGTTGGCGAGATCGGCGCCGACCATCCCCGGCGCCGTCGCCGCGATCCTGCCGAGGTCGACGTCGGGGCCGAGCGGCACCCCTCGCGTGTGCACCTTCAGGATCTGCTCCCGTCCGTTCCGGTCGGGAGGCTGCACCGACACCCGACGGTCGAAGCGTCCGGGTCGTAGGAGCGCCTGGTCGAGCACATCCGGCCGGTTGGTCGCGCCGATCACGATCACGCTGGTCGAGGAGTCGAACCCGTCCATCTCGGTCAGGATCTGGTTCAGCGTCTGCTCCCGTTCGTCGTTGCCGCCGCTGAAGCCGGCGACGCCGGAGGTGCGGGAGCGCCCGATCGCGTCGAGCTCGTCGATGAAGACGATCGCCGGCGCCGCCTCCTTCGCCTGCGCGAACAGATCGCGGACGCGCGAGGCGCCGATCCCGACGATCGCCTCGACGAACTCAGAGGCCGACAGCGAGAAGAAGGGCACGTTCGCCTCGCCCGCAACCGCCCGCGCCAGCAGGGTCTTGCCCGTGCCGGGCGGCCCTGAGAGCAGCACGCCGTGGGGGATCCGGCCGCCGAGCTTCCGGTACTTGTCCGGATTGCGCAGGAAGTCGACCACCTCGGCCAGCTCCTCCTTGGCCTCGTCGATTCCGGCCACATCGGCGAACGTCACCTTGTCGCCGGAAGGCTCGTAGCGGCGCGCCCGCGACCGCCCGAACGCGCCGAGCATCCCTTGCACGTTGCCCGCCCGGCGGACGAGCCAGAAGAGTAGGAGGAGGAACAGCAGCGTTGGACCGAAGCCGAGCAGCAGGTTTTCCCACCACGGCGTTCCCGTCTGGAGCGGCTGAGCGTTGACGACCACCTTCTTGCTCTGCAGCAGCTGGGAGAGGGCGTCCGTGTTCGCGAAGGCCGGGACCTCAGTCTTGAATACGGTCGTCGGCTTCGAGCCGGCAAAAGTCTCCTTCTGGGTGAACGTGCCCTGAATCGCCGTGCCTTTCGACGTGATCTCCTTGACGTGACCGTCGGACACCTGCTTGAGGAAGAACGGGCTGTACGGCACGCGCACCCGCGAAGGCGTCGACGTCGCACGCGAGCCGGCGTAGTAGTTGATCGCGAACAGCCCGATAATGACCGCGATCCACCACCAGGTGATCCGGAACCGGGGCGGCCGTTCGTTCGGCTTCTCCGGGGCTCCGGACGGCTGCCGTCCCTGAGGGGTCGAGGCTCTCTGCGGATCCGTGCTCACCAGACCACGATGCCACGAATGACCAGGGTCGGGAAGGAGCAGACCGGCTCGACACCGCCATGTGCCCGTGCGCATATGCTCGGGCCGTGAGCGAAAGCGAGCTCGACGGCCAGATCGCCCTCGTCACGGGCGGCGGACGGGGAGTCGGCGAGGGCATTGCGCGCGAGCTCGCCGCGGCAGGAGCGCGCGTCGCCGTCAGCGCCCGCACCCCCGACCAGGTGGAGGCGGTCGCCCGCGAGATCGGCGGCCTCGCGATCGTCGCCGACGTCACCGACCGTGCCGCCGTCGAGTCGATGGTCGAGCAGGTGGAGGCTGAGCTGGGCCCGATCGACCTCCTTGTCGCAAACGCTGGGCGAAACGTCCGCGAGCAGAAAGCGTGGGAGGTCGATCCCGGCGACTGGTGGAACGTCTTCGAGGTCAACGTCTTCGGCGTCTACCTCTGCTGCCGGGCCGTGATCCCCGGGATGCTCGAGGGAGGGGGAGGGCGCATCGTCATCACCGGCAGCGGCGCCTCGTACCTTCCCCACTCCGGCAGCACCGCATACTCGTCGAGCAAGGCTGCTGTCTGGCGATTCGGAAACGTGCTTGCCGACCAGCTCGAAGGCCGGATCCCGGTCTTCGTGATCAGCCCCGGCCTGGTCAAGACGGAGATGACGAAGGCGGCTCCCGACGACGCGCCCTGGACTCCGCCCGAGCTTGCGCCGCGGTTAGTACGCGCGCTGGCCTCGGGGCGAGCGGATGTGCTTTCCGGCCGTTACATCCACGCCGAGCACGACGACGTCGACGAGCTGATCCGCCGGGCCGACGAGATCCAGGAACGCGACTTGAACGCGATCCGGCTCCAGCGGTAGTCAGGTTTTAGACTGATAGTCTAAAACTAACGATGAGGCTCGCTCTCGCCCAGATCAACACCGTCGTCGGCGATCTCGACGGCAACGCGGAGAGGATCGGACGGCGGCTCGCGGAGGCCAAGGAACAGCAGGCCGACCTCGTCGTCTTCCCCGAGCTCGCGATCACGGGCTACCCGCCGGAGGACCTGCTGCTGCGGCCGAGCTTCGTGCAGGCGGCGCAGGCGAAGGCCGAGGCGCTCGCGCGCGGGGCGCGCGGAATTGTCGCGCTGATCGGCGTGCCTTGGTTCGATCGCGATCTCTACAACGCCTGCGCAGTCTGCGCCTCCGGCGAGATCAAGACGATCTACCGGAAGCGCTTCCTCCCCAACTACGGCGTCTTCGACGAGGACCGCTACTTCGCGACCGGCCGCGACCTCGTTCTGCTCGAGCACGACGGCACACTCGTCGGCCCAACGATCTGCGAGGACATGTGGCAGCCCGGCCCGCCCGCGACCGACCTGGCCCTCGCCGGAGCGCAGCTGCTCGTCAACCTATCGGCCTCGCCCTTCCACCTGCTTCGCGACCGCGAGCGCCAGGAGATGTTCGCCACTCGCGCGCGCGACAACTCGTGTCTCGTCGCCTTCTGCAACTCCGTCGGCGGCCAGGACGAGCTCCTGTTTGATGGAAACTCGCTCGTGCTGGACGAGGAGGGCCATCTGCTCGCGCGGGGGCCAAGCTTCGAGGAGGCGCTCCTCATCGTCGACATCGAGCCGGCCGACGCGATCGGGCGCCGGCTCCGAGATGTCCGCCGCCGGGCGCTGGCCCGCGACCGACGCGAGCTCCCTGACATCCCGGCCGTTCACGTCGGCTCCGCGCACGGGCCTCGCGAACGCGTGGAGGCGCTGATCGCACCGCGGCTCGACGAGCTGGAGCAGATGCGCGTCGGGCTCGAGCTGGGCCTGCGCGACTACGTGGACAAGAACGGGTTCGGCGAGGTCGTCGTCGGCGTCTCGGGCGGGATCGACTCGGCGCTCACCGCGGCGCTCACGGTCGAGGCGCTCGGCCCTCGGCGGGTCCACTGCGTCTCGATGCCGTCGCGCTACTCGTCTGCGGAGACTCGAGCGGACGCGAGGCGGCTCGCCGCGAATCTCGGCGCCGACTTCCGCGAGCTGCCGATCGACGACATCTACAACGGGTTCGAGAGCGTGCTGGCCGAGAGCTTCGCGGCCCTCGAGCACGACCTCACCGAAGAGAACCTGCAGGCCCGGATCCGGGGCACGCTGCTGATGGCCCTCTCGAACAAGTTCGGCTGGCTCGTGGTCGCGACCGGCAACAAGTCTGAGCTCTCGGTCGGCTACGCCACGCTCTACGGCGACCTGGCCGGCGGCTTCGCCTTGATCAAGGACGTCTTCAAGACGGACGTCTTCCGGCTCGCCCGGCACCTGAACGAGCGGGCCGGCGAGGAGCTGATCCCGCAGACGATCATCGACCGGGCCCCGAGCGCAGAACTGCGGGACAACCAGCTGGACGAGGATTCGCTGCCGCCCTATTCCGCCCTCGACGAGGTCCTCGCAGCCTACGTCGAGGAAGACCGCTCCGCCGAGGAGCTGAGCGCGGACGGC
>MNDB01000052.1 GCA_001914705.1 Actinobacteria bacterium 13_2_20CM_68_14 | reverse complement strand
CGCCTGCGGGTCGCGCTGCCGACCTATATGTCGCAGGCCGCCTACGACGTCGAGGAGTCGTTCACGCCGAAGCCCGGCGCGCCCCGCTTCGACTCCGTTTGGTACGCGCCCGGCACGCTGGCCGGGCTGCTCGCGGCGCTCGAAGCGGCGCCGGAGTGGCGCTACGAACGCGTGGCCGAGATCGCCGCGTATTGCCGGGCGCGGCTGGTCGAGGCCGGCTACGAAGTGGTTACCGCGCCCAAGCAGGCGGGCCTGATCTCGTTCGCCGCGAAAAGCGACGCGGCGGAAACTGCGGCGCGGCTCTACGAAGCCGGTGTCGTCGTCCGCGACGTCCCCGGCACGGGCTGGCTGCGCGTCTCGTGCGGCTGGTGGACAAGCGAGGAGGACGTCGAGCGCTTGCTGAAGGGCCTCTAGGCCGGAACGTCGGCCGCGGTCCGCAGACCGAGCTCGCGCGCTATCGGGCGCATGGCCTCGGTGACGAACGCGATGTGCTCGTTCAGCTCGACGTCGAGCAGCTCCGCCCCCTTGTAGACGTCGTCGCGATTGACGCCCGAGGCGAACGAGGGCTGCTTCAGCTTCTTGCGCACCGACTTCGGCTCGAGCGTGTCGATCCCGTCCGGCCGCACGAGTCCGCACGCGTGGATGAACCCCGAGAGCTCGTCGCAGGCGAAGAGCGTCTTCTTGAGCGGCGTGTCGCGGGGGAGGCCAAGGTGCTCGGCGTGGGAGAGGACACCCTCGACGACTTCCTGGGGGTAACCCTCCTCGCGCAAAATCGGCGCGCCGTCCTGCGGATGCTTGTCGAGTGTCGGGTGTATCTCGTAGTCGAAGTCGTGCAGGAGCGCGGTCACGCGCCAGAGCTCTTCGTCTTCGCCGAACTTGCGCGCGTAGGCGCCGACGGCCGCCTCGACGGCAAGCGCGTGCCGCCGCAAAGCCTCGCTTTGCGTGTACTTCGTCAGCGTCTCCCAGGCTTGCTCGCGCGTCGTCTCCACGGGTCAGTACGATAGCCGGGCAGATGCCGTCGACCGCAGTCGCCGACGCGCTCATGGAGACGTTCGTGATCGAGGGCTCCCAGCCCTTGAACGGTCGCATCACCGCGTCCGGGAACAAGAACGGAGCGCTACCGATCCTCGCCGGGTGCCTGCTCACCGACGAGCCGGTGACCCTGAGCAACGTCCCGCGGATCCGCGACGTCGAGACGATGGTCGAGCTGCTCGTGCGGCTCGGGGCCGACGCCGACTGGACGGGCGCGAACGAGGTGCGAGTGCAGGCTGCGGATCTCGCCACCACGGACGTCGACGAAGAGCTCGCCAGCCGCATTCGCGCGTCTTTCCTGCTCGCCGGCCCGCTGCTCGCTCGGGCCGGCCGCGCGTCGGTGCCGCCTCCCGGCGGCGACGTGATCGGGCGCCGCAGGCTCGACCCGCATATCCATGCGCTCGCCGAGCTCGGAGCAAGCATCGACATCAACGGCGGCTACGAGATGCAGACCGAAGGGCTTCGCGGCAGGCGGATCTTCCTCGACGAGGCCAGCGTGATGGCGACCGAGAACGCGGTCATGGCGGCCTCGCTCGCGCAGGGCGAGACGGTGATCGGTAATGCCGCCTGCGAGCCGCACGTCCAGGATCTCTGCCGCTTCCTCCGTTCTCTCGGCGCGGAGATCGACGGGATCGGCTCGAACGTCCTCACCGTCCGGGGCGTCCAGAGGCTACGGGGCGGCGAGTGGCGGATCGCCTGCGAGCACGTCGAGGTCGCGAGCTTCATCGGCCTCGCGGCGGTGACCGCCGGCGACGTGACGATCGACGACGTCGTCCCCGAGGATCTTGCGCCGATCCTGCCGTCGTTCGAGCGGCTGGGCGTTCAGGTTGAGCTCGACGGGACGACTTTGCGCGTGCCTCCGGGCCAAGAGCTAGTCGTCAAGGACGATCTCGGCGGTCAAATCCCCAAGATCGAGGACGGGCCGTGGCCGGCGTTCCCAGCTGACCTGACGTCGATCGCTCTCGCCGTCGCGACGCAGGCGCAGGGAACCGTGCTGATCTTCGAGAAAATGTTCGAGAACCGGCTGTTCTTCGTCGACAAGCTCGTCTCGATGGGCGCGCGGATCATTCTCTGTGACCCGCACCGCGCGGTCGTCACCGGGCCGGCGAGGCTGTTCGGCCAGCGGATGGCGAGCCCCGACATCAGGGCCGGGATGGCGATGCTGATCGCGAGCCTCTGTGCCGAAGGCACTTCGACGATCGGCAACGTCGGCGAGATCGACCGCGGCTACGAGCGGATCGACGAAAGACTCAGGTCACTCGGAGCGCGCATCGAGCGCGTCGAGGGCTAGCGCACCCGGAGCGTGACCGCGCGGCTCGTTGCGGGCGCGAGGTCGTCGGCGCCTGCGTAGCTCGATCGGATCCGGTAGCTGCCGCGCCTGAGCCGCAGCGTCCACGTCGCGACGCCGGTCTTGCCCGTGCTCGCAGCAGCGAAGCGGTGCCAGGCGTGCCCGTCGAACGACTCGAGGACGAGCCTGCGCCCCGCGCGGGCGACGCCCTTGCTCTCCGGGGCGAAGAGACTCGAGAGACGTATCTGCCTGCTTTTCGCCGGCGAGGTGCGTAGATCCAGCTTCACGGCCGAATAGGGGAGCGTGATCGTGTAGGGCGTCGAGGTTACCGTCAGGCCCGACGTGTCGGAGGCGGTCACCGTGAACGAATAGGAGTGGCCCCCGTCGAGCTTGTAGCTCGTCGTCGTCGCCGTCGTCGAGCCGACCACGATCTGAGGTGAACCGCCATCGCGGGTCACCAAGAGGCGGTAGCTGATGGCCCCGGCTGAGCTCCAGGTAAGGCTGACGCGCAGTCCGGAGCGAGTGCCGCCCAGGCTGACCGTCGGCACTGCGACGGACGTTCCCTGCGCACTCGCGACTGCCGCGGCGGCGTCGAGGATCCCGTAGCCGGTGTTCTCGTTCCAGCCGCCGTGGCCCGAGGCCGACTGCTTCAGGATCCCCGCGACATCCGTGGCCCTGAGCCCTGGGTTGGCGGCCCAGACCAGCGCCGCCGCGCCCGCGACCTCGGGCGATGAGTAGGAAGTGCCGCTGCCGTAGCCGTAGCTGCCGCTGACAGACCCGGGAAGGCTCTGGCGAGGCCAGTAGTTCGGGTCGGCGCTCGAAGAGAGAGCGCCGAAGACGTTTTCGCCTGGGGCGGCCAGGGAGATGTACGACCCGTAGTTCGAGAAGGACGCGCGCGCCCCGCTGAGGTTCGAGGCCGCGACCGCAAGGCCAATCCCGCCAACGCCGTTGGAGCCCAGGGGCTGGAGCAGGGCAGCCGGATAGCTCGGCTGGTTTCCGCTCTGGCCGCTGTTGCCCGCGGCGGCCACCAGCAGGACGCCGTGGGCGGCCGCATACGCGATCGCGCTCTGCTCGGCCGGCGAGCTCATAGGCCCGCCGAAGCTCATGTTGATGATCTTCGCGCCGTGGTCGACCGCGTAGACGATCGCCGCCGACTCGTCGACGTCCGTGAACGTGCCGTCTGGCGCCGAGGCCTGGACCGCGAGCAGTTTCGCGTCGCCGCCGAAGCCCGCCACGCCTTCGCCGTTCGTCGTCGACCCGGCTGCCAGGGACGAGACGAAGGTGCCGTGCCCGTAGTAGTCGGTGACGTCCGAGGAGTTATTGCGAACGCTCCAGGTTGTGGGAGCCTTCGCGGCCAGGTCAGGCGCCGAGACGTCTGCGCCGGTGTCGATGACAGCGATCGTGATCGCAGAGGCCGCGTGTAGGACGCTCGCCGGCACGAGGTACTCGCGGGCTGCGCCGTACTGCCACTCGTAGGCGCCGCCGATCACGGGCGCCGGCGCGAGAGCCGGGTCGACGAGCTGGCGGCGGAGGACGGGCTGCTCGCTGTAGCGGATGCCCGGGAGCCCGTCGAGAACGCGAGCTGCCGCTGGGGGCGTTCGGAGGACCGCCACGTGGAGCGCGCGGATACGGCGAACGACGCGGGAACCTGATTGCGCGACCGCCCGGCGAAGCGCGCTCTCCGAGCTGTAGCCGACCACCATGACCGGGCCGGCGCCTGCCTGCCGGGACCGTGAGGAGGCAGCCGCCGTGCCTCCGAGCGCAAGCGTCACGGTGCACGCAAGCGCGGCGAGCACCGCGAGACGCGAAAAGTGAAAAAACGCACGTGTCATTGGCCGCAGGCAGTCCGCAGGGGCCGCCACAAGCCGTATCGGTGCACGCTGAGGGCTGCGATACCCTGCTTCGAGGGAATGACGCTGACCGGTTACGCGGGCGAGGAAGGCCGGCTACAGGCGCGGGTCGACGTCAGCGGCACCGGCAGAGCGACGGTCGAGACCGGAATTCCGGTGCTCGACCACCTCCTGACCCTCCTCGCCGAGCACGCGTCGTTCGACATCGCCCTCGAGGTGGCCCCGGAAGAGCCCGACGCGGAGGTGGCGGCCGCTGGCCGAGCGCTCGGCCAAGCGCTTTCGGACGCGCTGCACGGCGAGAGCATGCGCGGTTACGGGTCGGCGGCCGTGCCGGCCGACGAGGCCCTGGCGCACGTCGCCCTCGAGGCCTCGGGCCGGCCGCTGCTCGTCTCCAACGTCGATCTCTCCGACATGGGCGTCGGGGGGCTCGCGACAGACCTCGTCGCCCGGTTCCTGACCCAGTTCGCCGAGGGCGCCGGGTTGACGCTGCACGTCCGCCTGATCGAGGGGCGGGACACGCAACACGTCCTGGAGGCGATCTTCAAGGGCCTCGGGGTCGCGCTGGCCCAGAGCTGCCGTCCCCGGAGGAGAGAGGAGAGCAATGGCTGAGACGAAGTCCGTCGTCCGCACCGAGGACGCACCCGGGCCGTTTCAGGGCGCGCCCTATTCGCAGGCGATCCGCGCCGGCGGATTCGTCTTCGTCTCCGGCCAGCTCGGACTGAAGCTCGGCGACGAAGAGATCAGCGGCTCGATCGCGGAGCAGACGGAGCAGATCTTCTTGAACCTGCGCGCGATCCTCGAGACGGCTGGGAGCGGCCTCGATCGGCTCGTGAAGACGACCGTCTACCTCGTCGACCTGAGCGAGTTCGGAGCGATGAACGAGGTGTACGCGCGGCACGTCGGAGAGGCGCCGCCTGCACGCGCGACCGTTGAGGTGGCGGCGCTCCCTTCCGGAGCAAGAGTCGAGATCGAGGCGATCGCAGCTCTCTAGACCACAATGTGGGCATGCGGGCCGAGATTCTCGTCGCAACCCATACCAACACCGATTTCGACGCGTTTGCGGCGATGCTGGCCGCGCGACGCCTCTATCCGGGCGCGGTCGTCTGCCTGGCGGGGTCGCTCAACCGGAACGTCCGCGAGTTCTACCGCCTGCACGCTGACGAGCTCGACTTCGTCGTCGACGCCTCGCGACTCGAGCTGGACGCGGTCCGGCGTCTGATCGTCGTCGAGACGGTGCATGCGGGCCGGCTCGGCGAGCTCGAGCTCCTCGCCGTCGATCCGGCGGTCGACAAGGTCGTGTTCGACCACCACGGCGAGGAGGAGCTGCCCGGCTGGGCCCCGGCCGAGAACGTGGTCATCTCCGAGGACGGCGCCCTGACGACGACGCTCGTCGGTGTGCTCGCCGAGCGCGAGGTGTCGGTCAGCCCTCTCGAGGCGACGGTCTTCGCGCTCGGGATCCACGAGGACACGGGCTCGCTCACGCACACGACGACGACGCAGCGCGATGCCGAGGCGCTCGGCTGGTGCCTGCGCCACGGCGCGGAGCAGGAGGTGCTCTCGCGCTTCCTGCACACGCCGCTGGGGGAGACCGAGCGCGAGCTGCTCTCGACCCTGCTCGACTCGGTCGAGCCGCACGAGGTGGCGGGCATCGAGGTGCTCGTCGCCGCCGCAACTGCGCCGGAGTACGTCGAGGGGATCTCGAACCTGGCCCACAAGCTCATCGACGTGACCGACTCGGCCGGCCTCGCCTTGCTCGTCGAGATGGACGGCCGGGTCTTCGCGGTGACGCGCAGCCGGGCCCCGGAGCTCGACGCCGCAGCGCTCGCGGCCGTGCTCGGCGGTGGCGGCCATGCCCAGGCGGCTTCGGCGATCTATCGAGGCCCGCTCGACGAGGCGCGCCGCCTCGTGGTCGAGCAACTGGGCGAGGCGGTCCGCGAGCCGGCGCACGCACGCGACGTGATGTCGAAGCCGCCCCGGACAATCGGGCCAGACGAGACCGTCTCCCGCGCGATGATCGCCTGCCAACGCTTCGGCCAGAGCGGCATCCTCGTCACCGCGGCCGACGAGGTCGTGGGTGCGGTCAGCCGCGAGGACCTCGACAAGGCGATCTCGCACGGCCTCTCGCACGCGCCCGTGAAGGGAATCATGAGCTCACGGGTTGCGACCTGCGACGAAGAGACTCCGCTCCTGGAACTGCAGCGACTGCTAGCCGCGGGCAACGACCGGATCGCCGTCGTGCGGAACGGGAAGCTCGCCGGCGTCGTCACCCGCGGCGACGTGCTCGAGGCGCTTGGTGAACGGGCCGCGGCGATCAGGCGCCCGGCCGTCTCGCTGGCGGACGAGCTCGCCGGGCTCGGGCGGCTCGCTCCGGTCTTCGAAGCCGTCGCCGCGCTGAGCGAGACCTACGACGGCGTCTACCTCGTCGGCGGCACCGTGCGGGACATTCTGCTCGGCGAACCCAGCTTCGACGTCGACATCGCCGTCGAGGGCGACGCGATCGCGCTTGCGCAGGCGCTCGCCGACGCTTTGGACGGGCGGGTGCGCGCGCACGAGAAGTTCGGCACGGCCGTGGTCGTCTACGGCGACGGCGAGCGTGTCGACGTCGTCACGGCACGGACGGAGTTCTACGACGCCCCGGCGGCGCTGCCCGCTGTCGAGCACGCCTCGATCCGTGAGGACCTCTTCCGCCGCGACTTCACGATCAACGCGATGGCGGTCTCGCTCAAGGGCAGCGACTACGGACGGCTCGTCGATCCCTTCGGGGGCCGTTCTGATCTCGAGGAGAAGCGGATCCGCGTGCTGCACAACCTGTCGTTCATCGACGACCCGACCCGGATCTTCCGCGCGATCCGTTACGAGAACCGCTACGGGTTCCGGATGGACGAGCACACCCTGCGGCTTGCGCGCGGCACCATCGAGATGGGACTCGTCGGCGATCTCTCCTCAGCGCGCCTGCGCGACGAGCTGGTTGCGCTGCTCGAGGAGGGAGAGGTCGAGCACTCGATCCTCAGGCTCGCCGAGCTCGGCGCCGACAAGGCGATTCACCCGCACCTCGCGGCCGACGACGAGGCCGTGACGCTGCTCGCGCGGCTGCGTGCGCTGGCACGGCAGTACGAAGTGGACGTGCCCGCCTGGCGCCTCGGCTTGATCGCCCTGGCGCGGCAGCTGCCGCCCGACGAGGTCTACGACTGGTTGCAGCGGCTGAAGGTACGTAGCCGCGACGCCGAGCAGATCGCCGCCGCGGTCACGGTCGGGCCGCGCATCGCCGAACGGCTGCGCGAGCAGGACGTCGAACCTGCCGAGATCGTCTCGCTCGCCGACCGCTACGCCCCGGACGCGCCGCTCTTCGCCCTTGCGCTCGCGGATCTCGAGCCGCTGCACCGGTACTTTCGCGGCCTGCGCGACATCCGCCTCGAGGTAACGGGCAGCGACCTGGCAGAGCTCGGGCTCGGCGAGTCGCCGCGAGTGGGGGAGATCCTCGCGGAACTGCGCCGCCGCAAGCTGAACGGGGAGCTCGACGGCCGCGAGTCGGAACTCGAAGCCGCGCGGGAGCTCATCAGCCGATGATCCGCTGGGAGCCCACAGGGCCTTACGAGATCGTCTTCACGACGCGCACCGGCGGCGTCAGCGAAGGGCCGTACGCATCGCTCAACCTCGGCCGGAAGACGGGCGACGATGTCGAGCGCGTCGACGAGAACCGCCGGCGCGCATGCGCCGAGATCGGCGCCGACGCCGCGAGGCTCGCGCTCAACTACCAGGTTCACTCCACGCTCGTCCACCGCGCCCAAGAGGGCGAGCGAGGCGGCGTCCAGGGCGACGGGCTCTGGACCGATGAGCCGGGGCTGCCCGTCCTGGCGCTTGCCGCCGACTGCCTGCCGATCGTGCTCGTCCGCGAGAACGGAGCCGCGCCGGCGGTCTGCGTCTTGCATGCCGGCCGAATCGGGCTGCTCGCCGGCATCGTCGAGGCGGGCGTGACCGCGCTCGATGGGGGCGTCGCCGCGGCGATCGGGCCGTCGATCGGCCCCTGCTGCTACGAGGTCGGCGAGGAGGTCGCCGCCCCGTACCGCGAGCGTTTTGGCGCCGGGATCATGCGCGGTGGGAAGCTTGATCTCTGGCACGCGGCCGAACGAGAGCTGCGGGAGGCCGGCGTCGCGCAGATCGAGCGGCTCGACCTCTGCACCGCGTGCAATCCCGACCTTTTCTTCTCGCATCGGCGAGACGGGAAGCCGAGAGGCGTGCAGGGAGTGCTGGCCTCGATCGCAGGAGACGTTCGATAGCGGCTGGAAATCCCCGCCCCGGGTACGGAACGCTTGGCTAACCAAACTGGACGCGTAGCGTTATCGCCTGACGAGGTCCGCGAGCGCTACGAGCGCATCCGGGCTGAGGTCGGAGACGCCGTCACGATCGTCGCCGCGACGAAGTACGTCTCGGTCGAGGAGCTGGCGGTCCTCGCCGAGGCCGGAATCGAGGTCGTGGGCGAGAACCGCGCGCAGGATCTCGAGGCGAAGCACGCGGTCTACGGCGACGCCTTCCGCTGGCACTTCATCGGGCATCTCCAGAGCCGCAAGGTGAAGACCGTGAACGTGATCTGCGAGCTCCTCCATTCGCTCTCGTCGGAGTCTGCCGCCAAGCGCCTCGAGATCCCGGCGCTCGTCGAGGTCAACCTCTCGGGCGAGGAGACGAAATCAGGCGTCTCGGAAGGCGATCTCGACGCGCTGATCGCGGCCTATTCCGACGTGCGGGGCCTGATGACCATGCCGCCCGAGACCGAGGACCAGGAGAGCTCGCGCCCGTACTTCCGGCGCCTGCGCGAGCTCGCCGTCGACCGAGGGCTGAAGGAATTGTCGATGGGAACGAGCCAGGACTACCGGATAGCGGTGGAGGAGGGCGCGACGCTGATCCGAATAGGCTCCGTGCTCTACCGCGGTTAGAATCCCGCTGGAAATGGCCTTCGGAGACGTTTGGAACCGCACCCTCGTCTACTTCGGGATCGCCGAGGAGGACGACGAGTGGGATGAGGACGGCTACGTCACCGAGGAGGAACTCGAGCGCACCTACAGCGAGCGTCCGAACGTCCGCCGGCTGACGCCACGCAGCAGGCGCCAGGAATTCGACGACTGGACCGATCCCGACGCCGACGAGCAGCGCACCGCCGTGGTCAGGCCGCGGCGTCGCGAGCGGCGCGGCGAGGTCGCCCCGATGCCTGGCCCGACGCCGGTGCCCTCGGTCCGCGTGCATCTCGTCGTCCCGCACACGTTTCAGGACGCCCAGCAGATCGCCGATCGGTTCAAGGACGGGATTCCCGTGATCCTCAACCTGCAGGGGGCCGACCAGGAGTTGTCCAAGCGCCTGATCGACTTCACCAGCGGCCTCACGTATGCCCTGGACGGCGGGATGCAGCGTGTCGCCGACAAGGTCTTCCTGCTGACGCCTCGCAACGTCGAGGTTTCCGCCGAAGAGCGCGCCCGCCTGCTCGAGACTGGCGGCTTCTTTAACCAGGCGTAGAGCGTAGGAAGAGCGACTCCGGAGCCGAACCTAGCCGTATGGGCCTAAGCCCGCAGTCCGTCGTGCTCTTCGATGCCGCCTCGTCGGCGAAGCGGTTCATCGACATTCTGATCTTCGTCTACATCCTCTTGATCTTCATCTATGTCCTCAGCTCCTGGGTCAGGCTCCCGTACTCGCCCTGGCTTCGCCGAATCCAGGACTTCCTCCGCGACGTTTGCGAGCCATACCTGCGGGTGTTTCGTCGCCTGCTGCCTTCGTTCGGGCCGCTTGACCTGTCCCCGGTCGTCGCGGTCATCGTCCTGGTCATCCTGAGACAAGTGGTCGACGCGATCTTCAACAGCATCTGACCCGAGAAAGGAGGGGCCTCTCCATGGCCTACACGCCCGTCGAACTGAGACATGTCCGCTTCAAGCGCGGCCTATTCGGCTACCAACGCGCACCCGTCGATCGCACGATCGACGAGGTCGCCGACTCGTTCGAGACCGTCTGGCGCGAGCGAGCTGACTACGCGGACCGGATCGAACAGCTACAGGCCGACCTGAAGCGCCATCGCGAGCTCGAGACGCTGCTGCGCACGACGCTGACGGGCGCCGAGCAGACCGCCCACGAGCTGAAGGACCAGGCCCGCCGCGAAGCGGCGCTGGTGCTCGAGGAAGCGCACGCAGAGGCGCGGAGGATCACCCGCGATGCGCTGGCCGAGCGGGAAAGGCTGGGAGCCGAGACCCACCGGATCAAGGCCTTGCTCGGAGCGGCGCTCGACGCCGTCGACGACGCCGATGCGGAGACTCGGGCCGAGGCGGCGTAAAGCCGAAACCTATACTGGGCGCATGGCCGCCCCCTCGACCCGTCTTCGCCTGCGCGTTTCTCCTGGAGCGCGTTCGAACGCCATCGTCGGCAGGCACGGCGAGGGGTGGAGGGTTCGCGTGACCGCCGCGCCCGAGGGCGGCAAGGCAAACGTCGCCGTACTCGGACTTCTGGCCGAACGCCTCGACCTGCCGGGTAAGAGCCTGACTCTCGTTTCGGGGCAGTCGAGCCGCAACAAGATCGTCGAGCTGCACGGCATTGACGCAGCGGAGGCGGAGCGCCGGCTCGGGCAGACCTGATAGCCGCGATGAGCACGCAAATCGACACGGAGCACTTCCGCGCACGCCTCGAAGACGAGCAGCGGAAAGTGCGAAACGCGATCGAGTATCTCCAGAAGGAGAACCCGGCCGTGCCGGAAGAGATCACTGCACTCGAGAACGTCGTCGCCCAACGCGCCGAACCCTTCTTGCAGGACGCGGACGCGCGGGTACCGACGGGCGTCGTACGTGCCGAAGAAGAGCACGCGCCGGCCCGTCCGGCTCGTGCGGGGCGTCGTGATCGCGACCGCGGGCGCATGGCTGATCGCCATGCAAGAGGAATCGTCCGATCAGGCGCCCGACTTGAGTTCCACCGCGGCCGCAGGTCACCCGCAAAGATGCCAAGAGCCGGGTTTAGCGGTCGCGCGAGTGAATCGCGCGACCTCTTAGACGGCGTCGCAAGCGATGCCTTGAGCGAGTCGCGCGCGGTTGACGTGCGCGTTGGCTCGTCGACCGACGCCTTGACGCCGATCTCGGTGGCGACGCGCTCGCTCGCGGCGAGCTGGCCGCAGTGGATCGCCCTGGGCTTCGTGGTCGGGGCGGCCGTGCTCGCGGACCAGGTGACCAAGCACATCGTTGCCAGCCAGTTGGCGCTGGACGACTCGGTTCACGTTCTCGGCCCGTTCTCGATCCATCACGTCCAGAACTCCGGGATCGCCTTCGGCTTGTTCGCGAACGCGACCGCGCTCGTAACCGCGCTGACAGCGCTCGCGGTCGGCTGGATGCTGGTCTTTTTCGCCCGCTCCGGCGCCCGCCACCCGGTGCTGCCGGTCGCGCTCGGTCTCCTGATCGGGGGCAGCTCCTCCAACCTCGTCGACAGGATCCGGCTCGGCCACGTGACCGATTTCCTCGACTTCCGCTACTGGCCGGCCTTCAACCTCGCCGACACGTTCATCGTGGTCGGCGTCAGCATCCTCTTCGCCGCGATCCTGCTCGGCGACGCCCGCCGCTGAGTTTTTCCGTCAGCCTCCGGGTTCCCCCCGACGCTGCCGGCGACCGGCTCGACCGGTTCGTTGCCACATTGCCGGAGGTCGCCTCGCGCGCCGAAGCCGAGCGCCTGCTCGCGGGCGGTGCAGTGCGGGTGGACGGCGAGCCGCGCCCGAAGAGCCACCGCCTCGCCGGCGGCGAGTTGTTGGAGGTAGATGCCGCCGAGCGGCGGGACGTCGCCCTGGAGCCGGAGACGCGCGATCTGCGGATCGCCTATGAGGACGAGCAGCTGCTCGTTGTCGACAAGCCGGCGGGGATGGTCGTCCATCCCTCGGCGGGCCACTCGGGTGGGACCCTCGTGCAGGCGCTGCTCGAGCGCGGGATCGCGGGCGGTGACGTGCCGGAACGCCCCGGCATCGTCCATCGTCTCGACCGTGACACCTCGGGCCTACTCGTCGTCGCTCGTTCCCAGGAGGCCTATGCACGGCTGCAGGACCTCGTTCGGCAGCGGGCGCTCGACCGCCGCTATCTGGCGCTCGTCCGCGGCAGGCCGCGGTCACGGACGGGCCGGATCGAGGCGCCGATTGGCCGCGACCGTCACGATCCGCTGCGGCGGTCGCTCGACACGGACACGCCTCGCGAGGCGATTACGCACTTCGAGGTCGAGCGCCTGCTTTCGAAACACGCATTGCTCTCGATCAGACTGGAGACGGGACGGACTCACCAGATCCGCGTTCACCTCGCCGCGATCGACCTTCCCGTCGTTGGTGACCCGGTCTACGGCGTCCCCGACCCCGACCTCGGCCGGCAGTTCCTGCACGCGAACAGGCTGAGCTTCCCGCATCCGTTCGGCGGCGGGACCGTCGAGGCCGAGTCGCCGCTGCCCGACGAGCTTCAGGCAGCGCTGGCGCGCTTGGCCTCGTAGAGACGCAGGTCGGCGAGCGCGAACAGCGCCTGCGCGTCGTCGCCGTCGTCCGGGTAGCGCGTCACGCCGGCGCTCAGGCCGACCGGGACCGCCAGCTCGCCAGAGTCGACGACCTCGTCGATGCGGGCGTTGAGCCGGCCAAGGAAGGTCTCGCCGGTGCTCAGATCCGATTCCACGAGCAGAGCCGCGAACTCGTCGCCGCCCATCCGACCGGCGAGATCGGACTGGCGGATCTCCTCACGCAAGAGCCTGGCGACCTGCTTCAGCGCCCGATCGCCGGCCTGGTGGCCGTGCGTGTCGTTGAGCTCCTTGAAGTCGTCGAGGTCGAAGAAGACGAGCGTGACACCGGAGCCGTAGCGCTTGGCGCGCTCGAGCTCGAGCTCGAGCTCCCGTGTGAAGGACGTCTGGTTGAGCAGATCGGTGAGCGCATCGTGGCGAGCCTGGTAAGCGAGCTCCGAGGTCGCACGGTCGAAGTACGCGACGACGCACTCGGTGACCAGGCTGTCGATCACGTCGTGCAGGCGCTCCTCGAGGACGAAGACGTCAGAGGCCTCGAGGGCGCTGCGCTCGCGCACGAGCCGCCAAAGCACTCGCCGGAGGACGAGGAACTCGGTGACGATGTCACGCGGCGCGAAGCCGAGCGCCTCGCGTTCGCGGGCGTGATCGCGGACGAGCGCGGCGAGCTGACTGCCGCGGCGGAGGCGTTCCGGCCTGGGATGGTGCAGGTGCTCTGCGAGCTCGGCGATGAAGGTCGGCATGTCCCCGAGCTGGCCGATGCGGCCGAGCCGGGCGAGGGGCGGAATCATGTCGTCCCGAAGTCCTTCTGCGACCACGGCGAGCGCGAGTTCCCATGCTTCGGCGCGGATTTCGTTGGCGAGGTGGGCGAGGGATTCTGACGTCTCGGGCAGCGGCGCCTCCACACAGCAACCATCGGCATCCGTTGCAACAAACCTGAGTTCTAAACAAGGTGCTCGCTTGCGACACCGACCCAAAGGACGGCCGGGCTTCGCGCGGGCGTCCATCTAATCCCGGTTGGGAAACTCGACCCCAGGCGTCCCTAAAAAGCGAGTTCTGGGAGGATTCGGTGGTTGGTAAGATGCAGCGGTTACGTACCCGACCCGGTGGGTCGGCTGGGTGGCGGTGCCGGCGTAGACGACGCCCGGTTCCACCCGGTTTCCACCGGCAGCACAGCAGCCAAAACCAACAGAAAGGGGCTTAGCCCGTGGCAGTCGTCAGCATGCGAGAACTTCTGGAAGCCGGAGTGCATTTCGGCCACCAGACGCGCCGCTGGAACCCGAAGATGAAGCGCTTCATCTTTGGCGAGCGCGGCGGCATCTACATCATCGACCTCCAGCAAACGCTCGAACGGCTCGAGGAGGCGGCCGCGTTCGCGAGGAATCTCGCCGAGCGCGGCGGCTCGGTGCTGTTCGTCGGCACCAAGAAGCAGTCCATGGACGCGATCGCCGAGCAGGCCCAGCGCGTGGGGATGCCTTACGTCCACCACCGCTGGCTCGGCGGCTTGCTCACGAACTGGCGAACGATCTCGAAGCGGATCGAGCGGCTGCACGAGCTTCGCCGGCTCCGCGACGACGGACAGCTCGACCTGCTCCCCTCGAAGGAGCGAATCGCGATGCTGGCCGAGCTCGAGAAGCTCGACACGAACCTCGGCGGCGTCGCGGACATGCGCAAGCAGCCCGACGCGGTCTTCGTCGTCGACCTGCGCAAGGAGCAGCTGGCGGTGCGCGAAGCCCGGCGGCTCGGCCTGCCGATCATCGCCCTCGTGGACACGAACTGCGATCCGGACGAGGCGGACTACGTGATTCCCGGCAACGACGACGCGATCCGCTCGTGCTCGCTCGTGATCCGCGCGATCGCAGATGCGCTCGAGGCCGGCAAGGCCAAGGTGACGCCGGCCGAGATGGCCGCTCCTGCCGCGGAACCCGAGGAGCCCGCCGCAGAGGAGCAGTCCGAGCCTCCTGCGGAGGAGCCCCAGCCGCAGGCCGAGGCACCGCCCGAACCCGAGGCCGAGCCTGCGCCCGAGGGCGAGCCGGAACCTGAGGCGGCGCCCGAGGTAGCCACAGCGGCAACTTCACCGCCCGCGGGCGAGGGCGCGTGACCGAGATCTCGGCGGCGCTCGTCAAGGAGCTCCGCGACCAAACGGGCGCCGGAATGATGGACTGCAAGCGCGCCCTGCAGGACACGAACGGCGATCTGGAGGCGGCCAAGACGCTGCTACGGGAGCGCGGGCTCGCCAGCGCCGCCAAGCGCGCCGGCCGCGAGACGACCGAGGGCAAGGTGGGCTACCGGGTCGCCGACGATGGCAAGCTCGGCGTCATCGTCGCGGTCGGCTCCGAGACCGAGCCGGTCTCGAACAACGAGGAGTTCCTCGGCTTCGCCGTCAAGGTGCTCGAGGCCGTGGAGCGGGAGGGCCCCGCTGCAGTCGAGCAGCTCGACGAGGAACGCCAGGAGCTCGCAGCCAAGCTCGGCGAGAACATCGTCGTCACCGGAGCGGCGCGGTTCGAAGCCGTCGACGGCGCCGTGATCGACGGCTACTCCCACCCGCCCGCGAATAAGCTCGGCGTGCTCCTCCAGGTCCGCGGCGGCTCGAACGAGCTCGCCCACAAGCTCGCGTTGCACATCGCAGCATCGCCGGCGACGCGCTGGATCGGCCGCGAGGACGTGCCGGAGGAGCTCGTCACAGCGGAGCGCGAGATCTACGCGAACTCGGACGAGGTGCAGTCGAAGCCCGAGCAGGCGCGTGAGAAGATCGTCGAGGGGATGCTGAACAAGCGCTTCTTCGCCGAGCAGGTGCTCGTCGACCAGCCTTGGATCCACGAGGCTTCGAAATCCGTCGGGGACGTGCTCGCCGAACAGGGAGCAGAGGTGCTCGAGTTCGAGCGTCTCCAGCTCGGATAGTGCCTCTGAGCTCGGAAGAGGTCAGCTCGGAAGAGGTCGTCTCCGAGCCCGCACGCGCGGTCTTCAGCCGCGTTCTCCTGAAGCTCTCAGGGGAGTCGCTGATGGGCGACAAGGAGTACGGGCTCGACGGGGAGCGGATCGACTCGGTCGCCGGGGAGATCATCGAGGTACAGCAACAGGGCGTTGAGCTCGCGATCGTCCTCGGCGCCGGGAACATCTACCGCGGCATGGCTGCTGCCGCCGAAGGAATGGACCGGGCGACAGCGGACTACGCGGGGATGCTCGCGACGCTTCTCAACGCGCTCGCCCTCCAGGACGCGCTCGAGCGGCAAGGTGCCCACACACGCGTCCAGTCGGCGATCGAGGTCTCCGAGGTCGCGGAGCCGTACATCCGCCGGCGGGCAATCCGCCACCTCGAGAAGCAGCGGATCGTGATCTTCGCTGCGGGCACGGGCAATCCGTTCTTCACCACGGACACGGCCGCAGCCCTGCGCGCGCTCGAGATCAATGCGGAGGCCATCCTGATGGCGAAGCACGGGGTCGAGGGGGTGTACAACGGCGATCCGCGACTCGATCCGAACGCGGAGTTCCTGCCCGAGATCACCCACCTCGAGGCGATCGAGCGAGGTCTCAAGGTGATGGACACGACGGCGCTCTCGCTCTGCATGGACAATCATCTGCCGATCCACGTCTTCGCGCTCGCGGACGGCAACATCCGCCGCGTCGTCGACGGGGAGCGTGTCGGCACCATCGTTTCCACCCCGACCTCCGGAGCAGACAGATGACGATCGACGAGTTCATTGACGACGCGACCCGGCGGATGGACAAATCCGTCGAGTCCGCCCAGCACGAGTTCAACACGCTGCGAACGGGCCGCGCCTCGGCGGCACTGCTCGACCGGATCCAGATCGATTACTACGGCACGAAGACGCCGCTCAACCAGCTGGCCTCGATCAACGCGCCTGAGCCCCGGCTGCTAACTGTGCAGCCGTTCGACCCGAGCTCGCTGCCGTCGATCGAGCGGACGATCCAGGAGTCCGACCTCGGCCTGACTCCGTCGAACGACGGCAAGATCATCCGCCTGCCCATCCCGCAGCTGACCGAGGAGCGCCGCAAGGAGCTCGTCAAGGTCGCGCGGCAGATGGCGGAGGACGGACGCGTTGCTGTCCGGAACGTCCGCCGAGACGTCATGCACCACCTGAAGGAACTCGTGGACAAAGGCGAGGTCGGCAGCGACGAGGAACACCGGGCCGAAGAGCGCGTCCAGAAGCTGACAGACGACCACACCCACAAGATCGACGACCTCCTCAAACGCAAAGAGGAGGAGATCCTCGAAGTCTGAGGCCTCCGTGGGCCTGCTCGACCGATTCCGCAAACCTCGGGCACCGGAGCTGCCGCCGGAGCCGGTCGGCTGCGTGGCGATCATCCTCGACGGCAACGGGCGCTGGGCGATGTCGCGAGGGCTCCCTGTCGCGGAGGGCCACCGGGAGGGGACGCGGGCGCTGCGGCGGACGGTCGAGGCGGCGATCGAGCTCGAGATCGGCTCGCTCGTCGTCTACGGCTTCTCGACCGAGAACTGGACTCGGCCGCCGGACGAGGTCGACTCCCTGATGGAGATCTTCAGCGAGACGATCGATCGCGAGCTGCCGGATCTCGCGAAGCAAGGAGTCCGCGTGCGATTTCTCGGCCGCCGGGACCGCGCGCCCGACGAGCTGCACGAGAAGATGGCCGACCTCGAGGCGCGAACCGGCACGAACGACCGGCTTGACCTCTGGATCGCGTTCGACTACGGCGGCCGCGCCGAGCTGGCCGATGCCGCGAGGCGGCTCGTCCAGGCGGGTATTCAGCCGGACGAGATCGACGAGGACACGTTTGCCCGGGCGCTGTACGAGCCGGAGCTCCCCGATCCGGATCTGCTGATCCGCACGGCTGGAGACCAGCGGATCTCGAACTTCCTCCTCTGGCAGCTCGCGTACGCCGAGCTCGTCTTCGTCGAGAAGCCCTGGCCGGACTTCGGGGAGGAAGACCTGCGCGCGGCTCTGGCCGAGTACGCGAGCCGCGAGCGGAGATTCGGCGGCCGTTAGTGCCCCTTCCAGCAATACATGCCGGCTTCTGGCCCGCGATCACGCGGCGCCTCTGGCTTGGTGCTCGCGACCCAGAAACTTGGCGGCATTACTGGAAGGCGCACTAGTTGAGCTCCTTTTGGTCGCGGATCGTCGTCGGCGCCGTGCTCCTGCCGGCGGTGTTCGGGCTGGTCTATCTCGGCGGCTGGTGGCTTTGGGTGCTCGCACTCGTGGCGGCGCTGATCGCGCTCCACGAGCTCTATCGGATCGCACGGCCGCTGCGACCGCTCGTGCTGGCGGGCTACGCCGGCACGGTGCTCGCTCTGCTCGGCGCTCAGCTCGGCGGGATTCCGTGGATGACGGCCGGCTTCCTGAGCACGATCGCGGTGGCGTTCGTCCTCAAAGGCATTTCCGATACCCGGCAGTCGCTGGCGGTGGCGATCGCGATCACGGTCTTCGGCGTCGCCTGGATCGGCCTCGGGCTCGGGCACGCGTTGCTCCTGCGTTCGATCCCCGAGCATGGGCGCCTGGCCGTCTTCACGGTGTTGCTGACCGTCTTCGCGGCGGACGCGTTCGCCTATTTCGTCGGCCTGCTGATCGGCCGGCACAAGATGGCCCCGGTCCTCTCACCGGGCAAGACGTGGGAGGGCCTGCTCGCAGGGACGATCGTGGCGATTCTGGTTCCGTTCTTCGCGCTCTACCACCAGCACTTCCTGACGATCGGGGAATCCCTCGCGCTGGGCGTCGTGATCGCGATTTCGGCCCCGCTGGGCGATCTGTTCGAGTCCGCGCTGAAGCGCGACATGAACGTCAAGGACTCGGGCCGCCTGCTCGGCGGCCACGGCGGGATGCTCGACCGGATCGACGCGTTGCTGTTCGCGTCGGTTGCCTCGTACTACCTCGTTCGCGCCTTTGGCTGGGCCTGAATCCGGCCGCGAAGCGGCCTGTCCGCGCAGCGGACCAGGGGAGAAACTAACGCGTAGCGATCGGGAGGTTCTCCCAGGCGAACCGACGCCACCTCGGACTCGTACACTCTGATGCAATGAAGCGAATCGCCCTCCTCGGGGCCACCGGGTCGATCGGGCGACAGGCGCTGGAAATCATCGCTGCGCACCCGGACCTCGAACTGGCCGCCGCCGCCTCCGGCTCGCAGCCGATCGATGGACTCGCGCCGTTGACTCAAGTCGGCGGCGACCTGACCGAGCTGCTCGAGCGCGCCCAGCCCGACGTCGTCCTCAACGCCGTTGTCGGCTTCGCTGGCCTACCGGCGACGCTCTGGTCGCTCGAGCGGGGTGTCGATCTGGCGCTGGCGAACAAGGAGAGCCTCGTGGCCGCCGGCGAGCTGGCGACGAGCGCTTGGCGACGTGGGGGAGGGCGGTTGCTGCCGGTCGACAGCGAGCACTCGGCCGCGCAGCAGTGCCTCGAGGGCCGGGCGCCCGAGACCGTGCGTTCGCTGGTGCTGACCGCCTCAGGCGGCCCGTTCCGTGGACGGAGCCGCGAAGAGCTCGGCGACGTGACGCCGGCGGAGGCGCTCGCGCACCCGACCTGGAACATGGGCCCGAAGATCACGGTCGACTCGGCAACGCTTGCCAACAAAGGTCTCGAGCTGATCGAGGCGCACTTCCTCTTCGGCCTCGACTACGAGCAAATCGAGGTCGTGATCCACCCGACCTCCACCGTTCACGCACTCGTGCGCTTCCGCGACGGCGCCGCGCTTGCGCACTTCGGCTACCCCGACATGCGCGTGCCGATCTCCTTCGCGCTGACGTATCCCGACCGCGCGGCGACGCCGGTGCCGCCGCTCGATCTCGCGTCTGGCTTGACGCTCGAGTTCGCGGCCCCCGACCTGGAGACGTTTCCGCTGCTGGCGCTGGCCCGCCGCGCCGGTGAGCAGGGCGGTACGTATCCCTGTGCGTTCAACGCCGCGAACGAGGTCGCGGTAGCCGCGTTCCTCGAAGGACGGCTCCCGTTCCTCGGCATCGCGGAGACGGTCGAGGAGACGCTGGCTTCGGTAGAAGGTGCCCCCGCCCGCAATCTGAACGAGGTCGTCGAGGCTAACGCCGAGGCGCGTCGACTGGCCGAGAGGACTGCTGCGACGGCATGACGGCTCGCTCCACCTCGACTCGCGACGCCCTACGGACCGGGATTAGCGGTCGGCCGAGTGAATCGGCCGACCTCTTGGACGGCCTCGCAAGCGAGGCCTGGGCGTGAGCATCCTGATCGCGATCGCCGGGCTCGCCTTCCTCGTGCTGATTCACGAGGCCGGCCACTTTTTCAGCGCGCGCGCGGTGGGCATGAAGCCGAGACGCTTCTACGTGGGCTTTCCGCCGGCGATCCTCAAGACCACGCGGAAGGGAATCGAGTACGGAATCGGCGCGATCCCGCTCGGGGGCTACGTCAAGATCCCCGGCATGCACAGGCCGGCGCCGTCCGACCTGGACACGAGTTTCGGGCCCGCGCTGCTCCACGACCCGTCGCTCGTCGGGCCGGTCGAACGGCTGAAGCGCCTGGTCTCTGAGGGGGACTTCGCCGAGGCCCGCACCGCCCTTGCAAGCCTCGACGAGGAGCTGGCGCGAGCGCAGCTGCCTCCAGTGCCGGCGCGAGCGGCTCGCCGCGGCCGCGAGGAGCTCGCCGACGCCCTCGGCCCCGAGGCGTACTGGCGGCAGCCAACCTGGAAGCGCGTCCTCGTGATCGCGGCGGGCCCGCTGACGAACATCCTCTTCGCGATTGTCGTGCTGGCGGTCGTCTACATGCTGGGGATCCCTGACGGCGCGTCTCGCCGTGTCGAGAAGGTCTCGCCGAACTCACCGGCGGCGCAGGCCGGCCTGCGCCCGGGGGACGAGATCGTGGCTGTGAACCTGCAGCCGACGAAAACCTTCAAGCAGGTCTCGAAGGCAATCAGAGCGACCAAGGGGAAGCCTGTGATCGTCTCGGTGCGCCGGCCGCCGGGGAGGTACATCGAGCTACCTCCGGAGAAGACGATCAAGCAGAACGGCTACTACATCTTCGGCTTCCAGCCGGCCGGGGTCGTCTACAAGCGGTACGACCCTGCCACCGCGGTCGGGTTCGCGGCCAGAGACACCTGGGACGTGAGCAAAGGCATCGCCACGTCATTGGTCTCGATCGTCGAGGGCCCGGGACGCAAACAGGTCTCGTCTCCCGTCGGCATCGTCGACGTCTCCAGCCAGGCGGTGAAGACGGACTACCGCGACTATCTGGAGATCCTGGCGCTGATCAGCCTCTCGCTCGCGTTGCTCAACCTGCTGCCGCTGCTCCCGCTCGACGGGGGCCACATCGCGTTCTCCCTGATCGAGGGAATTCGCGGCCGTTCGGTCGGCCGCGCCGTCTACGAGCGGGTCTCGGCCGTCGGAATCGCGCTGGTGCTGCTGTTGTTCTTCGTCGGCCTTTCGAACGACGTCGGGCGTATTGGCGGGGGTTAGACTCGCGTCGTGGCCAGCGAACGCTCCATCAATGTAGGCGGCGTTCAAATCGGCGGTGGCGCGCCGGTTGTCGTCCAGTCGATGACGCTGACGAAGACACACGATGTCGAGGCGACCACCGCCCAGGTCGCCGCGCTCGCCTCGGCCGGCTGCGAGATCGTGCGCGTCGCCGTGCCGAAGAGCGAGGACGCCGACGCTCTGCCCAAGCTCGTGCGCCTTTCGCCGATTCCGGTAATCGCGGACATCCACTTCAACGCGAGCCTGGCCCTCCGCGCGATCGAGGCCGGCGTCGCCGCCGTCCGGATCAACCCCGGCAACATCGGCGGGCCGGACAAGGTGGCGGAGGTCGTCCGCGCGGCGAAGGCCGCCGGCATGCCGATGCGCATCGGTGCCAACTCCGGCTCACTTCCAAAGCACCTCTCGGACCTTGCGCAGAGCGACCAGGCCGAGGCGCTCGTCGAGGCGGCGCTCGAGGAGGTTCGCCTGCTCGAGAGCCTCGACTACTACGACTTCAAGATCTCGGTCAAGTCGAGCCACGTGCCGACGATGATCCGCGCGTACCGGCTGCTCGCCTCGAAGGTTCCGTATCCGCTCCACCTAGGTGTCACCGAGGCCGGAACGCCGTTCTCCGGCTCGGTCAAGAGCGCCGTCGGCATGGGCGCGCTGCTGGTGGACGGTATCGGCGACACGGTGCGGGTCTCGCTGACCGCCGACCCGGTCGAGGAGGTCAAGACCGCCTTCGAGATCCTGAAGGCGCTGGGCCTGCGCGAGCGGGGGCCAATCATGATCGCCTGCCCGAGCTGCGGGCGCGACAACGTCGGCGTCCAGAACCTCGCCGAGAAGGTCGAGGAGCGCCTGCACGCCTACCCGCAGCACTTCGAGGTCGCGGTGCTCGGCTGCGCCGTCAACGGACCGGGGGAGGCGGGCGACGCGGACTTCGGCATCGCCGGCGGCCGCGACGTCGGCTTCGTCTACGCCCACGGCCGCGTCCTGAAGAAGGTCTCGTCGGACATCCTCGTCGATGAGCTCTTTCACGCGATCGACGAGTGGATCGCGGACGGCATGCACCGGCCGAAGCGCCTGAAAATGGCCAAACCCGCCGCGTTGGCCATGGCAGAGGCTTCCCTGATCCCGATCGAGTAGCCTGGCTCGACAACGGTGATCGCCCTCGCTTCACAGCTCTTCCTGCCGACCCTGCGCGACGCGCCGGCCGAGGCCGAGGCAGTCAGCCACAAGCTGCTCGTGCGTGCCGGGTTCATCCGACAGATCGCCGCGGGGCTCTGGTCGTTCACGCCGCTCGGCTGGCGCGTCCACCGCAAGATCGAGCACATCATCCGCGAGGAGATGGACGCGATCGGCGCGCAGGAGTGGCTCGCGCCGGTGCTCACCCCGGCGGAGCTCTGGGAGGCGACCGGGCGGTATGCGATCACGGAGCTCTTCAAGCTCGACGACCGCGCCGGGCGCCACTACGTCCTGCCGTTGACGCACGAGGAGACGTTCGCGTTCCACGCGCGCGAGATCCAGAGCTACAAGGAGCTGCCGCAGTCCTGGTACCACTTCCAGACCAAGGATCGCGACGAGCCGCGTCCCCGCAGCGGCCTCATCCGCGTCCGCGAGTTCATCATGAAGGATTCGTACTCGTTCGACCGGGACGGGGCCGGTCTCGACGAGAGCTTCCGCAAGCACGGCGAGGCGTACTGGAAGATCTTCGAGCGCTGCGGGATCGAGGTCTACGAGGTGGCGGCCGAGTCCGGGATCATGGGCGGCAGCGGCTCGAGGGACTTCCTGGCGCCGTCCGGCTCGGGCGAGAACACGCTCGTCACCTGCGAGAACGGCGACTTCGCGGCGGACATCGAGGTCGCGCGGACAATGCCGCGGCCGCCGGACTTCCCTGAGCGGCTCGACCGGCCCGAGGAGGTCGAGACCCCCGGGACGACGACGATCGACGCGCTCGCGGCGCTCCTATCGGTCGACCGAGCGGCGACCTCGAAGGCGATGCCGGTCGTGAAGGCCGACGGGACGCTCGTGCTCGCGCTGATCCGCGGCGACGACCGACTCGACGACATGAAGATGCTGTCGGCGCTCGGGTCGGACTTTCGGCCCGCGACCGAGGAGGAGATTCGCCAGGCGTTCGGCTCCGACCCTGGCTCGATCGGGCCGATCGGCTTCGACGGCGAGGTGGTCGCCGACGAGACGCTCGGCGTGGGCCAGTACGTCGCAGGCGCGAACCGGACGGGCGTCCACCTCCGCGGCGTCGAGGCCGGCCGCGACTATCAGCCCCGCTTCGCCGACCTCCGCGCCTCGAAGGAGGACGACACCTGCCCCGTCTGCGGCGGACGACTCCGCTTCCAGACGGCGATCGAGGTCGGTCACATCTTCAAGCTCGAGACGAAGTACACGATCCCACTCGAGGCGTCCTTCCTCGACGAGGACGGGACCGAGAAGCCCCTGGTCATGGGGAGCTACGGGATCGGCCCTGGGCGCGTGCTCGCGACGATCGTCGAGCAGAGTCACGACGAGCAGGGAATCGTGTGGCCCCGATCTGTGGCACCGTACGATGTGCACGTGGTCGCGCTCCCAGGCGTCGAAGAGCAGGCCCACGAGGCGGCGACAGTTCTCGACGCCGCGGGCCTCAGCGTCCTCCTGGACGACCGCGACGCGCGCGCGGGCGAGAAGTTCGCCGACGCCGACCTGATCGGTCTGCCGACGAGAATCACGGTCGGCAGGAAGACGGTCGAGGACGGTGCCGTGGACGTACGCGACCGGGCGACGGGCGAGGAGCGCCGGGTGGCGATCGCATCTCTTGGGGAGGCGTTCTAGTGGCTCGCCGAAAGCGCAGGTTCAGCGATGAGCCATTCGGCCCGACGGTCGAGAAGCTGATGGACGAGACCGGCGTGACGTACCGGGCGCTCGCCGACAAGACGAAGCTTTCCGCCGGCTATCTCAATCATCTCGTCCACGGCAACCGGCCGGTGCCCTCCGACGACGTGATGCGAACTCTGGCGAAGGCGCTCGGCGTCGAGCCCGAGCACTTCCGTGAGTACCGCCTACGCGTGATCACCGAGCGCCTCGAGGCGATGCCGGATTTGATCGACCGGCTGTACAAGCGCCTGCGGAAGTAGTTCCAGGGCGCACTTTTTCAAGAGAGCCGAGCGACCACAGGCGAGCCCTCTCCCCATTCACTCTCCGCTCGGCTCCCAACACGAGGATAACTCGGAGCAGCGGTGCGTTCAAAGTAAAAGTGGGCGTAGGTGGAGCCGGAGCGTGGCGCCCGTTCCGCTGCGGCTTAGAAGGAGCGCCCCTCCGGGGAGAGGCAGGAGGTGCTCCGGCTCCATACGCCGCAGGGCCCTGAATGTCCTCGCCTACCGCGGGAGACGATACATAGACGTTAGGGACGATGCTATTGGTTCCGGCGTCTCGGTCTGGGGTCACTCGACGGGCCGGGCACCCACCCCGTACTCCCCGGCGGCACGTCGGCGCGCCCCTCGATCTGCGCTCGTAGCTCCTCGAGGAAGCGGGCGCAGTCGGCGCGCAGGTCCTCAGAGACAAACTCGCCCGGAAGCTCGGACCCACGGGCGGGCGCGCCTTCAGGCTGTTGTTCTGGGTCCAGAAATCACTCCCCACTCGCTGTGGAAACTGTGGGTAACTCGTGTGTGTGAACCGCAGGCGCTCCACGCTTCGGGCTGGGCGACGAGGTCGCGTCGCGACTCTACGCGGTCGCGCCCGGTGCGCCAACCACCCAAAACGTTCGGGCCGTCCAGACCTACGGGGGGGCGCGGCCGAACTCAGCGTTCACGATTATTGTTGAAGCCGGGGCCGGGCGTGAGCGTCTGCCGCATGGC
>MNDB01000074.1 GCA_001914705.1 Actinobacteria bacterium 13_2_20CM_68_14 | reverse complement strand
ACGGCACCTACGACGCGCAGCTGATCTTCGACGAGTTCGAGCCGCACGAGCTCGACATCGAGCCGATGTTCTTCGAGCACGCCTTCTGGTGCAAGGTCTGCGGTCAGATGGCGACGCCGAAGACGTGCCCGCACGGAGGCGACGACCACGTCTTCCTCTCGGGCACGAAGGTGCGGGAGTTGCTCTCCGAAGGCAAGCTGCCGCCCGTCGAGTTCTCGCGGCCCGAGGTTGCCGAGGTGCTGATCGGGGCGTATCGCGGCCCTGGCTAGATGACCTGGCAGTCCACGGGGCCGCTCTCGACGGACCTCACGCTGTCTTAACGGAGCCGCATCTAAACTCGCCGCACTTTGGCGCGTTTCCTGCCGGTCGTGCTCGTCGTCGGGCTACTCGGCGGCTCGGCCGCGGCCTTCGCCGTCACCGAGCGGCTGAAGCTCGAGCGGAGCCCGATTTTCGCGACGCGGGTCGGCAAGGTCGTCTCGCCCGCTTCCGGGCGCAGGGTGCCAATCGACTTTCGCGTGCGCAAAGCCGACGATCTGTCGGTCGCGATCGTTGATGGCAACGACCACGTCGTCAGGGCCCTCATTCCGTCGCATCACGTGCGTCCAGGCCCGCAGCAGCTGACTTGGAACGGGCGTGACGACTCGGGCTCTCCCGTCCCGGACGGGCTCTATAGGCCGCGTGTCCACCTCGCCGGCGAGCACCGGACGATCCTGCTGCCGAACCCGATCGCCGTCGACACCAAGGTTCCGCACATCTCGCTCACGCGGACGAGCCTCGAGGTCGTCTCGCCCGACGGCGATGCCATCGACGACTACCTGACCGTCTTCTTCCACACGAGCGAGCCGGCGCGCGCGGTGCTCTACGCGAACGGGCGAAGGGTCGTCAAGGTGAAGTCGTTCAGCGCGCACTCGCTGAAGTGGGGCAAGCGGAACGGGATGCCGACGAAGCCGGGCGTCTACCGGCTCTGGCTGCGGTCGATCGACGCGGCCGGGAACCCGGGACCGCGAACGCCGACCTTCAGGGTGCAGATCCGCTACATCGAGCTGGGCCGGAACGTGATCCGTGCCCGGGCTGGAGGCACGATCAACGTGCGGGTCTCAACGGACGCCCGCTTCTACTACTGGCGGATCGGGCCGCGGCACGGGCGTGTCGGTAACCGTCGCCTCTCGCTTGCCGCCGGAGCCCCTGGGCGCTACCAGCTCGTCGTTTCGGAGCGCGGTCACAAGGCGCGTGCCCTGGTCGTGGTGAGCCCGTGATCACGGAGCTTGCCCGCGCCGGCGGGCCCGTCGCGGCGGCGGGGCTCGCGACGGTCTTCGTCGCCTCGCGCCGCGAGCTCCGACTCGCGGGGCTGGCGGCTTGGGCGCTCGGCTGCGTCGCGCTCGCCTACTACCTGGCTCCTCACGGCCACCGGCCGCTGCTTGCGGCCGCAGCCCTTGCCGGCGTCGTCCTGGCCGCGGCTGGTGCTTACCTGCTCCTGCGGTGGCCGTGGCTGCTCGCGCTCGCGGCGCTCGCCTGCGTGCCGGCGCGGATTCAGGTCACTGTCGGCTCGACGCAGGCGAGCCTGCTCGTGCCGATGTACGGCGTCGTCGCGGCGGCCGCGCTCGCGTTCGCCTGGCAGCTCGTCAAAGGAGACGACCGTGCGCGGGAACTCGGCCCGCTGACGCTGCCCCTCTCCGCCTTCGTGCTCTGGAGCGGCCTCAGCCTCGCGTGGTCGCAAGACCTGCGGCAAGGGGCGATCGAGCTGCTCGCCTTCTACTTGCCGTTCGCGCTGCTCGTGGTCGCGCTCGCGCGGCTTCCCTGGCGGCGCGAATGGCTCGGGGCGACCTGGGTCCTGTTGGCGGGGATGGCGGTCGTCTTCGCGATCGTCGGCATCTACCAGTACGAGACCCGGGACATCTTCTGGAATCCGAAGGTGTTGGTCGGGAACGCGTACGCCCCCTTCTACCGCGTCAACTCCGTCTTCTGGGACCCGTCGATCTACGGCCGCTTTCTCGTCGTCGCGATCCTCGCCAGCCTCGTGCTGGTCGTCCACGGCACGGCGCGCCGGGTGGTGGTCGCGGCCTCGGCGGCGATCGTGGTCTCCTGGATCGGGCTCGTCTTCTCCTTCTCGCAGTCGAGCTTCGTCGCGCTCGTCGTCGGCGTCGCGATCATCGCCTGGTCGGCCTGGGGGCGAAAGACGCTCGCGCTGCTCGGGGTGATCGCCGTGGTCGTGCTCGTCGCCGCGCTGGCGATGCCGAGCGTGCGCCATCACTCGCTGAACAGCGCCTCGGGAGGCCGCTTCAAGCTGGTAAAGAACGGGCTCGCGATCGCAGCGCACCACCCGGTGCAGGGCGTCGGGATCGGCGGCTTCAAGAAAGCCTACGCGGCCCGCACCGGGCTGAAGGGGAAGGAGCCGAAGGCGGCCGCATCCCACGACACCCCGGTCACGGTCGCGGCCGAGACCGGCATCGTCGGGCTGGCGCTCTTCGCCTGGCTCCTGATCGCCGCCTTCCTGCTCGCCTTCCGCGGCGTCTCGGCGAATTTCGCAGGACCCGTCTCGTTGATCCTCGGCGTCGTCCTCGCCGCGATCGGGGTCCACAGCCTCTTCTACAACGCGTTCTTCGAGGACCCGATGGCCTGGGGCGTCTTCGGGCTGGCGCCGCTGGCGGCGGTCGCGCTCGCCCGGGAGCGTGTCAGCGAGCCGCGGCCACGAGCCGCCGCCCCACAGCCCGCAGTCGCCGCCGCTCAGCAGGCAGGTAGAAGCCGAGCGGAAGCAGGATGAGCGGGTAGGCGACTCGCCGCCACTGATACGGCACGGGGTAGACCCGCTGGGCGTGGATCGCCATCAGCCCGAACATCGAGCCCATCGAGGCGGCCGTCGCGATGGCGGCGCCGATCATTCCGTACGAGGGAATGAGCGCGAAGCAGAGCGCGACGTTGATCACGGCCGCTACGCCGGAGACGACCCAGTTGAACTGCGTGAACCGTGCCCGGCCGATCCCGATCGCGACGACGGTGTAGGCGCCCCACGCGACCGCGCTGAATGAGAGCAGTCCGACCACGCGCGCGCCCGCGTAGAACTCCGGCCGTGCGGTCAGGAGCCGCACGATCCACGGCGCAAGCAGGGCCAGGCCTAGCGAGACCCAGCAGGTGATGAAAAGGACGTACGTGAGCACGTACCCGTAGGTACGGCGGGCCTCGTTCTCGTCCTCGATCGAGTACGCGAACGCCGGCCACGCCAGCCGGAACGCCGTCAGCAGCAGCAACGTCGCCGAGGCGATCCGGACGCCGATCGAGTAGTAGCCGACCTCGGCCTGCCCCTTGAACGTCGCGATGAAGAGGCGGTCGACGAAGTTGATAGTCCAGATCGCGAGCTGAGCGGGGACGAGCGGCATCCCGAACCGGTTCATGGCGCGGAAGAGCCGTCGGTCGAACTCGAGCCCCAGCTGGTAACGGCGATAGCCAAGGAGCACGAAATAGACCGCGAGCGTCCCGATCCAGTTGCCGACGATCACCCCCATCGCCCGCTGGTGGAAGTAGACGACCAGAAGGATGGTCGCGCCGACCGTGATCAGGAGGTTCGCAATCGTCGCGACGGAGAACAGGACAGGCCGCTCCTCGACGCGGAACAGCGACGTCAGCTGCTCGTAGTTCAGCTGCGCCCAGAGCCCGACGAACGCGGCGCGTACGAGCCACGCCTGGTCGTGCCCGAGCGAGAGCGCGTCCGCGATTGGCTGCGCGGCCACCCAGCCGGCGGCGAGCCCGAACGTTGCGCTCGCCATCGTGAACCAGAACGACGTCCGCACGACCCGCACCCTGTGCGCCACGTCGGTCGAGTCGAAATAGAAGCGGAAGAAGGCGCTCGAGATCCCGAGTCGCAGCAGCACGACCAGCACCGCCGTCAGGGCCGTCAGCGTCTCGACGCGGCCGTAGTCGCGACCGTGCAGGTAGCTCGTGTAGAGCGGCAGCAGCAGCACCGCGAGGATCCGCGAGACCAAGCCGCCGAGTCCGTAGATCAGGGACTGCGAGGCGAGCCGCTTGATTTGCTTGGCGAGCACGGAGCTTAGAGGCGAGAGTAGATGTCGATCAGGCGGTCGGCCATCTTGTCCGCGTCGTGGACGCGCTCGACGTAGGTGCGGCCGGCGGCTCCCCGCGAGCGGCGCTCCTCGTCAGAGGCGGCGAGCGTACGCAGGGCAGTGGCGAGCGTCTCCTTCGTCGTTCGCACGATCGGCACCTCGACGCCGAAGGCCGCTGCCGTGCGCGTTGCGGCCTCGTCGTGGAGGTAGCCGACGACCGGCTTGCCGTAGGCCATCGCCTCGATCGCGAAGAGGCCGTACCAGCCTGAGTTGAGCTGGTCGACGACGATGTCCGCCCGCGCGAGCCGGGGTCCGACCTCGTCGTGGCGGACGTTTTCGATCACGTCGAGGTCGAGCCCGAGCTCGTCGCACGCCGCGACGACCAGCTCGGTGCCCTTGCGCCGGCGGGAGAGGGCGGCGTGCGCGATCCGCAGTTGCCCGTCGACGCGTGGCGGGACCGGTGCGATCGCGCCGAGGTCGATTCCCGGCGGGACGACGTCGGCCTCGGGGATCCAGCGGGCCGCGTCGTAGGAACCGACGATCTGAGCGTCGGCCAGGCGGCCGTAGGCGAGCTCGTCGGGGGACTTGCCGCGGATGTCCGAGCCGACGAAGTGGAACACGGACTTCTTGCGGGCTGCTTTCAGGATCGGGAACTGGATTCGCTTCGGGACGAGAGTCAGCCCGAAGTAGAAGTGGAAGACGTCGGTGCTCGGCAGCAGCTTTGCGAGCGCGCGAAACTGCACGGCCTGCCGACGCCAGGCGGGCCCGCGCGGCAGGTGGAGGTTCTCGTCGGCCTCCGGGTGGGCCGGCTGGGTGTTGAAGACGACGAGCCGCGCGTCGATCCCTTTTCGGCGTAGCGCCTGCACGTTCGTCCAGCCGATGCCCGCGAAGTTCACGGGACAGTGGACGACTCTCAGCTGTCCCACTCGACCTGGTCGAAGTAGCGCAGCGCCCTGCGCGTGGGGCGGACGCGGCTGGCATAGGCGGCGAGCTCGTCATCGTCGAGCTCGCCGAGTGCGTGCTTGACCCCGAGGTAGGGGAGGTTCAGGTCCTCCTGGAAGACGACGGTCGAGATCCGCGGGTTGATCTCGATCACCGCCTCGCCGACGAGCTGGATGTTGAAGAAGTGATCGAGCTCGAGCTCCCCCGCAATCCTGGCGGCGACGTCGATCAGCTCGGGGTCGTCCAGGCTTTGGAAGTACATGGCGAGACCGGCCCGCATCTCCTCACGGGTCTTCGGGTGACCGAGCACGATCCGGCCGCCACGGGCGATCCCGTCGATCGTGCGCTCCGGGCCGCGGGCGAGCTCCATCACGAGCGCCTCGGTCTTGTCGTCGCCGAGCAGCTCGACGAGCTCTTCCAGTCGCAGCGCCTCGGCGACGCCTGGACGGTTCTCGAGCAGCTGGCGGCGGCGATCCGCGGCCGCCGAGAGGATGCGAAAGCCGCGCGAACCGGAGGAGACAAGCGGCTTGAAGGCGACGTCCTCAGCTGGGTAGCCGAGCTCGCGCGCCGCGGCGGCGACCTCGGCTGCGCCGGCGACCCGACGCCAGGCCGGCCCGCGGACGCCGATCGCGTCGAGCAGCGCGTAGGACTCGGCCTTGTCGTTTGACCGCCGCACCGCTTCGGGGCTTGCTACGAGCACCGTCGTTTCGCCGAAGCGTTCTCTGTTCTCGGCAAGCGCTTGTAGCTCGTAAGAGGACTGCGGGAGCACCGCGTCGACGCGCTCGCGGTCGCAGATCTCGACGAGCGCGCCCACGAAGCCGGGGTCGCCGCCGGCCGGGACGACGTGAAAGGAATCGCAGAGGTGCCGGCCGATCGCCAGCTCGGACATGTCCGTGCCGACCAGGCGAAGCTCGCGCTCGCCGTTCTCGCGCAGTGCCCGGATGAGTGCCGCGGATCCCGGCACGCCCGAGGCCGTGAGCAACACCGTGAGCGCCCTCACGTCAGGTCGATCCGGTCGTCGGCCAGGCGCTCGAGATCGCGGCCGCGCTCGGCCTCGAGCATCGCCAGCATCGTCTCCTGCATCGTCTCGCCCGGGTAGGCCCAGATCTCGGGGTGCGTGAGCAGCTGCAGCCACTCGAAACCGCCGCCGGCGAGCTCCTCGTGCGGGCAGCCGCTTCGCCAGTGCTGGTTGGAATCCGAGCGGTAGTGGTCGGGATCGAAGTACTCCGGCTGCATCACGTTGACGGCACCGTCGAGTGGCTCGCGCATGAACTCCGGGTCGGGGTTGTGCCACGCGACGACGGGATCGAAGCGATCGTCGAGCTCGAGTCGCGGGTAGACGGCGTGGAGGCCGACGCGGTGCCCGAGCTCGCGCAGGCGCCCGAGGGCATGCTCGCCCTCGGGCGAGCCGAGGTTGTAGAAGACGCTCTGCGTCATCAGGAAGTAGGTCGCCTGCGCGCCGGCTTCGGCCTCGAGCCCGGCCAGCGTGAGCGCCGCGTCGAGCGAGAGGTCGACGTCGTGCCGCAGCAGCAGATCACCGGGCGCCGGCTCGTGGTCGAAAAACGCGAACCGGTAGCCGCCCGACTTGGCCGCTGCGAGCAACTCGCCGTAATGCGCGAGGTCGAACGCGCAGCTCATGTCCCACCCGCTGTAGGGACAGGCACTCGTGCCTGTCCCTGACACCCGACCGCGCTCACTCGACCTCCACGTCCAAGAGCGTCGCCGCCGCCTCGGCTCGCTCGAGCGCTTCGATGTTCGTGTCGCCGACCGCGATCACGTAGCCGCGGCGATCGCCATCGAGACGGACGGGCCTGATCGTCTCGCCGGCCTCCAGAAACACGTCCGCCTGGACGACGCCCGGAAAGGCCAGGACCTTGTCGAGCGGGCCGACGCTCGTGACCTTGCCGGTGGGCAGCGGTCCGGGCTGCGCCGTCAGGAACCTGATCGCGAGCGGCTTCTGGAACCGCGGCGTCACCAGCTCGTCCGGCACCTCGATCCCGAGCGCTTGCCGCAGCGCGATCTCGACCAGGTCGACGCCGACCGCGTGCAGCGCGAGGTCGGCCATCTGACCACCGGGGATCCGCGCCGCGCACTCGACGAGATAGGCGTGGTCGTCCTCGCCGACGATCAGCTGCGGGAAGGCGATCCCGTCACGGAGCCCGAGCGCGTGCACGGCCGAGACCGCGGCCTGCTCGGCTTCCGCGAGCGGATCCGCGAAGAGCCGCGACGGGTAGACGTGGATCCAGCCGACGCCGAAGCCGATCCCGGGCGGGCGGAGGCGATCCGATAGCGTCAGCGGCGTCACGTGGCCGCCACGCGCGATCGCGAGCCCGTTCAGCTCGATCCCCTCGTGGTAGCTCTCGATGATCGTCTCCTCGGTCGGCGACTCGGCCAGCGCCGTGTGCAGATGCGCCTCGAGATCGTCGATCGAGTCGAGCCTGAAGACGCCGCGCTGGCCGCCGGAGTCCGCGGGCTTCAGCACAGCCGGGAAGCCGACGGTCTCGACGGCCGCGTACCCCTCGTGCAACGACCGCGCGGCAGCGAACCGCGGCTGCGGCACGCCCGCGTCGGCAAGGCGGCGCCGCATCGCGACCTTGTGGGTCATCAGGTGAGCTGTCTCGGTGCCGATCCCCGGCAGCCCGAGCGCCTCCGCGACCGCGGCGACCACCGGCACCGCGCGGTCGGCGGAGACGGTGAGAACGCCGTCGACCGAATGACGCCGCCCCGCCTCGGTGACCGCCGCGACGTCCATGAAGTCGACGACCTCGAAGAGATCGGCCTCCCCAAGTCCCAGAGCCTCCGGGTTGCGGTCGACTGCGACCACGCGCAGGCCGAGCTCACGCGCCCGCCGGATCGCGCGCCGCTGGTGCCGGCCCGCGCCGACGAAGAGAACAGTCCCGTTCAAGCGCGGACGATGCTAACCGTCGAAGAGCAGGAGGTTCGCACCGCTAGACTCGCCGCCGTGGCGCTGACCGGAAAGCGCATCCTCTTGACCGGCGGGGCGGGCTTCATCGGCTCGACGCTGGCGCGACGCCTCGTCGAGGACAACGAGGTG
>MNDB01000113.1 GCA_001914705.1 Actinobacteria bacterium 13_2_20CM_68_14 | reverse complement strand
CGGTCATCTGGGGACTGGCGCACGGCGATCACCCGAGCGGCTACCAGGAGCTCGGCTTCGCGGCGGCACTGATCGGAGTCGTGCTTGCTTCCTTCGAACGCAGGCCGGAAGCCGCGCGGCTTGCCGCAGGAGTCGGCTGGGCGGCGATCGCGATGGTCGCCTTCGGCGCCTACTACATCCCGATGCACGAGGCGAGCCACGGAGACTTTCTCTGGGCCGCGTTCGTTTTTCGCCTCACGTCGACGACGCTGATCGCAGCCGCCTGGCTGGTGCTGCGACCTCCAAGTGCGCGCCGTGCCGATCTCCCGGTTCTCGCCTCGATCGGAATCCTCGACACCGGCGGCAATGTGTTCTTCGCCGCGGCGTCGGCAAAGGGCCTCGTCAGCGTCGTCTCGATCCTCGCCTCGCTCTACCCGGTCGTCACGGTGCTGCTCGCGCGGGCAGTCCTGCACGAGCGGGTGCATCGCTCGCAGGAGCTCGGAATCGTCCTCGCGCTGGCTGGGATCGTCCTTATCTCCGCCGGCTGAGGCGTCGCTTGCGATGCCGTTGAGAGCCCGCCTCTGGCCCCTTGGTTAACGCGCAACGGATCGGGAACCTTTTTCGTTGTGGTACTTACAAGAAGGGAGGTCTGAACGTGCTTCTTCTCATCGTGCTCGCGCTGCTGGCGATCATCCTGTTCGGCGTGGGCTTCACGATTCACTGGCTCTTCATCGTCGCCATCATCGCCGCACTCCTCTTCGTGATCAGCTTCTTCCTCGGGGGAGCGGGCGGCAGGTCGCGTCGAGCCTGGTGGTAGGTCCGGGACTGCTTCTGACCTAGATCACTGGGCTCGTTGAGGTCCGGGGCCGCTGCGCCCCGGACCTGCGCCCTCAGAGCATCATCAGCCAGCTGCGGCCACAGGCTCGGCACTCGTGGTTTTTGCGTCCACAACGGCGGCAATCCCAGTACGTCCACCAGATCCACTTGAAGTGATTGATCTCGAGGACGAAGAGAACGACGATCCAGATGAACGCGACGTTCCGGTCCATGCTTCAGCTTTCGTCATCGGAGGGGTGGAGCGCAATGGGCCATTCGGCCTATTTGGCCGTGGGAAAGGCGCGCTTTACCAGGCGACTGCCCGTTCGCGGGTGACGAGTACTCCTTCGGGCGCCGGGCTGCCGCCGATCGCGAAGGCGAGCTGCTCCATCGCCTCGGGCACCAGGCGGTAGAAGGTGAAGGTCCCTCGCTTGCTGGCAATCTCGATCAAGCCCGCTTCCCTCAAGACGCGCAGGTGGTGGGAGACGGTCGGCTGCGACAGCCCGAGGAAGCCGGTCAGGTTGCAGGTGCACACCTCGCCCCGGCCTGCGAGCTGGTTCACGATCGCCACCCGCGCCGGATCGGCGAGCGCCTTGAACCGCTCTGCGAGCGCCTCGGCCGACCGCTTCGGGAGCGGCGGCGCGCCTGGGGCGCAACACGGCTGCTCGAGAACGCGTAGCTTCTTCATTGACGTTCATCAATGTATCAGGTACGTTCCGCCACATTGACGTTCATCGACATCGATCGATGGAAGGAGGCGCCAATGGCCCGATGCGAGTGTGGCTGTGGCTGTGACTGCGACTGCAGCGGTGGTTGTTGCTGCTGACGTCTTCAGGGACTGGCACCCATCGGGTGCCAGTCCCTACAAAGCTCACAGCTAGACGTTGAAGCGGATGTTCAGCACGTCGCCGTCCTCGACCACGTAGTTCTTCCCTTCGAGGCGCTGCTGGCCCCGCCGCACCACCTCCGCTCGCGAACCCGCCTCGACGAGGTCGTTCCAGCGGATCACCTCGCAGCGGATGAACCCACGCGCGATATCGGTGTGGATCGTCGCCGCGGCGTCGAGCGCGGTCTCCCCGCGGCGCAGCGGCCACGCGCGCGTCTCGTTGTCGGCGGCGGTGAAGAACGAGATCAGATCGACGGCCTCGAACAGGCGGCGTGCGATCTCGCCGACGGCCCCGGCCGCACCCTCCCTGAAGGCCGCGGCTTCCTCCTCCGGCAGCTCCGCGAGCTCGGCCTCGAGCTTCGCATCGAGGCCGCCCGGGCCGTTGCGGACCTCGATGATCGGCTTCGTCGTCAGCGGCTCGAGCCCCGGTGGCAATTCTCCCGGCCACTCGGAAAGCAGCCGCTCGGCCTCGAGGTGAGCGAGCACGGCCTCGAGCTGCACCACCTCGTCGCGCTGTTGCGGATCGCCGGACTTCGCCTGCTTGCGAACCCGTTCGAGCCGCCGCTCGACGTGGTCGCGATCGGCGATCAGGAGCTCGAGCTGCAGCGTAACGAGGTCGTCGTCCGGATTCCGCCCTCCTGACCAGGCATCGAGAACAACGAGCAGTGCGTCCACCTGCCGCAGGTTTCCGAGCAGCTGGGCTCCGGTGCCGGGGACGTCGATGACCCGCAGGGCCGCGGGGGTGATCTTCTTCGCCTTCTCGACAGCCGCGACGGGCTCGAGGCGCTCGTCGGGAATCGTCGCCATGCCGATGTTCTCCCTGCCGGGGACGGATGCCCCAGTCCGGGTGAGCGCCTTGAAGAGCGTCGTCTTGCCGGAGTTCGGCAGGCCGACAATCCCGACCGAGAGGGCCAGCCTACGGCTCCTGGGGTGGCGATTCGGGCGACGTTGCGATCTGCCTCTGCAGAGATGCCAGCGCGCGGTGCTGGAGCGACTTGATCGCACCCTCGGTCTTGTCGAGGATCGTCGCCGCCTCGGCGTTCGAGAAGTTGAAGACGAACTTCAGCGTCAGCACCTGCTGCTGCTCGTGCGAGAGCTTCTGGATCAGCTCCAGCATGCTCTCCCGGCCGATCGACTCGAGCGCTTCCTGCTCGGCCGCACTTCCCTCGCCGGGATCGGGCTCGGGCACCTCCTCCTCGGGCTGCCACCGCTTGTTCGCGCGAAAGTGATCCATCGCCAGGTTGTGCGCGATCCGGAACAGCCAGGCAGAGAACGGCGCGGAGCGCCAGCGGAACTTGCCGATCGACTCGAGCATCTTCACGAACACCTGCGTCGTCAGGTCTTCCGCGTCGTGGCGGTTGCCGACGTTCATGTGCAGGTAGCTGTAGATGCGATCGAAGTGGAGCAGGTAGAGCTCCTCGAGCGCCTCACGCTTGCCCTGCTGAGCTTGCTCGACGAGTCGCGCCAAGTCCTGGGACGAAACGCCGCGGCTCAGCCCGGTCGTGCTGGCAGCCTCAGAGGACATCGAGCCTGAGATGCCCTGCGGCGCCGCTCCCGTAACCCCTTGAGGCTACGAACCGCTCGAGAAGCCGAGTCTGGCCTCGCGGGCGAACCGCTTTACGTAGACGACCCGCCCGAGCGGGATCGTGTAGCGCCCATCGTCTGCATCGAGGGTCAGCGCGCCATCCGTGCGGGCCGCGAGGGCCTGCTCGAGCTCGTCGGCGGATGTGCTCGTCAGACGGGCGCCCATGATCTGGCCGCCGTCGAAGGCGATCTCGACCACGACCCGTTCGTCGCTAGCCATCATGTACCAGCTCCGAGAGGACACCGTTGACCGCGTTTGGATGCAGGAACGCGACCTCGAGCCCGAACAGGCCCTGCCGCGGCTCCTCGTCGACGAGCTCGACGCCCTGCTCCGCGAGCTCGCCGATCGCGGCCCGGACGTCGGCGACCTCGTAGGCGACGTGGTGCATCCCCGGTCCACGCTCGGTCAGGAACTTACCCACCGGCGTCTCCTCGCCGAGCGACGCCAGCAGCTCGACGCGGCCGTCGCCGACCTTCAGGGACGCGGCTTCGACACCCTGGTCGAGAACCGTCTCCCGATGCTCGAGCCGAGCGCCGAAGATCCGCTCGTACGTCGTCACCGCCTCGTCGAGGTCTTCGACCGCAACGCCGAGGTGATGGATCCCGCGAGCTTGCACGCGGGCGATGCTACACGCGGCTAGTCAGCAGCCCGCGAGTCCGCAGGCAATGGCACCACCCGGACAGTGCCGACCGTCTCGCTCGAGCGTGAATCCGGCTCGACGTCGGAGAGCAGCGCGTCCAGCTCGTCGCGGTCGAGCGTCTCTTTCTCGAGCAGGGCGTTGGCGACGCGGTCGAGCGCCGGGCGATGCTTGCGCAGCAGCCGCTGGGCGTCCTCGTAGGCCGCGTCGGTCAATTGCGCCTGTTGCTGGTCTCGCACCCTCTTCGTCTCTTCGGACAGCGCGTAGTTGTCGGCCCGCATCGTCCGCGAAGAGACGACCGTCGACATCCCGTACTCGAAGACCATCGCCCGGGCGAGCGCAGTCACCTTCTCGAGATCGTTGGCGGCGCCGTTGGTGACGCGTCCGAAGACAACCTGCTCCGCGGCGCGGCCGGCAAGGTAGATCTTCAGCAGATCCTGGAACTCCTCGGTCGTGTGCAGGTAGCGCTCCTCGCTCGGCAGGTTCAGGGTGTAGCCGAGCGCGTGCCCGCGAGAGATGATCGTCACCTTCTGAACCGGGATCAGATCGCCGACGAGGTGGGACATCAGGGCGTGCCCGCCCTCGTGGTAGGCGAGGATTCGCTTCTCCTTCTCGGTGACGACCCGGCGCTTCTGCAGCCCGGCGACGACTCGCTCCATGGCAGCTTCGAAGTGCTCTTGGTGAACGAATTGCTGCTTCTCGCGGCCGGCGAAGATCGCGGCCTCGTTGGCGATGTTCTCGAGCTCGGCGCCGGTCAGTCCGGAGGTCTGGCGGGCGATCAGCTTCACGTCGACATCGGCTGCGAGTGGCTTGCCTCGGGTGTGGACCGCAAGGATCTCCTCGCGCCCGACAAGATCCGGGGCGTCGATCAGCACCTGGCGGTCGAAGCGGCCGGGCCGAAGCAGAGCCGAGTCGAGGTCCTGTAGCCGGTTCGAGGCGCCCATGACGACGACCTGGTCGCGTTCCTCGAAGCCGTCGAGCTCGACGAGCAGCTGGTTCAGCGTCTGGTCCTGCTCGCGGTTGAAGCCGTGGCCGGTGCGCGAGGCGCCGACGGCGTCGAGTTCGTCGATGAAGACGATCGCCGGCGCGTTGCGGCGCGCCTCTTCGAACAGCTTTCGGATTCGCGCGGCGCCGAGCCCGGCGAACATCTCGATGAAGGCCGAAGCGCTCTGCATGTAGAAGCTCGCTCCCGCCTCGCCCGCGATCGCCTTCGCGAGCAGCGTCTTGCCCGTGCCCGGTGGCCCGTGGAGGAGGATCCCCTTCGGAACGCGAGCGCCGAGCCGCTCGAACCGGCGCGGATCGCGCAGGAAATCGACTACCTCGTTGAGCTCTTGCTTGGCCTCTTCCAGCCCCGCGACATCGGCCCAGGTGACCTTGGTGTTCGACGTGACCACCTTCGCGGCGGTCACCCGCGGCATCACCTGCAGGGTCCGCCAGAGGACGTAGACCATCACGATCAGCAGCAATGCGAGCAGGAGCGGCAGCCAGTCGGAGGCGCCGTCCCGGAAAGTGATCAGCCAGTGCATCCCCATCTCGTTATCGGTGCAGCGCGGTGATTCGTCAATGGTTAACGCCTAGGAAGAGGCGCGCATCGCCAGGCCCGGCCAGCTGGTGATTGGCTCGGTCGAGCGAACGACGTGCATGCCGGCGGCCGCGTAACGCTCGAACGCGGCATCCGCTTCATCTGTGTAGTCGACGACACCCGGTACGACGACCGGAGACGTGCAGTCCTCGAGCAGGTACGTCCGCTCGGCGAGCCGCTCCTGGACGTCCTCGTCGTCCAGCAAGTCATCGATCGTCCAGGCCAGGCAGTGACTCTTGGCCTGCCCGGCCACCACGACGGCATCGAAAGTGAGCAGCTTTTCGATCAGCTCAGTGTTCTTGCCGCCGAGGCGATCGCCGTCCGGTCCCTCGGTCACCTCAGGCCCGAGCATCGAGTAATGCTCGGTGAGTGGCTGGTCGCCCTTGACCTGGAACTCGGGGTTGCTGTACCGAGCTAGGCCGTGGAAGAAGATCGCCTCCTCGACTGCCGAGACGAGCGCATGACCGATGCCGCCCAGCATCGCGTGGTACGGCCAGATGGTCAGGTCGTATTTTCCGCCCTCGGCCAACCGCCGCGTGTAATAGGCGAGGTGTCGCTCGGCGTAGTCGATGTCGATCCCGAGCGCCTCGGCGACCGCGCTGTTCAGCCGCCAGCGGCCCGTCGCGACGTCCTCGGCCGAGACGAGCGTGTAGGGAGCCGGGTGATCGCCGCGCTCGTCGACCAGCCAGATCGCGTGGAAAACCTGCATCGCATGGTGGGTGTCGAGGCTCGGAAAGATCTGCGTGATCTCGCCAAGGTTGCGATAGAGGAACTCGCACAGACGGCGGTTGTCGTCAACCGCGCCCGTCCCGGAGCGTCCCGCGACGAAGAGCTCGAAGTCCGGGATGCAGAACGTGTTCTGAATGTCGACGGCGAGGACGCAGAGGCGAAAGGAGTCGTCGGCGGCGCGGCCGAGGCTGTGCTCGTCCGCCCACGCGGAGGCCTCGCGGGCCCGGTCCTCGTACGGAACCCGCCAGACCTCGCCAACGCGATCCGGGTCGAAGTGCGCCGGAAGCGGAAGCTCACGCATGCGAGCTCCGAAGTTTCGCAATCACCATGAACAGCGAACAGATTCGGCTTGGCCACTCGCCCCAGGTCCAGCCCCCCGGGGGGCGCAAAGGCCCCCTACCGGAACGTTAAGCGCGAAAACCGCGCGCGTGGGCGACGCGAGCGTGACGATTGTGTGACGCCTCACTCGACGAGCTCGAGCCTTGAGTTCGGCCGAAAACCGCGGCCCGCTTTCGCGGATGGGCGGCCGTCGGTCAGCACGACGTCGGCGGTGAAGTCGTTCGAGCCGCGGATCAGCGAGGAGCCGACGCCGTAGGAGTCGACGGGAACGCCTCGCTCCTCGAACTCGCGGATCTTCTCGACGGTGAAGCCCCCGGAGACGACGATCTTGATCCGCTCGAATCCGTCGCGGTCGAGAGCCTCGCGCACCTTGCGGACGAGCCGCTCGTTGACGCCGATGGGCTTGAAGTCGCCCAGCTCATTCCAGAGTGAGCGGTCGACGAGCGACTCGGAGGTGTCGAGCCGCACGCCCCAAAGCCTCGGCCCGAGCGCACGGGCCACCTCGAGCGCGGTCGAGACCGAGTCGTTCTGGAAGTCGACGAGCACAGTCACGTTCAGGTCCTCGGGAGCCCATTCGGCAAACTTCGTCGCCGCGAGCACGGTGTTGCCGCCGTAGGCTGAGATCAGCGCATGCGGCACCGTGCCGACGCCCCGGCCTCCCCACCACGACGCCTGGGCGTCGGAGGTGACGCCGATCGGCGCCCCGACCACCTGCCCGGCGACGTGCGCCGCATAGCCGTCGCCGGTCTGCACGCGATGGTGATCGTGACGCGCGGGCATGAAGATGATCGGCTTGCGGTTCGCCGCCTCGAGGACGCGCACAACGTTCGTCGTGATCAGCGTCCGGCGCGCGAGCACGCCGAGGTAGAGCGTCTCCAGAGGCGCAAAGGATGTGTAGTCGCCCTCGATCGTCATCACCGACTCGTAGGGCTCGACGCGATCGCCGTCGTAGAGGGCGTGGACGGTCAGCTCGTCCCAGTCCTCCGAGCAGAGCTTGAGAATCGCGATCGCCTCGTCCATCCCCCCGAGGTACGCAGCGTGCTTCTGGAAGACCTGCATGACGACACGTGGCCTGCGGCCGTCCTCGAGCAGCGTCGCCCGCGCGTGGTTGAAGTACGCGTCGGTGTAGTAACCCTCCCGCATCTTCTCGACGGGGAGCTCGAAGATCTCCGGCGGCAGCCGCTTTTTAGGAGCTCGCTCGCGCAGCTCCATGTTCCAGCTTCAGGCAGGCGGCGAGCGCGGCCTCGGCGACCTCGAGCTGCTCGGGAGTTGGATCCTCGGTCGCAAGCCGGTGCTGCAGCTCGTGACCCGGCTTCGCGAGCGCCCGGGAGAGCGCGCGGTCCGGGTTCCGGACCATCCAGCTGAACAGCTCCGTGGCGACACCGACTGCGCCGAGCTGCGCCGCTGCTCGGGCGGGCCCGCGCAGTCGCTCGGGCGCACGCGCGGCGAGTGCGCCGCCGATCGCGGAACTGATCAGCAGCGGACCGACAATGTGAGAACCGCAACGCTCGTGCTCCTTCGCCCGGGTTTCCCCGTGCTCGTAGCTGCCGATCGAGATGTGCTCGGCGCCGTGGTAGGCGGCGACCTCCGAGCCGCGCACCGCCAAGGCGGCAGGCGCAAGCGACAAGCCCCCGGCGAGAAGCTCCTGCGCGAGCGGCCTCAGCCGCGACGTCTTGACCAGGCGTGCGGCGACCGCGCTGCCGAGCATCGTGGCGAGCACCCGTGGCCGCTCGAACGGCAAGCGCGCCTCGGGGAGCGCGCGGCGGACCTGCGGCAGCAGCAGCATCACCTCGGCCAGGCGGGCCGGCCCGCGCAGGAATGGCTGCTCGACCTCCGACGCGCGGAAGCTCTTCGGCGCGGACTCGACCTTCAGCTCGCCCTCGGGCGTCCGGATCGCGCACGCCCACGCCGTCGGCCCGTGCACGAGCACGCCGTTGGCGAGCGCCATGCCGCCGAGCCGGATCTTGTCTTCAGGCATGAGAAGAGACTAGCTCCCGTCGAGCTGGCCGCGATATGAAGCCTGGTCCGCCCTCCCGTACGGCGCGTAGGCCTCCTTTGCATCCGGCGTCTCCTTCTCGACACCCGCCTCGTACTTTTGAGCGAGCTCGGAGACCGGATAGACGATGTCCTGGTGTTCCCTAGACCCGACCGCGAGGAGCCCGCAAGGCCCGTCGCCCGCCCCGACGAAGACGTGGTCGGTCCACGGGGGGCAGTGGACGAAATCCCAGGCCTTCAGGCGCCGCTCCTCGCCCTCGACGAGCAGGAGGCACTCGCCCCAGAGAACGAGAAAGTCTTCCTGTGCGCTCTCGCGGTGGTACATGCACGCGGGCTGGCCGGGCTCGAGGACGCCGATGTTTATGCCCAGCTGCGCGAACTCGGGCTCGCCCTCGAAGGTCGTGCCCGAGCCGAATTTCTCGTGCTCGAGCCAGCGCGACTCCTTGGCGTTGACGACGAACCAGCCCTCCCCCTTCGGGACGCGGCCGAACTCCGTCTGCTCGAGCGGTGCCTCCGGAACCATGCTTCAACCTCCGATCTGTTGGGCGACGTGTCGTAGGAACCGGACGCCGAGCTCGAGGTCTTCGACCGCGATCCGCTCGTCCGCAGAGTGAATCAGCCGTGCGGCGACCTCCGGATCCATCGTTCGCATCGGGAAGAAGCCGTACGCGACCGTGCCGAAGGCCTCGCGCAGCCAGTGGCTGTCCGTGAAGCCTGCGAGGCAGACGGGCGCGACCTTCGCCTCCGGCTCCTCTACAGCCACGAAGCTCTCGATCGCCTCCCACAGCGGCGTCTCGAGCGGCGAGCGCGTGCCTCCTTGGCCCTCGAGCCATTCGAAGTCGTAGTCGCCGCGGCCGAGCGTCTCGCGCAGGAGGGTCTCCGCTTCCTGTTGCGTCTCGCTGGGCAACAGCCGACAGTCGCAGATCAGGTCGCAGAGAGCCGGAATCACGTTGCGCTTCTGCGAGGCGGAGACGATCGTCGGCGAGACCGTCAGCGTGAGCAGCGGCTCGACCAGCTCCGCGGCCAGCGGATGGACACCGCGTGCCACGTCGAGCGCCTCGTCGGCGCCGACCTCGCGACCGGTGAGCAGGTGCAGGAAAGCGGCCACCTCAGGCTCCAAACGCGGCTCGGGCCGAAGCTCTGCGAGCCGCACGATCAGGGTTGCCGCCTTGACGAGGGCGTTGTCGGCGATGCCCGGCATCGAGGCATGGCCGCTGCGGCCGCGAACGATCAGCCGGAAGGGCGAGCTCATCTTCTCGGCCGCTGAGCAGAGGTAGAAGATGCGGCCGCCGCCGAAGTCGATCCGGTCGCCGGCGCCTTCGTTGACGCAGTACTCCGCGCCGACCGCGTCGGGATGCTCGCGGCAGAGCCAGGAGAGGCCGAAGTCCTCGCCGACCTCCTCGTCGGCGGTGGCGGCGAAGATCAGATCGCCACTCGGCTCGAACCCTTCGCGGGCGAGTGACGCGATCGCGACGGCGTTCGCCGCAACCTGTCCCTTCATGTCGAGCGCACCGCGCCCCCAGATCTCGCCGTCTCGCAGCTCTCCCGACCAGGGGTCGAGCTGCCACTCGGCCGCGTCGGCGAGCACCGTGTCCGTGTGTGAGAGCAGCAGCAACCGCGGCCCCTCGCCGCGTCCCGGGATCCGGGCGACCAGGTTTGCGCGCTCCGGCACCTTGGCGTAGAGCTCGGCCGCG
>MNDB01000044.1 GCA_001914705.1 Actinobacteria bacterium 13_2_20CM_68_14 | reverse complement strand
CCCGTATGTCCTGCAAATTGTAGCCTCGATCCATGAGTCCGATTCGATCCGAGCGCCTGGAGCTCGTCTCGATGTCGCCGGATTTCATCGACGCTCTGCTCGCCGAGCGCCGGAGCGACGCCGAGGCCACAGCAGCACTGAAGCTCCCGGACGACTGGCCAGACGCCCATGACACCGGCTTCCTCAGGTTTCGCCTGCGCCAGATGCGCGAGCGGCCGGAGATCCAGGAATGGTTCGTCTACGCGGTCGTCCTGCCCGAGGGGGAGCGGCCGATGATCGGCCACGCCGGATTCCATGGGCCGCCGGGCGTCAACGCGGTCAAGGCGCCCGACGCCGTCGAGGTCGGCTACTCGATCTTCGAGCCCCACCGGCGCCGCGGCTACGCGACCGAGGTCGTGCGCGCCCTGATCGAGTGGGCCTCGCGCGAACACAGCATCCAGCGCTTCATCGCCTCGATCAGCCCGGAGAACGAGCCGTCGCTCGCGCTCGCAAGGCGTCTCGGCTTCAAGCACATCGGCCAGCACTGGGACGAGGAGGACGGCGAAGAACTCGAATTCGAGCTACGAATCAGCGACGGCGCCTGAGCGCGCGCTCGATGTCGCGCTGGGCATCGCGCTTGGCGATGTCGCGGCGCTTGTCGCGCTGCTCCTTACCTCGCCCGACCGCCAGCTCGAGCTTCACGCGACCGTTCTTGAAGTACATGCGCGTCGGCACGAGCGTCAGGCCCTTCTGCTGCACTTGGCCGATCAGGGACTCGATCTCCCTGCGGTGCAGGAGCAGTTTGCGGTCCCGCTCGGGCTCGTGGTTGGCGACGTTTCCCTGTGCGTATTCGTCGATGTGGGCGCCGATCAACCAGACCTCGCCGTTGCGGAGGTCCGCGTAGGCCTGGCCAAGCGTGACGCGTCCGTCGCGCAGGGACTTCACCTCGGTTCCGGTCAGCTGCACGCCGGCCTCGAACCGGTCGAGCAGGTGATAGTCGTGCCGCGCGCGGCGGTTCTCAGCGATCAGTTTCTCGCCCTTTCCAGCCATCGATCCAGTCTAGGCGGGCGCCAGCTCGACCTTGCCGGCCGGCTTGTCGATCGACTCGACTCGGACCGCGATCGGATCGCCGAGGCGGAACGTGCCGCGGCCGCGGCGGCCGACCAGAGCCGTGCCGAGGTCGTTGAGCTCGAAATAGTCGCCGGCGAGGCGTCGAGCGGGCAGGAAGCCTTCGAAAACCTCGCCGAAGCGGGCGAAGAGGCCGGAGCCGATCACGCCGATGATCTCGCCCTCGAACGGCTCGTCCCAGCCGCGTTCGTAGAGCTCGGCGTCGAGCAGCCACGCCAGGCAGATGTCATCGGCGCGGTACTCGACATCGGCGGCCGCCCGCTCCCGCTCGGACGTGTGTTCGGCGAGCTCGCCCAGGTCCGGCGGTACCGGGTCCCCGGACAGGTCCAGCTCGCGCAGCAGCGCGCGATGGACGACGAGGTCGGGGTAGCGGCGGATCGGCGAGGTGAAATGGCAGTAGGCGGAGCTCGCGAGACCGGAGTGGCCGAGGTTGCGCGGGTCGTAGCGGGCCTGCTTCAGCGCCCGGAGCACGAGCGACGGGAACGCCTCCCTCCCCCGCCCCGACTTTCCGGAGTATTCAGTGACGAGCTCGCTCGCCTCCGCCGCGATCGCGGCGGCGTCCCCCGGCGAGAGCTCGTTCGGCGCGGCCGGCGTCGGCACCTTCAGGTCGGCGAGCTTCGCCAGCAGCAGCTGGACGGCCTGCGGCTCCGGACGCTCGTGCACGCGGAACAGCGCCTCTCGGCGGCGGCCGGCGAGCAGTGAGGCCACTCGCTCGTTCGCGAGGATCATCAGCTCCTCGACGAGCATGTGCGAGTGCGCCTCCTCGGCCCGCCAGGCGCGCGCGACGCCGCCGTTCGAGTCGAACTCGAACTCGATCTCGGGCGATTCGACACGAAGCGCGCCTCGGGCGAACCGACGCTCGCGCAGGTCGGTCGAGACCGCTTCCGCCCGTTTCAATGCCTCCGTCAGATCCGCGTCGGCACGCTCCCGCCCGGCCAGGATCTCCTCGGCGCGTCCGTAGGTGAACCGCTCGCGGCTGCGGATGACGGAGCGGTAGAAGCTCGGCTCGCCGCCGTCGAGCGGAATCTCGACGGTGACGCAGAGACGATCCTCGTGCGGCCGCAGCGAGCAGAGGTCCTCCGAGAGGTCGGGCGGCAGCATCGGCGCCACGCGGCCGGGGACGTAGGTCGAGAACGCCCGCTCGGCGGCGCCGCGGTCGAGCGGCGTGCCGGCCGGGACGAAGTGAGAGACATCGGCGATGTGGACATACGCCCGGCCGTCCTTCAGCGTCAGCGCATCGTCGAAGTCCTTGGCCGTCTCTGGGTCGATCGTGAACGAAAGCTCGTCGCGGAGATCGACCCGGCCCTCGAGGGACGGCGCCGGGGCGTCGTGGGGCTCGAACCCCTGCCGGGCCCCGGTCTCCACCAGCAACGCCTCGAGCACGTTCTCGATCCGCTTCGCGGAGCCGAGCACGCGCTGGACACGCGCCCGGCCACGCCGGCCGGAGACGACGGCGAGATCGCCCGGGCGCGCGTCACCCGCGCCCTTGCGGTCGACGACGATCGGAACTCCCGGCGTGAAGTACGGCTCGCCGACAATGAGCTTGCCGCGCCGGGCAAGCTCTACAACAACGGGTTCTAGACCTGCAGGAATCGGCGGATCGTCAGACCCGAGCCCGCAGCGCCGAGCAGCAGCCCGGTGCCGAGGATGATCAGCGCCGTCAGCCCGAACGGCCAGGCGTGGATGTCGGAGGCCCGAATCACGTGCGGCATGATCCGCGGCAGCGCGATCTCCTTACCGAGCGCGAGCAGCAGAATCGCTGCGAGCGAGCCGACCAGGCCCGTGATCAGGCCCTCGAGCATGAAGGGCCCGCGGATGAACCAGTTCGTCGCGCCGACGAGCTTCATCACCTCGATCTCACGCCGCCGGGAGAAGATCGCTAACCGGATCGTGTTTCCGATCAGCAGCGTCGAGGAGACGAGCAGGACGATCACGGCGAGGACGAAGAAGATGTCGATCACCTTGGCCGCCGTCAGCAGCTTGTGGGCCGTCTTCTTGCCGTAGTTGACGTCGTGCACGCCGGGTGGCCTCGGTTGCAGCGTTTCGGCGATCTTGACGGTGTCCTCCCCGCGCTTCGGTTGCACGGTCAGCGCCGGCCCGAGCGGGTTGTAGGGCAGCGTCGAGCCCTGGAAGAGCTCGGGGTTCTTCTTCCGCATCTGCGCCAGGCCCTCTTCGGCCGTGACCGGCGTCACCGACTTGACGAGCGGGAGCTCGTGCTTGTAGTGGTTGCTGAGCGAGAACGCCCAGGTCGAGAGCCCGATCAGGAAGCCGAGTAGGAACATCCCGATCAGGACGGTCATCGTCGCCGCGGCGGTCGTGGAGACGTTCGCGAAGAGCGAGCGGACGGCTTCAGACAGCAGGAGCTTGAAGCGAGCCACTACGAGGCGTATCCACCGCGCCGCTCGTCGCGGGCCAGCCGCCCGTCGTCGAGCGCGATCACGCGGCGGCGCATCTTGTCGACCATCTCGCGGTCGTGCGTCGCCATCACAACCGTCGTCCCGGCGCGGTTGATCCGGTAGAGCAGCTGCATGATCCCGACCGAGGTGTCGGGGTCGAGGTTCCCGGTCGGCTCGTCGCAGATCAGAAGGGGCGGGTGGTTGACGACGGCGCGCGCGATCGAGACGCGCTGCTGCTCACCGCCCGAGAGCTCGTCGGGAAGCGAGGACATCTTGTGCGCGAGCCCGACGAGGTTGAGCACCTCCGGCACCTTGCGGCGGATCGAGCTGCTGCCCTCGCCCTGCACCTTCAGCGCGTAGGCCACGTTCTCGGCCGCCGAACGGTCCGGCAGCAGCTTGAAGTCCTGGAAGACGCAGCCGATGTTGCGGCGCAGGTACGGCACCTTCGAGCGCTTGAGGCGCGTCAGGTCGCGGCCGCCGACGACGATCTTGCCAGAGGTCGGCTCGATCTCCTTCAGCACGAGCCGGATCACGGTCGACTTGCCCGAGCCCGAGGCGCCGACGACGAAGACGAAGTCGCCCTTCTCGATCACGAACGAGACGTCCGTCAGCGCGGCGACATTCGGCTCGTAGATCTTGCGCACGGAGTCGAAAACGATCATCGCCCCGGCGGTCGGCGTCGGCAGAGCGCCGTTGCCGTCCACCTCGGGCCGCTCGACGACGTCGATCGGAATGTCTGTCTTGAGCTCTGTGTCCATCACCGGGTCAAGCGAGCGACCACGAGCGGCCGCTCCGGTAGGGCTTCGAGTAGAAGAGTCTAGCCAAGCCTTCGGAACTACATCACTTTGCCGGCAGCCTTGGCTAGCAGATATTCGTGAATGAACTCGTCGAGGTCGCCGTCGAGAACTGCCTGCGTGTTGCCCGTTTCGTATCCCGTCCGGTGATCCTTGACCAGCTGGTAGGGCTGGAGGACGTAGCTCCGGATCTGGCTGCCGAAATCGGCTTGCTGGGCGGCGCCGCGTTCGCGGGCCAGTTCCTGCTCGCGTTTCTCCTGCTCGAGCTCGGCCAGCCGCGACTTGAGAATCCGCAGCGCCGTCTGCTTGTTGGCGGCCTGCGAACGCTCGTTCTGGCACTGGACGACGATGCCTGTCGGGAGGTGGGTGATCCGGACGGCCGAGTCCGTCTTGTTGACGTGCTGCCCGCCGGCGCCGCTCGCCCGGTAGGTGTCGATTCGCAGATCGGCCTCGTCGAGCTCGACGCTCTCGTCCTCGGGCAGCAGCGGGCTCACGATCACCTGCGCGAACGAGGTGTGGCGGCGGTGCGCCTGGTCGAAGGGCGACAGGCGGACGAGCCGGTGCACGCCGCGCTCGGCCTTGAGGATCCCGTAGGCGTTCTCGCCCCTGACCGTGAAGGTCGCGGACTTCAGCCCCGCCTCCTCCCCCGGGCTCGCCTCGACCAGCTCGGCCTGGAAGCCGCGGTCGGAGGCCCAGCGCAGGTACATGCGCAGCAGGATCTCGGCCCAGTCCTGGGCGTCGGTGCCGCCGGTGCCGGCGTGGATCGTCACGACCGCGTCACCGCCGTCGTAGTCACCGGTGAAGAGCGCGTCCTCCTGGAGGCGATTGAGCTCGCGCCGAAGCGGCTCGATCGAGGCGGCGATCTCGTCGGCCATCTCGCCGTCCATGGCAAAGAGCTCGCGCGCGTCCTCGTAGTCGCGCGAGAGGCGCTCATAGCGCTCCAGCCGTCTCGTGAGCCGCGCGTGCTCGGCCGAAACCCGCGCCGCGCGCTGCTGGTCGTCCCAGAATCCCGGTGCGCCGAGCTCCTGCTCGAGCTCGGCGATGCGTTCCCTCAGGCGTTCGGGGTCAAAGGTAATCACGGACCCAGGAGAGCTGGGTCCCGATCTCCTCGAGCTGATGCTCCAGCGGCTGCTGGGTCGGTTCGCACATGACTGCCTGATGCTAGCGGCAGCCCAACCGGTTTCAGGAACAGTCCCCCGAAGGGACTGTCCCTACAACCATGTCGCCGCCGTTCAGGGCCTTGCCCCGGAACGACTCACGAACGCTTCGTCGTGACGCTGGCTAAGCCCCGTGGCACTTCTTGAACTTCTTGCCCGAGCCGCACCAGCATGGGTCGTTGCGGCCGATCTTCTCGCGCTCGGCGACCGTGCGGGTCGCGGTCGCGACGGAGCCGCCGCCGGCGAAGAGGCCGCCCGCGGTCACCGAGGCGCCGTTGCCGCCCCCGTCGCCAATCGCCGCGGCGCCGATCGCCTGCGAGCCGGCGACCTGGTCGTGCTCGTATGCGAGCCCCGCAGCCTCGGCGGCCTGGGCCTCCTGCAGCCGCTGCAGCTCGTCGGCGTCCTCGGGCTCGAGCTGCGCGTGGAAGAGGTGGCCGACGACCTCCTCGCGGATCGCCCCGTTCAGCTCCTCGAACATCACGTGGCCCTCGGCGGTGTACTCGACGAGCGGGTCCTTCTGGGCCATCGCCCGAAGGTGCACGCCCTCGCGCAGGTAGTCCATGTTCTCCAGATGCTCGCGCCAGCGAGTGTCGACGACCTGGAGGATGATGAAGCGCTCGAGCTCTCGCATCAGCTCCGAGCCGAGCTCCTCCTCCTTGGCCGCGTAGCGCTCCTGCGCCTCTTCGGTGAAGTCCTCGATCAGCGTCTCGCGCGTCAGCGAGCCGAGATCCTCTCGAAGCTCGTCGACCGTGATCGGCTCCTCGGGCGGCTGAACGTAGGTCGCATCCATCGCCTTGACCAGACCCTCGAGATCCCATTCCTCGGCGTACTCGTTCTCGGTGAAGTGGGCGACCATGCGCGCGATCACCTCGTCGACCCAGGCCTGCACCTCCTCGGAGAGGTCCTGGCCCTCGAGGACGCGCCGGCGCTGCTCGTAGATGACCGTCCGCTGCTTGTTGAGGACGTCGTCGTACTTGAGCACGTTCTTCCGCTGGACGAAGTTCTGCTCCTCGACCTTCTTCTGTGCGTTCTCGATCTGGCGCGAGAGGATGCCCGCCTCCATCGGCTGGTCGTCCGGCACCTTGAACCGCTCCATGATGTTGTGGATCCGGTCGCCGGCAAAGAGGCGGACGAGCTCGTCCTGACCAGAGAGGTAGAAGCGAGTATCGCCGGGGTCGCCCTGACGGCCTGAACGGCCGCGCAGCTGGTTGTCGATCCGGCGCGCCTCGTGGCGTTCGGTACCGAGCACGTAGAGGCCGCCGAGCTCGGTGATGCCCTCGCCGAGCTTGATGTCGACGCCGCGACCGGCCATGTTCGTCGCGATCGTGACCGCATGAGGCTGCCCGGCGTCCTTGATGATCTCGCTCTCCCGCTCGTGCTCCTTCGCGTTCAAAACGTTGTGCGGGACGCCCCGCCGCTGCAGCAGCTGCGAGAGGTACTCGGACTTCTCGACCGCGATCGTGCCGACGAGGACCGGCTGGCCCTTCTCGTGCCGCTCGACGATGTCGTCGATGACGGCGTTGAACTTCGCCTCCTCCGTCTTGAAGATGAAGTCGTTGTTGTCGGCGCGCGCGACAGCCACGTTGGTCGGGATCTCGACGACGTGCAGCCCGTAGATCTCGACGAACTCCTTCTCCTCGGTCTTGGCCGTACCGGTCATGCCGCCGAGCTTCTCGTAGAGGCGGAAGTAGTTCTGGAGCGTGATCGTCGCCAGGGTGACGTGCTCTTCCTGGATCGCGACGCCCTCCTTCGCCTCGACGGCCTGGTGGAGGCCTTCGCTCCAGCGCCGGCCTTCCATGATCCGGCCCGTGAACTCGTCGACGATCTTCACCTCGCCGTCCTGGATCACGTAGTCGTCGTCGCGGTGGTAGAGCGACTGGGCCTTCAGCGCCTGGATCATGTGGTTGACGAGCTGCGAGTGCCGGGGGTCGTAGAGGTTCTCGATCCCGAGCGCGCGCTCGTACTTCGCCACACCGGACTGGGTCGGCGCGATCGTCTTGTGCTTCTCGTCGTACTCGAAGTCCGCGTCGGGGTGCTCCCCCTTGCGGTGAGGGTCGTGCGGGACCGCGTTGAGGCTCTTCGCGACCCGAGCGAAGTCGTAGTAGATCTTGGCGGCGGTCTCCGGCTCGCCGGAGATGATCAGCGGCGTCCGTGCCTCGTCGATCAGGATCGAGTCGACCTCGTCCACGATCGCGTAGCTGTGACCGCGCTGGACGACCCCTTCGAGCGAGACGGCCATGTTGTCGCGCAGGTAGTCGAAGCCGAACTCGGAGTTCGTGCCGTAGGTGATCTCGGCGTCGTAGGCCTGTTTTCGCTCGGCGAACGGCATCATGTTCTCGATGAAGGCGGCGCGCATTCCGAGCTTCTCGTAGACCGGCCCCATCCAGCCTGCGTCGCGCTTCGCGAGATAGTCGTTGACGGTGACCAGGTGAACGCCGTTGCCCGCCAGCGCGTTCAGGTAGAGGGGCTGCGTCGCCACGAGCGTCTTACCTTCACCGGTCTTCATCTCTGCGATGTCGCCCTCGTGGAGGACGATGCCGCCCATCACCTGGACGTCGAATGGCCGTTGACCGAGCGCCCGCTTCGCGGCCTCGCGAACGGCCGCATAGGCGTCGAAGAGCAGCTCCTCGAGCGTCTCGCCGTTGTCGTAACGCTGCTTGAACTCTGCCGTCTTGGCGGCGAGCTCCTCGTCGGAGAGCTCTTCGAAGTCCGGCTCGAGCGACGCGACGTACTCGGCCTGGGCCTTCAGGCGCTTGAGCCGCCGGCCTTCGCCGAGTCGGAGTACTTTTTCGAGGCTGCCTAGATCCTGTGCCATGAACGATTCAGGGTAGCGACTCCAAGGCGGTCACTTGCGACGCCGACTTGGTGGATGTTCGGGCTTTGCCCGAGCATCCGTCTAACCCCGATCTCGCGATGGAAATGGCTTCGTCCCTTCTTAGCGAGGGCTCAGAGCGCAGCTACCCGGACCTCCCAGAGATCGGCATCGAGGCGTTGAGCATGAACCGCATACGACGGTCCGGCCGGTTGGCCGAGCTCCTCTAGGGCCGGGACGCTGCCGAATACGGGCATGCCGTCGATCCGCAGGATCTTGCCGTCCGCCGTTTCGGTCAGCTCGATCCGCTCGCCCTCGGCCTCGAAGCTCGCGGTCTCGATCCGCCGCGCCGAGACGGCCCAGAGGACATCCGTCTGGCGAGCGCCGCGGGCGCGGTACGGCGGCTGCAGCTTCTGCTCGACAGCGGTCGCCAGGGGCTCCAACGAGCCCTCGCCCTGCTCTTCCTCGACGAGAAGCGAGCCGTCGGGAAGCGCGACGAAATCCACGGCATCGCCCTCGATCTCCGGCGCGGCCACGGTCGTGACGAGGTCCCACTCCCTGGGCCGGGCCACGCCGTGAATTCCGGTCGCGTCCCAGGCGGGCGGCACGCCGCTCGGTTCGGCTACCCCGCCCTCACGCGCGAGCCGCTCATGCAAGCTCTCGCGCCTGAAGAGTCCCATTACTGGGGTTCTATGAGCCCGTAGCCGCCCTGGCGGCGGCGGTAGACGATGTTGACCTCGTCCGAGTCGGCGTCGCGGAAGACGAAGAAGTCGTGGCCGATCAGCTCGAGCTGGAGCACGGCCTCCTCGGCGTTCATCGGTTTGACTGCAAATTGCTTCGTCTTGACGATCTGCGGTTCTTCGGGCATCTGGCGTCCTTCGTCGGTTGCCTGCCGGCCGGGGCGGCGCCGCCGGCCTCTCTTCTCGCGGTAGCGCGTGACCTGGCGCTCGAGCTTGTCGACGAGCTGGTCGATCGAGGCGCGGACGTCCTCCGAGCTCTCCCGAGCACGCAGCACAGGCCCCTTCGTCCACACGGTCGCCTCGGCGACGTGGGTGTCCCTGATTCGCGGGTTCTGCTCGGCGGAGAGCTGAAGCTCGATCTCAGGATCGGGTAGCTGGCGTTCCAGCTTGCCGAGGCGTTTCTCGGCATACGAGCGGATTGCGTCGGTGACCTCGACCCCGCGGCCCTTCACGCGAAGCTGCACGGTCCAAATCTATCGGACTACTCGCGCAAAAGTCACGATCTCGACCCGGCGCGCCCCCGCTTTCCGCAGCGCCGATGCGGCGGCGTTGGCGGTGGCTCCGCTTGTGAAGACGTCGTCGACGAGCGCGACCGAGCTCGCGACCGGCCCCTTGACGGCGAAGATGCCGGCGACGTTGCGGCGCCGCTCGGCGCGGGAGAGGCCGCGCTGCCGTTTCGCCGCCCGGCGACGGCGTAGCGGGGAGGCGACCGGCAGGCCCCACTGCGCGGCCAGTAGCTCGGCAAGCTGCCGGGGCGGGTGATGGCCTCGCTTCAGGCCGCGGTCGGGGTCAGGCGGAACGAACGTGACGACTTCCACCTTCGGCGGCGGGACGACCTCGATCACGACCGAGACGGCGGCCGCGGCGAGCCGCCGGAGCGCGCGCTCTTTCCACGCGGCGATGAATGCGCGAACGGCATCGTCGTAGTGAACGGCGCCACGGGCGCTCGCGAACGCGAGCCGCCGGCCCGCGCAGTCCCGGCAGCGGCGCACGGGCCAGGCGGTCGGCGTCCCGCAGCGCTCGCAGAGCGGCGGCTCGATCCGAGGCAGCCGGCTCAGGCAGGCCGAACAGAGCTGCGTGCTGCGCTTGCCGCAGACCACGCACCGCTGCGGCAGCACCAGGTCGAGCACGGACCGACGTTACGCCGCGACGGCGCGCACGTCTGTGTCAGCTCTGTGAAAACTCGCGGTCGGCCTGCTCCAGCGTCTCGGGCGAGCCGATGTCGTACCACCGTCCCGGAACCTGCCAGGCGTAGAAAGGCGTTCGCTCGTACATCCACTCGACCAGCCGGCCGGGCTGGTCCGGGTTGTTGCCCTCAGCGAGGTAGCGGCTGATCAGCGGCAGCACCGAGCGCGGATAGAAGTAGAGGGCGATGCCGGCAAGGGTGGTCTCGGGCTGGTCGGGCTTCTCCTCGAACGCCGTGATGCGGCCCTCTCCGTCGGTCGTGATCGCGCTGTAACGCTTGACCGCCTCGAGGTCGCCGACGTCGATCACCGCGGTCACCGGCGCGTTCTTGGCAAGACCAAGCCGAGCAAAATCATCCAGCCCGCCCTCACCGAAGATGCTGTCGCCGGCCGCTACGAGCAGGTCGCCGTCGATGGCTTCTTGTCCAATCACGAGGGCCAGGTCGCCGATCGCGCCGAGCTTGTCCTCGTCGCTCGTCGACCCGTCGTCGACGACCGTCAGCGCGAACGGGCCTTGCCAGGACGCCGCGAACTCGCGGAACCGGTCGGCGAACTTCGCGTTCGTGACGACGTAGACGTGGTCGAGTCCTTCGATTTCGGCGAGCTGCCCGAGCAGCCGCTCGAGGATCGGGCGCCCCCCGACCTCGAGCAGGTGCTTGGGCTGGTTCAGCGTCAGCGGGTAGAGCCGCGTGGCGTACCCCGCTGCGAGGACGACGCCCTTCAGCGGCTCAGGTTCCTTCGTCCCACGAAGCCAGGTACTTCGCCTGCTCCTCGCTGAGCGTGTCGATCTCGATCCCCATCGTCGCCAGCTTCAGCCGCGCGATCTCGCTGTCGATCTCGCTCGGCACCGGGTAGACGCGACGTTCGAGGTTGGCGGCGTTCGTGACCACATACTCGGCCGAAAGCGCCTGGTTGGCGAACGACATGTCCATCACGGCCGCAGGATGGCCCTCCGCGGACGAGAGGTTGACGAGCCGTCCTTCCGCGATCAGGAAGAGCCGCTTGCCGTCCTCGAGCTCGAACTCCTCGACGAACTCGCGGGCTTTCCGCGTCTCGGTCGCGAGCTGGCGCAGCGCCGGGATCTCGATCTCGACGTTGAAGTGCCCGGTGTTGGCGAGGATCGCGCCGTCCTTCATCCGCTCCAGGTGCTCCCTGGTGATCACGGACTTGTCGCCGGTCGCGGTGCAGAAGATGTCCCCGGTCTCGGCGGCCTTGTTCATCGTGCCCACCTCGAAGCCGTCCATCGTCGCTTCCAGGGCTCTCAGCGGATCGACCTCGGTGACGATCACGTGCGCTCCCATGCCGCGCGCGCGGAGGGCGACGCCCTTGCCGACCCAGCCGTAGCCGGCGACGACGAAGGTCGCCCCGGCGAGCAGGACGTTCGTCGCACGAATGATCCCGTCGATCGTCGACTGGCCCGTGCCGTAGCGGTTGTCGAACATGTGCTTCGTGTTCGCGTCGTTGACCGCGATCACGGGGAAGCCGAGCGCACCGTCGCGCTCGAGCGCCTTCAGGCGGATGACGCCGGTGGTCGTCTCCTCCATCCCGCCGAGGATGTCGCCGAGCTGCTCCCGGCGATGCGAATGGAGGACCCCGATCACGTCGGCGCCGTCGTCCATCGTCAGCTGGGGCTTGTGGTCGACGGCCGCCTCGATGTGGCGGTAGTAGGTGTCGTTGTCCTCGCCCTTGATCGCGAAGACCGAGACGTCGAACTCCTCGACGAGAGCGGCGGCGACGTCGTCCTGGGTCGAGAGCGGGTTCGAGGCGCAGAGCACGATGTCGGCGCCGCCGGCCTTCAGCGTCCGCATCAGGTTCGCGGTCTCGCTCGTCACGTGCAGGCAGGCCGCGATCCGGTAGCCGGCGAGCGGCTGCTCGGCCTCGAAGCGGTCGCGGATCGCCGCGAGCACCGGCATGTGCCGGTCGGCCCAGGCGATTCTGCGCACGCCCTCGGGCGCGAGCGACAGGTCTTTTACGTCATGACGCTTGGTGGTGGCCATTCAATCCTTTCGTGTGATCTAGATCACTAACTAGGCGGCGAGCAGGCGTTCGTGCTTGCGCTGCTCCCAATCGAGGGCAGAGAGCTGTGTCCCGGCGAGCCACGTCTCGACGGCGGCCTGGAGGGCCGGCTCCTGCTGCAACCGTACCGTGAACGCGAGCTCGTCGATCCCGACGCCGAAGCGGCGGCGAAGCTCGCCGAGCGAACGCAGTTGGTTGAGCTCGAGCAAGCCGTACTGCCGGTAACCGCTCGCGCTGCGAGCCGGGATCACGAGACCCGCACGCTCGAGGTAGCGGAGCATCCTGGGCGACCACCCGGTGCGCGCGGCGGCCTGGCCGACGGTCAGCGACTCCATCCGGCCACGAAACCTAACAGAGCAGTGTCAAGGTTGCGTCGTG
>MNDB01000085.1 GCA_001914705.1 Actinobacteria bacterium 13_2_20CM_68_14 | reverse complement strand
TGATCGACCTCGTCGTCGCCGGCGACATCGATCGCGAGACCGCGGCGAACGCCGCCACGAGCCAGCACGACTTCATGGTCGCGCTCGAGCATGCGCTCAAGCGCCAGGCCGCAGGGGTCACGGAGCAAGACGAGCTGCCGCAGTCCGCACCCCCGGACGAGGAACCGGAGATGCCGAGCCTGCGGGTCGCGCGGGCGGAGTGATGAAGCGCGTCCTCGTGGGGCTCGCGCTCGCGCTGGCGAGCGTGGGGGGTACGGCGAGCGCCGACACGTTTCGGCTGCTTCCTTCGGTGCCGGCCAGCCTGCCCAGCGCCTCCGTGCCCAACCAGCCGGGTCAGATCAGCACTCCGACGCCGATCTCGACGCCGCCCGGGGCCCCGCAGTCACTGAACTTCCAGCAGCTGGTGGCGCTCTGGCAGGGCGCCGGCTCGGCTTACGGGATTCCATGGGAGGTACTCGCCTCGATCAACAAGGTCGAGTCGAACTTCGGCCGCAACATGGGCCCGAGCTCGGCCGGGGCGGTCGGCTGGATGCAGTTCATGCCTAGCACCTGGGAACGCTGGGGGCTCGATGCGAACGGCGACGGCGTCGCGGATCCCTGGAATCCGGAGGACGCGATCTACGCGGCCGCGCGCTACCTCTCGGCCGCAGGCGGGACGCAGGACATCTCGCGCGGAGTGTTCGCCTACAACCACGCCCAGTGGTACGTCGACGAGGTCCTGCAGCTCGCCCACACATTCGGCAGCGGCGGGCTCGATACGACCTTCAAGCTCGACCGGCTTCAGGTCTCGCTCGACGGCGCTCGCAAGGAGGTGGCGGAGGCGAACCGCCAGCTGCTCGCAGCGTTGCGCGATCAGCGGGCGCTCGCGAAGCAGGAAAGCCGCTGGCAGGCTAGGGCGGAGGGCGCGCAGCTTCTGTCCAAGCAGCTCGATCTCCAGAAGACCGCGACGCTCGTCGGCGTTCGCGAGCACGCGGCCGCGGCTCGGGTAGCCCTGCTTCGCGCCAAGCTCCGTCAGGCGGCCGACGCGCTCACGCAGGCACGCACCCAGGCGCAGAGCACGACGACGGCGCCCACCGCGGGTGCGTTGTTCGCCTCGCCCGTCACGAACGACTCCGGCTATGTCTTCCCGGTCGGTGGCGGCCCCTCGGTCGTCTCCGTCTCGCACCACCACCACGACTACCCGGCCGCCGACATCGCGGCGCCGGAGGGCTCCCCGCTCTACGCGCTTGCAGACAGCGTCGTGCTCAAGTCGTGGGCCCAGCCGGATCCGAACTGCGGGATCGGACTGATGCTCCGGGCGAGCGACGGCCAGGAATGGACGTACTGCCACCTTTCGTACCTCGACCCACAGGTTGTCCAGGGAGCTGTCCTGAGCGCGGGTCAGCCCGTTGGTCTCGTCGGGAGTACAGGCGACGCGACCGGTCCGCATCTCCATCTCCAGCTCGATCCGTCGACGCACTACCCCCAGCTGGAGCCCTGGTTCCAACGGTTTGCGGGCACTGCTTTCCGCTGGCAGGACGCGCCGACTCCGCAGCCCAGCGCGGCGGCGGGCGGCGGCGCCTCAGTCTTCGCCGAGGTTTCGAGCCAAGATTCGGGTTCGGCCGGCGTGATTCGATTCACCCGGTAGGGGGATAGCTCGGAGCCCTCTTCGGCCGACGCAGAAGGTATGGCGGCTCGTTTCGCTGCGATCGTTCCACGCATGGCCGTGATCGGCCTTGTTTGGCTGCTCGCAACCGCGACGCTCACCTATGCGGCCGGCGAGAAGCTCACCACCCCCGCGAAGGTCCCGACGACGCCGGTTGCAACCCCGCGCCCAACTCTCATTGTTCCGGACATCCGCGGCCAGGCGTTCGTCTTCGCGAAGGGGATTCTCGAGGACGGCGGCTTCGGCTGGCGAGTCAGTGGTTCCGTGCATGGCTACGCGACAAACGTTGTCTCGACCCAGCAGCCCGCGCCGGGAACGCGGGTCGTGGACACAGGCGCACCGACGCTGAAGCTGACGCTGCGCCGTGGCACGTATCCGCAGAACGGGACGGCCCAGAACACGTCGCCCTACGCGGGAACGTCGATCTTGCTTCCGAAGCGGTCGAGCGCGGCGGTACAAAAGCCTGTCGCCGGCAAGGAGAAGATAGCGCGCCCGAAGCCAGCCGCGAAGACTGCTCTCAAGCACGCCCGCCGGGCCGTCGCGAACCCGAAGCGGACTGCCGCCAAGCCCAAGCTCGCGGCCACGCGGTCACGTCCGCCGGCCTTCGTCGTTCAAGGCGCCCCTAAGGAGCCGCGGGACGAGATCCCGCTCACGACCCGGGCGCAGCGCCTGAGTGCCTGGCTGACTCCGTCCCGCCGCCCGACGGCTGCGAACCAGCGCTACTGGCTGTACCAGCATGCCTGGATCGTCACCGGCGCGAGGTTCGGTTGGTGGCACGGAGCTGCTGCCCTGCGTCTCCTGATCACCGTCGACCGACGCGTCGAATCCCAGTGGGGCATCGGCCGCCGGAGCGAGTCGGTCGCGCGGGCGGTCCTGGCAGGCGTGGAGGCCAAGGCGAAGTGACGCTCGTTGCCCGCATGCGCCGCCGCCTCGGCGCGCAGGGGGGTTACACGCTGGTCGAGATGCTGACCGTCCTCGGGATCCTCGGCGTGGTGATGGGCGGCCTGACCACAGTCTTAGCGAGCGCCACGAATGCCGACTCCGACATGAACAACCGATTCCAGGCGCAGCAGGCGACGCGGCTCGCGCTGGACAAGCTGCGCCGCGAAATCCACTGCTCATCGTCGGCCACCCCAGCGGCGACGGCCACCTCCTCGATCACGCTCACGCTCCCGACCTACTGCAAGACCTACTCCGGCAGCGTCTCGGTCACCTGGTGCACGCGGAGCGTCTCGACGAACCGCTACGCCCTCTACCGCGTCAACGGCTCGACCTGCACCGGCGGCGTCAAGTGGGCGGACTTCTTGACTCCGACTTCGACGGCGACCGTCTGCAGCGGCGCCCTCTGCGTCTTCAACTACACGGCGCAGTCGGCCACGAGCCTCGCCAGGCTGCACGTCGATTTCCCGGTCAACCCGAAGCCGACGCGCCCGGTTGGCACATATGAGCTCGTGGACGACCTCGTGTTGAGGAACAGCACCCGCTCATGAGAACGAACCGGAATTGGAAAAGGAGTCTCGTGCGCGAGCTGGTCGGCGAAGAGCGGGGCATCGCGCTCGTCATGGCTCTGGGGATCTTGGTCGTCTGCGCCATCATGCTCACCACCGTCATCGCCTACACGAGCTCTGCACAGCGCACCGCGTCCTTCAGCAAGGCGAGACTGACCGCTTTCGACGCGGCGGACGCCGGCATGAACAATGCGTACGCCGTCTTGAACCTGCCGTCGAACAACTCGCTGAAACAGTCGATTCTCCCGTCCTGCCACACCCCGAATCCGGATACCACGACCCCAGCGGCGACCAATCCGACCTGGATGACGAGCTCGAGCAACCTGACTTCCCAGTCGACGTGGAACACGAATTCCTACGGCAGTGCGACCACCTACTGGTGCGGTGATTTGGATGTTCAAGGCGCCGAGTGGTTTCTCCGCTCCGTCGGCTCGATCAGGAACCCGACCAGCACCGGCAACGCGACCCGGACGCTGAACTCCAAGGTGACGATTCAGCCGACGCTGACCCAACCGAAGAACAACCCGGTCTGGGACTATCTCTACGCCGGACACACAGGTAGCGCCTGCGACCAGACCCTGAACAACAACATCACCGGCTCCTCCCGCATGTATGTCGCCGGGAATCTCTGCCTGAGCCCGAACGTCAACCTCGCGCAGTCGAAGGTGATCGTCCGCGGGAACCTCGATATCTCGAACAACGCCTCCGTCGGCGCCAACACAAACTTGAGCACGCGCGTCGAGACCCAGGTCGGAAACAACTGCCGGTACGGCAGCACCAACCCGCCGTGGGTCACCTGCACCGGAAACCAGGATGTGAACCACGTCTTCAGCAAGCTCGCGACTCCCCTTCCCGACGGGACGATTATCGGCGTCAACCACGTCCCCGAGGTGATCGCGCCGCCGGCAGCTGACTTCGCCACGTGGTATCAGAACGCGATTCCAGGTCCCTCTCAGTCCTGCACGACCTCGAGCGGATCCGTCCCCACGTTCGACGGCAACTATCCGACCCGGGACAACAGCGTTTTGACCGCTTTCGACCTGACGCCTGCAAGCTCGTACACGTGCCGCGTCGGGAGGGGTGCCTCGACGACGCTGGCAGCGGCGAGCAACGCCTCGCAGACGACGATCACCGTCTCGTCGGCGAGTGGCTTTCCTGCGAGCGGGACGTTCCGCATCAGGATCGACGACGAGGACATGACCGTCACCGGCGGCCAAGGAACGACGACCTGGACGGTCACACGTGCCGTCAACAGCACGACTGCCGCCAGCCACGTCATCAGCCAGGGCGTCAGCCAGGACGACGCGGGTACGAGTGGCGAGCTCTCCTGGAACGCAACGACGAAGACCCTGACCGTCACCGGCACGATCTACATCGACGGCAGCGCAAAGATCTCGAACAGCGCGGTCAACACGTACAACGGACAGGCGACGCTCTATCTCTCGGGCACGTTCTACGCGAACGGCTCACTCTGCGCCGCCGTCTCCGGTACCACCTGCAACTTCGCGGGTTGGAATCCCGACCACGAGCTGCTGATGATCGTCGCCAACGGGAACGGGGGCCAGGTCAACCCCGGCGACAGCGTTCAGATCGCGAACAACTTCTCGTTTCAGGGCGGGCTCTACGCGACAAACGCGGTCGTCAGCAACAACCTTACGACGAACGCGTTCCCCTTCATCACGACGGTCCCGGTGGGCATGCCGTCCAACGATGAGGTCTACGCGCAGCCGAACCCGCCGCAAAGCTTCTCCGGCTAGGAGCCCCTTTCACAATGAAGCGCTGTGCCGCCGGGCCGCGCTGGACGGCCCCTGGCGGTGTCCTCAGTCGCGCCCGTATCTGCCGATACGGGCACTCCCTGCGTCCTTGCCAGGAACCGACCATCGCACCCCGGCGACGAGGCCCCATCATGAAAGAGGCTCTAATTCAACTCTCAGCCCCCGGCCGCCGATAGAACCACCGTGAACGCTGCGCTCGCCGCCTTCGCCCTTGCGCCGGGACTCGCCGTCGGCAGCTTCCTGAACGTGCTCGCCGTCCGAGTCCCGCTTCGCCGCTCGGTGATCAAGCCGCGCTCGGCGTGCATGAGCTGCGGTACCGAGCTCGCCTGGTACGACAACCTGCCGCTCGTCTCCTATGCGGTTCTGAAGGGCCGCTGCCGCACCTGTGGGACGGGAATCAGCCCGCTCTACCCGGCGGTCGAGCTGGCGACGGCGCTGCTCGTCGCCGCCAGCGCATGGAGGTTCGGCTTGACGGGCGAGGCCGCGGTCGCCGCGTTCTTCTGCGCCGTGCTCGTGGCTGTGACGGCAACCGACTTGACCCATCGGATCGTTCCGAACCGGATCGTCGTGCCGGCTGCGGCGATCGTGCTCGTGGCGCACACCGCGCTCGAGCCTCGGCCCGAATGGGCGCTGGCTGCTCTCGGTGCCTCGTTTTTCCTGTTCGCCGCTGCCCTCGCGTATCCGGCGGGAATGGGCATGGGCGACGTCAAGCTGGCCCTGCTGATGGGCGCGGCGCTCGGAAAGTCCGTCTCGATCGCCTTGTTCGCGGGCATGATCTTCGCGCTCGTACCAAGCGTCTTTCTGCTCGCCCGTCACGGCTCTTCGGCGCGCAAGATGGGCATTCCGTTCGCGCCCTTCCTGGCTCTCGGGAGTGTCGTAGCCCTCTTCGCGGGGGGGACGCTTTTGCACGCCTACTGGGCGTTTTTCACCCATTAGGTAGTAGCTCGAAGCGCGGAAAAACGCTCAGGGTTTCGGTCCCTGGCGCCGATACCTCATTCGAGGGATTGACGAATGAACCCTGAGGGCCCAACCCGCGCGTCCGAGCAGACGGACGAACAAGCCGCCACCGGCGGCGGGGCTCCGCATGTTTTCGACGGAGTCAATGTCAACGCCGAGCTAGTCGCCGACCTGCTTGCAGCGACAGGTCTTCTGCCCGATGACAAGCTGAACGCTCTCAGGGGCGTCGCTGGTCAGGGGTCCCTTGCCGAGGCGCTCGTCTCCGGGGGCTTTGCCGCGAGCGAAGGAGTGGCGCGAATGCTCGCCGCGCGGCACCACGTGCCGCTCACGGACCTCGCGCTCACCGGCGTCGACAAGAAGGCAACCGATCTGGTCCCGCTCCACGTGCTCGAGCGCCTCGTCGCGATCCCGTACGCGCTCGACGGCGACTCGCTTCGTGTCGCGATCGCCGACCCAGCCGACCTGCACGCAATCGACGAGCTCCGGCTCGCGACCCGCCACCAGCTGGAGCTGTCCGTCGCCGCCCGCGACGACATCCTCACCGAGCTTCGACGCCTCTCGCGCGCGTCCGAGGCCTTCGGCGCCCGCGCCGCACTCGCCGAGGAAGCGGCGCTGCTCGAGGAGGAAGAGGAGGACGTCGACGATCTCGACGTCGAAGACGGCATCTCGGAGGCGCCGCTCGTTCGGCTCGTCAACTCGATCATCTTCCAGGCGGCTGAGGACGGAGCCTCGGACGTCCACTTCGAGCCGCAGGAGGACGCCCTCGCCGTCCGGCTCCGCATCGACGGCGTCCTGCACGAGGTGCAGCGGATCCCCAAGCGAATGATGGCCGGGGTCACCACACGCCTGAAGGTGCTCGCCAAGCTGGACATCGCCGAGCGCCGAAAGCCGCAGGACGGCCGCATCTCGCTGAACGCCGCGGCCGCGGGCCGGATGCTCGACATCCGTGTTGCGACGCTGCCGACGGTCGAGGGCGAGTCCGTGGTCATGCGTCTGCTCGACAAGTCGAAGCGGCCGCCGACGCTCGAGGAGCTCGGACTCTCGGACGAGATGCGCAAGACGCTCGAGGAAGTCGTCTCGCGCCCGACCGGCGCGCTGCTCGTGACGGGGCCGACCGGCTCCGGTAAGTCGACGACGCTCTACGCCGCGCTGGCCGAGATCAACAACCCGGAGATCAACATCATCACGGTCGAGGACCCGGTCGAGTACCGCCTCGGCGGGATCAACCAGGTTCAGATCAACCAGCGCGCCGGTCTCACCTTTGCGGCCGCGCTGCGCTCGATCCTGCGCTCGGATCCCGACGTCGTGATGGTGGGTGAGATTCGCGACCCCGAGACGGCCAAGATCTCGATCGAGGCCGCCCTCACCGGTCACTTCGTGCTTTCGACGCTGCACACGAACGACGCCCCCGGCGCGCTGACGCGGCTGAACGAGATGGGCGTCGAGCCCTTCCTGACCGGTTCGGCCGTCACCGGCGTGCTCGCCCAGCGGCTGGCGCGCAAGCTCTGCACGCACTGCTGCGAGATGTACACCCCTTCGGTCGACGAGCTGATCAAGGCCCGTGTCTCACCCGACATCGCCGCCCAGGCCGACGGCATGGTCTTCTATCGGAAGAAGGGCTGCCCTCGCTGCAACCAGACGGGCTACAAGGGACGGGTCGGCGTCTTCCAGCTCCTGGCGATGAGCGAGAACCTCGAAACTCTCGCCGCGAGCAAAGCAAGCCGCGAGGAGCTCGAGCGGGCCGCGATGGAAGAGGGCATGCGGACGCTTTGGGACGACGGCATCGCCAAGGTCGCTGCCGGCCTGACGTCGATCGAAGAGCTCGCGCGCGTCACGATCTAGGGCCGCTCGAGCCCGCGGAGACATGGCCCGAAACCGGCGCTCGCTTCGGGGCCAAGTAACAGACTGTTACGAGGAACGACACGTCCCGGCTAGACCGTCGAGGAGTCGCGAGACCACATTTCGAGCCGTACCCCGGCAAGTAACAGTCTGTTACTAACCCTCGCGGCCGATCAGGCGCCTCCGCGAGGCCTTCGGCGCCGCCGCTACTGCGCTTGGACGTCGCAGCCGAGGTACATCAGCGCTTCGACCGCCTCGGTTACGAAAGCAGTCGCCTGCTGCGAGTCGGCGAACGTATAGGGGCCGGGCTGCATCGGTTTCGAGTTGCGCGCGCCGACGGGGAACACCTCGGCCTCGACGACACAGGAGTCCCCATAGTCGACGGCAGTCAGCACCGCGACCGAGCGCCCGTCTTTCTTCGCATGACGAACGAAGAGTTCGCGCGCGTCCGCCGCGCCGGACTCCGGCAGTTTCACGTAGTGGGCGCTGCGTTGACGGCTGCTTGCTCGACCGTGCTGGCGTCGACGTAGCCGTTCAGCCGCACATAGAGCGCCTGCGGCTTTTGGAAGACGAGCACCGCGGGAGCGTCGAGCAGGCGGTTCTGAGCATCGGCGCTCGTCCCGAGGAGGGCCGAGAGTGCTTCGACCTGCGCGTTGTTGCCGACGTCGATCGTGGCAAAGCCTGCGTGAGCGTCGGCCGCGCCGGCCTTCGCCTCGGCGAGCGTGAGGCCGTCGACCTGCGAGTTCGGCGCGACGAGCGCGAGCACGACGACCGAGTGGCGCTTCAGCGCGTCCGCCAGCGGGGTAGGAACACCGGCAATGACGGCGGGGCGCCGGCCATGCGTCTTCCTCGACTTCGCCTTCGTCATCGTGACCTTCGGCGGCGCCAGGGCCACCTTTGCCTTTGCGTGCGGGTGGAAGGGCTTGATCTGATGAACGGACGCCGCCGAGGACGGCGAACTGTGGCTGATGAAGAAGAGGCCGCCCCCGACCACGAACAAGCCGGTCAGTGCGACGGCAGCGTAAATCCGAAACCGCTCGTTCATAGTTCATCTATCGGCAGCCGGCGGCGATTTCTTGACGAATCGGACCAAAAGAAAGGGCGCGGTTTCCCGCGCCCTTCGTGAGGCTTGAAACCCGTCGAGTGCTTAACAGCCGTTCGGGATGATGTCGCCGCCGGGGCCGCTCTTGTGGTAGAGGACGCCGGTCGGCTTCGTGTTCTCGATGCAGTACCCAGTCCCGTTCGCAGCCT
>MNDB01000056.1 GCA_001914705.1 Actinobacteria bacterium 13_2_20CM_68_14 | reverse complement strand
GTTCAACGTGGCGACGCGGGGGCTCATCTACTTCCACGTCCGCGTCAGGACCGGGGAACGCGACTTCCACTCCGGGATCTTCGGCGGCGCGGCGCTGAACGCGCTCCACGCGCTCGTGCAGACGCTGGCTGCCGTGCTGGCCAAGGAAGGGCGGCTACCGGAGCCGCTGCGTGCGGGAATCGCACCACCGACGGAGACCGAGCTGGCCGCTTGGGCGGAGCTGACGCCCGGACCCGAAGAGCTCGCCGCCCAAGGCGCGCGCCCGATGGACGCCACCGCGGAGGACGAGTTCTACCTCCGCACCTTTGCGGAACCCTCCCTCGACGTGAACGGGATCGAGGGTGGGTCGCCGCACCTGCAGAAGACCGTCTTGCCGGCCGAGGCGCACGCGAACGTCTCGATCCGGCTCGCCCCCGGGCAAGATCCCGACCAGATCGCCGCGGAGGCCGAGCGGCTGCTGCGTGAGGCGGCGCCCGAGGGAGCGGAGCTCGAGATCACCCGGCTCTCGTCGTCGCCGTCAGGGCTCATCGATCCGGATTCGCAGGTCGTGCAGCTCGGCTTGGACGCGTTCGAGCGCGTGGTCGGCCGCCGGCCGCTCCTCGTTCGCAGCGGCGGGACGCTGCCGATCGTGCCCGCACTCGCCGACAAGGGGATTCCGACGATCGTGACTGGCTTCGCGCTGCCGGACTCGAACATCCACTCTCCGAATGAGAACCTGCTCGCCGATTACCTGCCACTAGGCGTCAAGGCCGCAGCCGAGCTCTATACGGCGTTCGCGGCGCTCTAGCTGACTGCGGCCGGCTCTTCCACCAGCCAGGAGTGCCCGAAGCGGCGCATCTCCTCGATGATCGGCAGGAGCGCGTCGCCCTTCGCGGTCAGCTCGTACTCGACCCGCGGCGGGGACTCCGCATAGCTGTGGCGCTCGACGATTCTCTCGTCCTCGAGCGCGCGCAGACGTTCCGACAGCGTCCGCGGGCTGATGCCGGCGCAGGAGTGCTCGAGCTCCGAGAAGCGCCGTGGCCCCTCGGACAGGTCATGGACGAGGAGCGCGGTCCATTTCGCGCCGATGATTTCGGCGCACGCGGCGACCGAGCAACTCTCGTCGTGGATGGGCCTCATCGTGCGCATTGCCCCTTGATCTTACTCCTCGGGATGACCGGCTTTTTCGACGGGCTCCAACTTGTACCCGACGCCGTAGCGTGTCTGGATGAACGTGTGGCGCGGCGCGATGCGGTCGATCTTGTCGCGCAGCCGGCGCACGAAGACGTCGACCGTCCGGTCGCGGTGGGTCTCCCGCCGTCCCCAGATCTTCTGTAGCAGCTCGTCGCGAGTGGTCACCCGCCCGCGGTCGAGGGCGAGCGCGTAGAGGAGCCGGAACTCCGTCGGCGTCAGCTCGGCGTTCTCGCCGTCGACGTAGGCCTGCACCTCACGGGGGTCGATCCGCAGCTCCTCGATCTCGATCGCCTCACCGCGCTCTTCCTGCTGTGCGCGCACGCCGCGCCGGGCGGCGGCCTGCACCCTCGCGACGAGCTCCTTCATCGAGAACGGCTTCACCAGGTAGTCGTCGGCCCCGATCTGAAGCGCGTGGACGCGGTCGTGCTCGGTCCCGCGGGCGCTGACGACGATGATCGGAGTGCCGATTCCCTCGGCGCGTGCCGACTCGATCAGGCTCCAGCCGTCGAGCCCGGGGAGCATCAGATCGAGCACGAGCACGTCGGGCGCCTCGTAGCGGAGCCGCGCCAGCCCGACCTCCCCGCGCCCGACCGTGACCGGGTCGAAACCGGCCCCGGACAGGTGCTGCGCCATGCTCGACGCGATCACCTCGTCGTCTTCGATGATCAGGACCTTCGCCATCGCACCTACCTTATTGAGCGTGAACCGGGACCCATACAGAGAGCTGAGAGTCGGCTTCACCGCGGCCGTCTCACACGAGCTGCGGACGCCGCTCGCGCGCCTGCTCGCGCTGATCGAGGGTGCGAGCCTGCCGGGCGGCGACCCGGCGGGGGCGCTCCAGCAGATGCGGGCGGAGGTCGAGCTGATGGACGAGCTGATCGACGATGTGCTCTTCCTGAGCGAGCTCGAGACGGGACGCGAGGTTGTCTCGCTCGGCTCGACCGAAGCGGCGCCGCTCCTGCGCGAGATCGTCTCCGAGCTCGACGAGCGGTCGGAGCGGGCCGGCGTCGAGTTGGAGGTCGAGATCGAGGACGAAAGCTTGGAGCTGCCCTTGCGGGCGCGGATGCTGCGGATCGTCGTCCAGAACCTCGCCGAGAACGCACTGCGCCACGCTGGCGAAGGCGCGACGTGCGTGCTCGGCCTGCGGCGGGAGAACGGCACCCGGATCCTCTCGGTCCGCGACGACGGGACCGGCGTGGCGGAGGAAGACCTCCCGCGCCTGTTCGAGCGCTTCTACCGTGCCGACCGAGCACGAGCCTCGCGCGGTAGCGGCCTCGGGCTCGCGATCGTCAAGCACGTCGTCGAGGCGGCCGGCGGGCAGGTCGAGGCCCTCGGCGCGCCGGCCGAGGGCCTCGAGATCCGTGCTGCGTTTCCTCAGGAATGAATCTTCCGGACGAACGCCCTGTCTGCCGTCACGACGAGCTTCGGCAGCGGGTAGAACTGCAGCGGCGCCGCGTACTTCTGGCCGCCGGTGATCGCCCAGCTGATGAATTGCTTCAGCGTCCCCGCCTTGTTCGACTTCAGCGGCACGATCACGTACGTGAAGGTGCAGATCGGGTAGGCGAGCTTCTGCGTCTTCGGCGGGTTGACGATCGAGAGCTCGCCGCTCTTCGGAACACGAGTGATCGTCGCTGCGGCCGCCTTGATCCCGCGCAGGCCCGGCAGCTGGAACTTGCCGGCCCTGTTTTGGATCTTGGCGACCTTGAAGCCGTTCTTGAGGGAGTAGGCCTCGTCGACGTAGCCGATCGCTCCGTCGGTGCGCGAGACGACTCCAGCGAGGCCCGATGAGCCCTTGCCGCCGATGCCGGTCGGGAAGTTCGGCTGGGTGCCGACGCCGACCTTGCTCTTCCACTCCGGGCTGACCCGAGAGAGGTAGTCGGTGAAGTTCCAGGACGTCCCGCTACCGTCGCTGCGGTAGACGGGGGTGATCTTCAGATCCGGGAGGCTGACACCCGGGTTGATCTTCTTGATCGCGCTGGCGTTCCACTTCGTGATGTGGCCGAGATAGATGTTCGCGAGGATCTTTCCGGTCAGCTTCAAGCCATACGCCACTCCCGGCACGTGGTACGGGATCGACGTGGACGAAAGCGCCCACGGGATCTCCTGACAGCCCTTGCACGCGGAGGCCTGATCCTTCGTCAGCGGCGCGTCGCTGGCGCCGAAGTCGACCGTGCGGCCGGTGATCGCGGCAATGCCGGCGCCGCTGCCGACCGACCCGTACGTGATCTGAGCGTTCTTGTAGTTGGCCTGCCATTGTGAGACGAGCGGGAACACGAACGTGCTGCCCGCCCCCTTCAGGCTTCCGCCCGTGCTGCTCGCCGCGGCAAAGCTCGCACCGAACACGAGCGAAGCGGCCGCGATCGCGGCCGCGATGACGGTCCTGCGTGACACGCTGTTCTCCTTCTCCTCGATGACGCCTGTGGTGATGGCGCAAGCATCGAAGTCGCACGATTCCCGGTGGGCTGAAACGTGGTGGCCGGATGGTGACGATCTGGTGAACGACCCAGGAATCAGGCCAAGACGAAGTTAGTGTCCGCGCGCGTGAGCGCGGTCCCGTCGACGCAGCCCCTGCCGGAACGCCGACGGATCGGCGACCGCTTCGGCGATCTCTTCCTGCACGGACTGACCGGCGCAGCCGCGGCCGCGGCAGCCGTCTTGCTCGGGGCGATCGCATGGAAGATTTTCCAGCTCGCCTGGCCGGCGATCACGAAGTACGGGTTCGCCTTCGTCACCCGTCAGGGCTGGGACACTGTCCACAACAAGTTCGGTGCACTGGACCTGATCTGGGGTACTGCCCTGACGTCGTTCGCCGCGCTCCTGATCGCGACCCCGCTCTCGATCGCGATCGGGCTCTATCTGAGCGAGCTGGCACCGCGCGGGGCGCGCACGGTGATCGCCTCGCTCGTCGAGCTGCTCGCGGCGATCCCGAGCGTCGTCCTCGGTCTCTGGGGGATCCTCGTCCTCGGCCCGTTCGTCGGCCAGGATCTCGAGCCCTGGCTCCACCGCCATCTCGGCTTCATCCCGCTCTTCAGCGGCTCGCCCGAGAACGCCGGGATGCTGGTCGCCGTGCTCGTCCTGACGATCATGATCGTCCCGATCACTTCGAGCATCTGCCGCGAGCTCTTCCTCGGCGTCCCGACCGAGCTGGAGCAGGGCGCGCTGGCGCTCGGGGCCACGCGCTGGGAGATGGTGCGCGGGGTCATCCTTCCGTATACGCGCAGCGGTGTGAGCGCGGCGATCCTGCTCGGCTTCGGCCGCGCGGTCGGCGAGGCGATCGCCGTCACCCAGGTGATCGGCGCCGGCCACGGCATTCACTGGTCGCTGTTCGTGACGGGAGACACGCTCGCGAGCAAGCTCGCCGAGCAATACCAGGGGGCCGTGTCGAACATCCAGATCGCCTCGCTTGTCTACCTGGCGGCGATCCTGCTCGTGATCTCTTTGCTCGTGAACCTGACGGCGCTGTTCATCGTGCGTCGGTTTTCCCACGAGCGCATCGGGGGGAGCTGATGGCTGTCGACGCCGGCCGCTACTCCCTGACGCTGAGCCGGCGGACGAGGCGGCGGAAGGGCGTCAACGTGCTGATGCAGGCGCTTGCGACGCTCGCGGCGCTCGCGGCGGTCGCCGTGCTCGCGCTCGTGATCATCTCGGTCGCCCGGCGGGGAGCGAGCGCTCTCAGCTGGGACTTCTTCACGAAGAACGCGGCGACCTTCGGCCAGAGCGGCGGCGGTGTTGCGAATGCCCTCGTCGGCAGTCTCGTGATCGTGGGGCTGGCGACCGCGATGGCGGTTCCGGTCGGCATTCTGATCGCCCTCTACGTGAGTGAGTTTGCGCCGCCCCGCGTGGGGGACCTCGTCAGGCTCGTGCTCGACGTGCTGAACGGCCTGCCCTCGATCATCATCGGCATCTTCGTCTACGGCTTGCTCGTGATCGGCAGCGGGCAGGCGGCCTGGAAAGGCTCTTTCGCGCTCGCGATCATCATGCTGCCGCTCGTCGCCCGCGCGACGCAGGAGGTGCTCGCGCTCGTCCCGAGCACTCTGAGGGAAGGCGCACTCGCGCTCGGCGCCAGCCGCTGGCGCACTGTCCTTGGCGTCGTCTTGCCCACCAGTTTCGGCGGGATTATCACCGGCACCGTGCTGGCGGTTGCTCGCGCCGCCGGGGAGACCGCTCCGCTTCTCTTCACGACGTCGATCGCCGCGAACGCCGTCACGTGGGACCCGCGCCAGCCGGTGCTCTCGATCCCGTACGACATCTTCGTCCTCTCCGAGTCGCCCGATCCTGCCGATCACGCCCGCGCCTGGGCGCTCGGATTCGTGTTGATCTGCTTCGTCCTCGTGACGAGCCTGTCTGCGCGCCTGCTGCTCGTCCGGTACCGAAAGAGGCTGGAGGGTTGACCATGGAGGCGGATACGATGAACGTAGTGGCGCCGATCGAGATCGCTCAGCCTCGCGAGGCGCCGCGGAGCGCTTCTGACCTGGAGATCGTGTTCGAGACACGGGGGCTGACGGTCAGCTATGGGAAGGCGCCCGCCGTCTCGGACGTCGACCTCTCGATCTACCGGAACCTCGTCACCGCGATCATCGGTCCTTCGGGCTGCGGCAAGAGCACGTTCCTGCGCTCGTTGAACCGGATGAACGACCTGGTGCCGTCCGCCAAGGTCGAGGGCGAGGTGCTCTACCACGGCCAGAACATCTACGGCGACGGGGTCGATCCGGTCGAGGTGCGCCGGCGAATCGGGATGGTCTTCCAGAAGCCGAATCCGTTCCCGAAGTCGATCTACGACAACGTCGCCTGGGGCCTGCGAGTTCTTGGGATGAAGGACGATCTCGACAGCCGCGTGGAGCGGGCGCTGACGCAGGCGGCTCTTTGGGACGAGGTCAAAGATCGCCTCAAGAAGAGCGCCTTCGGGCTTTCGGGCGGTCAGCAGCAGCGCCTTTGTATCGCCCGCGCGATCGCGGTCGAGCCTGACGTCGTCCTGCTCGACGAGCCCGCCTCCGCGCTCGATCCGATCGCGACCTCGAAGATCGAGGACTTGATGCATGAGCTGAAGAACGAGTACACGCTCGTGATCGTCACCCACAACATGCAGCAGGCGGCACGCGTCGCGGACATGACAGCGTTCTTCACGCTCGAGCGAACCGAGAGCGGCGGCCACGGCGTCCTCGTCGAGTACGACGAGACGCCCAAGATCTTCACGCAGCCTGCGGACAAGCGGACCGAGGGCTATGTGACGGGTCGGTTTGGCTAGGCGACCGCCCGTTTCCGCAAACAGGCCAGGGGTACGATGGCTTGATGGCTGAGCAGATGAGAGTCACATTCCAGGACGAGCTGGAGCAGGTCGAGGCGGCCCTCCAGGAAGAGGGCGACTACGTCCTACGGGCGTTGCGCGCCGCGGTGAACGCGCTCGAGCAGGCCGACTCGGAGCTCGCCGACGAGGTGATTGCCTTTGACGACGAGATCGACCGCCGCTACTTCTCGATCCAGGAAGGGATCCAATCCCTGCTGGCGCGGCAGACGCCCGTCGCGGTCGACCTGAGACTCGTCCTCGCGATGCTGCACGCGAACCTGCATCTCGAGCGGATGGGCGACTACTGCGTCACGATCGCCAAGCTGACCAAGCTCGTCTCCGACGTCGAGCAGGACGACGGTCTTGTCCAGGCGTTCGAGGAAATGGGCCAGCGCGCCGAGCAGATGATCCGTGTGGCGCTCGACTCGTTCCAGCGCCGGGATCTCGAGGGCGCCTCCTCGCTCGTCGACCTCGACGAGCTGATCGATCGGGCAAACCGCCGCGCCGTCGAACGTGTTCTCGACTTCGTCGATGACGAGTCGAAGCGCGAGTGGGGGCTGCGGATGATCATCGTCTCGCGCTGCCTCGAGCGGATCGGCGACCACGCCGTCGACATCGGTGAGCAGACGGCCTTCCTGATCACGGGGGAGTTCCGGGAGTTCACCGATGCATCTCATACAGATGGTTCGTAACCTCGGTCGACCAAGCCTGTTGGTTGGACGGCCGCACCGGCAAAGCCGGCACGGCCTCCAATCGGCATCGCAAGCAACGCCTCGGGCGTCTCACCAAGGCGGCTGACTACGCCGCTGCCCCGGCCGGCTCGGGCGGCGGCAGCGAGCTCGGAAAGAGCCCAGAGGCCGTCCTCGATTCCGTCGAGCCCCTGCCGGATGTCCAGACGGCCGAGCGCCGCGTCGCCCGCCGCCAGCGTCGTGAGCGCCTCGCGCGGCGTCAGCAGGAGCGGCTCGAAATGCCGCCACCGCCGGGTAATGAGCCCGATGTTCGTTTCGCCGACACGGTGGGCGACGATCGAGAAACGCATCAGAGCGAAGTGTCGGCTAGAACGCGATCCGATGGGCTTCCGAATGGTGAACGAGTGGCAAAAGGCTGGATGCAGCTCGCGGTTCGCGGGCGAGGCCACGTCGTCTACGATCGCCGCGTGAGCAGCGTCTTTACGTCGACGTACCACGACACGCCCGACGGCCGCTTCGCCCGCACCGGGGTTGCTCTCCGCCGACGGGTCGAGAACGGGCTCAGCATCTGGGAGGTCGAGCTCCCCGAGGCGCCGGGCGAAGTTGCGTTCTCGGAGCCGGGTGGGCCGGCCGAGCCGCCGCCGCTCGTCGCCGACCTGCTTCGCGGGCTGCTCCACGAGCGCGAGCTGGTCGAAGTGGCCACCCTGCAGACGCGGCGCTCGGAGGAGGACGGTCCGGCCGACGCAGAGGTGCACGACGAGGTCGAGGTGCTGGACGGCCGGCGCGTCGTCGATCGCTTCGACGTTGATGGCGAGCCGCAGGATCCGGGGCTTCTGGTCGTCGGCCGGCGAAAGCGGGGCAAGGCACCTGGGGACAAGCGCTCGGCCCTGCCGCACCTGCAGACGATGATCCGCCGGCAGTACGACGAGATCCTCGCCCACGATCCGGGCACGAGGCTTGGAAGCGATCCCGAATCGCTGCACAAGCTGCGGGTCGCAGTCCGCCGGCTGCGCGCTTTTCTTCGCGTGTCGCGTCCGATCCTCGACCGCGAGTGGACAGACGAGCTGCGGGCCGAGCTCAAGTGGCTCGGCCGGGCGCTCGGCGCCGTGCGCGACCGCGACGTGCTCCTGATCCACATTCGCGCACAGGCAGAGACGCTGCCGTCTTCGGACACGGCTGCGCTCGGTCTCATCGTCGAGGGCTTCGAGCGCGAGCGCGAGGCCGCCCGCGCCGAGATGCTGGAAGCGATGTCCAGCCCGCGTTACCTCGAGCTGCTGGGGCGGATCGAGATCGCCGGCGAGGCGCCGCGCTGGAACGGAGTACGCCGCTCGGTGCGAAAGCTGGCAGGCAGGGAGTTCAGGAAGCTCGAACGGGCGATCAAGGCGCTGGGGGCCGAACCGAGCGACGCAGAGCTTCACGGCGTCCGCATCCGGGGCAAGCGCGCACGTTACGCGGGGGAGCTCGCCGAGGCGTCCGTCGGGAAGAAGGCCCGCCGCTTCGTCGCGCGTGCCAAGAGAGTCCAGGACGTGCTCGGCGACCACCAGGACGCCGTCGTCGCCGACGAGCGCCTACGGGAGCTCGTGCTCTTCCAGAGCAACCCGCAGCTCGCGCTGGTTGCCGGCCGGCTGATCGAGCGCCAGCGCGAGCGGATGCTTCGCGCCAGGGCCGAGGCTCCGCGGACGCTCAGGCAGCTCAGGCGTGCCGGCCGCAAAGCCTGGCGCTAGGCGCCGTGCCGCTGCTCGTCGTCCGACATGCCCGTGCAGGCCACCGGAGCGAATGGGAGGGCGACGACAGGCTGAGGCCGCTCGACGAGAAAGGTCGCCGCCAGGCGGCCGGACTGCCCAGCCTCTTGGCGCGGTTCGAGATCGCACGGATCGCCTCCGGCTCCTACCTTCGCTGCATGCAGACCGTCGAGCCGCTGAGCCAGCAGCGAGGTCTGCCGATCGAGGAGCGGCGCGAGCTCGATGAAGGCGCTTCTCTCGAGGAGACGCTGGCGCTCTTTCGCGAGCTCGGCGACGACGCTGTGCTCTGTACCCAGGGCGACGTCCTCGAGAACCTGTTCGGCGAGTCCGGCCAGAAGGGCTCGACGCGGATCGTCGAGCTGGAGGACGGCGAGCCTGCCGTGCTCGAGTACCTGCCGCCTCCGGCCTAAGAGGGTTTCAGGCTGTGGCTGCTTCGGCCTCGAGCAGCCGCGTGCACACGCCCTCGCGCACGCCGCCGTCGGCGACGCCGAGCGGAACCTGGAGCACGCGCTGCAGCTCGGCGAGGATGATCGCGCCGGCCGGAAGCGTGCGTGCTCGCTCGAGGTCGACCTTCGCTCGCTTCGCGCGAGCGACGATCGATAGGGCGGTGAGCTCCTCGATCGCGGACTCGAGCGCATCTTCGCCGAGCCGGCGGAGCCCATGACGGCGCAGTGCTCGCGCGGTCCCGCCGGTAGCGAGCGCAACGGCCGGCAGAGGCGGCGTCAGCTCGCTGAAGGCGGCAGCGACTTCGGTGCGCGCCGTTGCGAGCTCCAAGCGTGTTGGAGGATCCGAGACGAGGCAGCGCTCCGTCAGCCTGAGCGAGCCGAGCGGCACCGACCGCAGCCAGGACGGCGCGCTCGCCGTGCCGACGGCGATTTGCGTCGAGCCGCCGCCGACGTCGCAGACGGCGACCGGCACCGCGTCGACCTGCGTTCGCGAGAGCGCGCCGACAAAGCCGTGCTCGGCCTCATCCTCTTCGCTGAGGGGCTGGACGCGGAGCCCGGTTGCCTGCTCGAGAGCGGCGATCAGCTCTCGCCCGTTCTCGGCGCTTCGCCACGGCGAGGTGACCACAACCTCGATCCGCATCGCGCCGAGCTTCCGGGCGCGGCGGACCTCCTTGCGGGCGGCCTCCCCGGAGCGCTCGATCTTCTCGCGCGTCAGGCGGCCGCGACGTTCGACGTCTTCGCCAAGACCTGTGCGGCGCCGCTCCTCCCGGATTGGTACGAAGCCGCCTCGAGCGTCGGTTTCGGCGACGAGCAGGCGCAACGTGTTCGCGCCAACGTCGACGACGGCGACCCTCATCCGCCGCATTCTGCTCGGCGGGTCGGCGGTCGCCCCGAGCGCCCCCGTGATCCGGGCGACTAGGCGGTGCGCTTGCTCGACCGTCGCGGCTGCCGTGCTCTGACGCTTCGCATGAGGAGCGTTTGCGTCTCGCGCGCCCGTTCGCCTTTCTTCGCGCGGATCCGTTGCCATTCGCCGTCAGCCTTCAATTCCCAGGCGTGCACGTTTGAAGACACCATGGTGTCGAGCCCCCGCGTCAGCTCCTGTTGGGCGCGCGGGTCCTCGATCGGCACGACCGCCTCGATGCGGTAGTCGAGGTTGCGCGGCATCAGATCGGCGCTGCCGAGGTAGTAGCTCGCAACGTCCCCTGCTTCGAAGACGAAGACGCGGCTGTGCTCGAGAAAGCGCCCGAGCACGCTGACGACGCGGATGTTGTCGCTGAGTCCTTCGACGCCCGGGCGCAAGGTGCAGATGCTGCGTGCGAGGATCTGGACCTGGACGCCTTTCATCGACGCCTTGTAGAGCTCGTCGATGATCGTCTCGTCGGTCAGGTTGTTGACCTTGATCCGGATGCGCGCCTTGTCGCCGGCTGCGGCCGCGGTCGCGGTCGCCCGGATCTTCTCGACCAACCGTTCGCGCAGATCGAAGGGCGCGACCAGGAGCTTGCGGAACCGCGTCGGCCGGCTGAAGCCGGTCAGGAAGTTGAACAGGTCGGCAACGTCGGCGGTGATGTCGGGATCGGCCGTGAACAGGCCGAAGTCCTCATACGACCGGGCCGTCGCGGCGTGGTAGTTGCCGGTGCCGACGTGCGCGTACCGGCGCAGCTCGCCACCCTCGCGCCGGACAACGAGCGTCGTCTTCGCGTGGATCTTCAGGTTCGGGAACCCGTAGACGACGTGGACGCCTGCCTGCTCGAGCTCGCGGGCCCAGCCGATGTTCCGGCGCTCGTCGAAGCGAGCCTTCAGCTCGACGAGACAGACAGCCTGCTTTCCCTTCTCCGCGGCTTCGATCAGCGCGGGCACGAGCGGCGAGTCGCCGCTCGTGCGGTACACGGTGGTCTTCAGTGCGAGGCTGTCGTCGTCGGACGCCGCAGCGTTGACGAACGCCTCGAAGCTCGTCCCGAACGCGTGGTAGGGCTGATGGACAAGAACGTCGCCCTTCGCCACTTCGGCGAAGAACTCGTCCGGGGAAGTCACGTTGGCGAAGCGCGGATGCGTAAAGGGGAACCACGGCTCTTCCTTGAGGTCGGGCCGGTCGAGACCGACGAACTCCGAAACGCTCTCGAGATCGAGCAGCCCTTGCACGAGGTAGACCTGGTCATCGCTGACGGCGAGGCCTCGCTTCAGGCGGTCGAGCATCCGGGTCGAAGCCGAAGCCGTGATCTCGACCCGTACCGCGTCGCCGAAGCGCCGGCGCCGCAGCTCGCTCTCGACCGCCTCGCGGAGATCGTCCGCCTCGTCCGACAGCTCGAAGTCAGCGTCCCGGCTGACTCGGAAGATGCAGCACTCGAGGATCTCCATCTTCGGGAAGAGACGTCCGAGGAAGTGGCGGATTACGCGCTCGAGCGGCAGGAACAGGCCGCGCTCTCCGATCGAGATGAACCGCGGGAGGAGCTCCGGCACCTTGACGCGGGCGAATCGTTCCTCGCCGCTGTCCGGATCGCGGACGAAGAGCCCGAGTGAAAGCGAGAGCCCCGAGATGTACGGGAACGGCTGGCCGGGGCCGACGGCGAGCGGCGTCAGGATCGGGAAGACCTCGTGCTCGAACCGCTCGTCGAGCTCTTCCAGCTCGGCCTTCGTGCAGTCCTCGACCTGCCCGACGATGATGCCCGCCTCCTCGAGGGCAACGCTCAGCTCCTTCTTCCAGAGCTTGGACTGGCGGGCCGACAGCTGGAGTACGCGCTCCCGGGCTTCGCGCAGCGTCTCCTGTGGCCGCCGAGCGTCGGGAGAGGTGACCGGGACGCCCGCCTCGATCTGGTCGAGCAGGCCGGCGACGCGGACCATGAAGAACTCATCGAGGTTGCGCGAGAAGATCGAGCAGAAGCGCGTTCGCTCGAGCAGCGGGAGCGACGTGTCGGCAGCAAGGGCCAGGACGCGCGAATTCCAGGCGAGCCACGAAAGCTCCCGGTTGAGGAGTAGTTCGGGGCTCACGCCGGTCCGTGGGGTCGACGCCGTCGTGGCCAAGCGCATATCTAAGCGCTTTATCCCTTACGGGTGGGTTAAGAACTGGTGAACGAAGCCCATCGGGCCGGCCTCGACGCCGGCCCTTGGGCTTTCGAGAGAAAAACTCGCCCGAGACGGGATTGAGGGGAGGAGTGCTCGGGCGTATCGATTACGACGCGGCGTTGTCGCGCCTGTTAGGGCGGCTTACGAACACCAAACGTTCGAAGAACCCGGACCCGTCAGGGACTGTCCCCGAAAGGGGACTGTCCCCCGTGCGACGTTTGTAGGGACAGACCCGAAGAACCCGGGTCAGTCCCAGGGCGGCGGGTTGTGTACCCAGGCCCCGCCGAGCATCGTCGCAACGACCTGCACCTCGGGCAGCTCGCCCGGCGGGGAAGCCACCGGATCGCGGTCGAGGACGACGAGGTCGGCGCGGTAGCCGGGAAGCAGCTTGCCGCGGCGCCGCTCGTCGCCTGCAAGCCAGGCCGGATTGACGGTCGAGGCCTGCAGCGCCTCCTCGACGTTCAGCGCCTGTTCGGGGTGCCAGGCCGGCCGCGTGTCGAGCGTGCGCAGGACTCCCGCGCAGATGCCGGCGAGCGGATCGAGCTCCTCGATCGGCGCGTCCGAGCCGTTGGCGACGAGCGCGCCCGAGTTCCAGAGCGACCGAAATGCGTACGCGTTCTCCGTCTTGCCCGCCCAGAGCCTGTCGGCGAGGTCGCGGTCGGAGGGCGCGTGCGAAAACTGCACCGAGGCCGCGATCCCGAGTTGCGCGAATCGCTCGACGTCCTCTGGCGCCAAAAGCTGCGCGTGCTCCACACGCTGGCGCAGGCCGAGCGGCTGCCAGTCGCCGCGGGTTTCCTCGAAAGCCTCGAGGGCGTCGCGATTCGCCTGATCGCCGATTGCGTGCACGGCGACCGGGAAGCCCGCCCTTGAGGCCGCGCGGATCAGGCCGGCGAACTCCTCGCGGCTCGTGATCTCCACTCCGGAGCCGTCGAGCAGGCGGGCGGTCTGGGAGCCGAGCGTGCCGTCCATGAAGACCTTCAGGTAGCCGAGCTTGAGCCGCGGGCCGCCGAAGCCGCTCGCGATCCCGAGAGCGCCGAGCCCGTCTGCCTGCTCGGCTGGAAGCGACTGCCAGACGCGCAGCGTGAGCGCGCCTTCGGACTCGAGGCGCTGCCAGAAGCGCAACGCGCCAAGCCAGCCGTCCTTGTCGTGAACCGCGGTAACACCGCGTGCGTTGGCCAGCTTGATCGCCCCGCGCATCGCCTCCACGTACTCGTCGTCGGTGGTCTCGATGTACGCGTCCCGAAAGTGCCAGCAGGACTCCTCGCGCAAAACGCCGGTCGGCTCGCCCTGCTCGTCCAGCTCGACGACGCCGCCGGGCACCTGCAGGTCGCCGTTTGCGCGGGCCAGCGCGGCGGAGTTGAGCCAGACCGAGTGCGAGTCGCGGGCCATCAAGGCGACCGGAGTCTCGCCGGCGATCTCGTCGAGCAGCTCCTTCGTCGGCTCGACCGGCGGCTGCCAGTCACCGCTCCGCCAGCCCCGGCCGAGCAGCCAAGTTCCGGGGCGGACATCGCGAAACGCGGCTCGAACGCGGGCAAGCGCCTCGTCGAGCGAACGAGTGTCCTCTAGCCGAACCTCGCGCTGGGCGATCGCCCAGGTCGGGAAGTGGACGTGCGAGTCGGTGAAGCCCGGCAGCACGCACCGGCCGCCCAGGTCGACTCGCTCCGGGCTCGCCAGCGCCGTTTCGTGCGTGCCGACGCCGCCGGCGATCCATTCGCCGGCGATCGCGAGCCCGCGGGCTGTCGGCAGCGACGGCTCCATGGTGCGGACGAGAACGTTCTCGAGGATCACCGCCGTGAAGCGTATGCCGACTTGACCGTACCGCCGGTCCGAATGATCATCCGCGCTCAAACAACAGACGAAGGAGGCACGCGTGGCGACCGATTGGTACATGGAAGGCCCCTGGTTCAAGAACTGCAACTGCGACCCGGGCTGTCCATGCGACTTCAACCAGTTTCCGACGCACGATCACTGCGAAGGGGCGGTGGCGATGCGGATCGACAAAGGCAACTTCGGCGACGTCGATCTGACCGGATTGCACTGGGCCGGAACCGTCAGGTGGCCGGGCGCGATGCACGAGGGCAACGGCGACGTCGTCCCGATCATCGACGAGCGGGCCGACGAGCAGCAGCGCGACGCGCTCCTCCAGATCTTGAGCGGCCAGCAGGGCGACACGTTCTTCGAGATCGTCGCCGCCGTCTGCCCGAACGTGAAGGAGCCGCAGTTCGTGCCCTTCGAGTTCGAGTTCGATCTTGAGTCACGCAAGGGCCGCGTCAAGGCGGGAGACGTTCTCGAGACGGAAAGCGACACCATGCGCGGGATCGATCCGCCGGATCCGTATCGAGTCGTCGTGCGGATCCCCGGCGGCTTCGAGTACACCGGCGAGAACGAGGAGGCCGAGACCGCCGTGGCGACCAAGCTCGTCGCGAAGGGCGACCTCGACTTCTCGGACGCGAACAGCCACAGCTCGATGGCATATGTCCGCCACGGCAACGCGTTCCAGGAGAAGTACACCCCCACGGTCGTCGAAGCGCGCTAGCCGCATGTCCTTGTCGAGGCCAGTCGCCGTCTCGGGCGCGCTGCTCGGCGTCGCCCTCGTCGCCTGGATTGTCACCTACCAGCGGATGCACGGCATGGACGCCGGGCCGGGTACGGACCTCGGCGGCGTCGGGTGGTACCTCGGAATCTGGGTGACGATGATGGGGGCGATGATGCTGCCGTCGGTCGCGCCGATGGTGCTCGTCTTCAGCCGGGTCAACCGCGAGCGTGCTCGTCGAGGGAGCGCCGGCGCCGCGCCGACCTGGGTCTTCGTCGCCGGGTATCTGATCGCCTGGATCGCCTACGGGCTCGTGGCGTACGGCCTGTATCGGGGAGCGAAGGACGCCGCGCCGCACTTCCTCGGCTGGAACCGGGGCGGGCGCTACGTCGCCGGCGGCGCGCTCGTCTTCGCCGGGCTGTACGAGCTGACGCCGCTCAAGGAGGTCTGCCTGCGCCACTGCCGCGGGCCGCTGCATTTCGTGCTCGGCGGCTGGCGCGACGGCCCGGCCGGAGCCTTGCGGATGGGCGTCGAGCACGGTCTCTACTGCGTCGGCTGCTGTTGGGGGCTGATGGTGGCGCTGTTCGCGGTCGGCGTCATGAGTCTGACCTGGATGGGTGTGATCGCGGCGGTGATCTTCGCGCAGAAGGTGCTGCCGGCCGGGGATCGGCTGGCGCCGCTCTTCGCGACGGCGTTCGTGGCGCTGGGGGTGTGGGTCGCGGTCTCTCCCGCGACGGTGCCCGGTTTGCACGTGCCGGGCCACGGCGCGCCCGCGATACGCATGGGGACGTAGTGCCTTACCGGGTCCGCGGCACGTATCTCGAGTCCTGCAACTGTGACGCGCCCTGTCCTTGCCGACGAATCGACGGGCGGCCCGGGGGCCGCTCGACGCACGGAATCTGCGACGGCGCGCTCTCCTGGTCGATCGAGGACGGTGAGGCCGACGGGATCGACCTCGCCGGGCTGGGCGTCGTGCTCGCGACGCGCTACAGCGACGATGTCGAGGGCTCGCCGTGGACGTTCGCGCTGTTCGTCGACGAGCGCGGCGACTCGGGACAGCGCGAGGTGCTCGGCCGGATCTTTTCCGGCGCGCTCGGCGGCACGGTGTTCGAGCACTTTCCGTGGGCGTGGAAGGCGAGCGATCCGCTCGGGGTCGAGCCAGCGCGGATCGAGATCGACCACGCCTCCGGCCGCGGCTGGTTTCGGGCCGGCGAGTCGGTCAGCGTCCGGGTCTCAGGGCCATACGCAGGGCCGGAGACGATCACCTGCGTGATCCCCGGCCACGAGCGGACAGGCCGCGAGCTCGTCGTCGACGAGCTGAGCGCCCAGACTGGCCCGCTCGCGTTCGAGTACCGCGGGGTCTGCGCGTACGAGTCGACGTTCGAGTACGCCGGCTAGAACGCGCCGACAGCCAGCAGCAGCCCGACGACGAGCGCCGGCAGCGGGATCAAGACAAGGGGAAGGTTGAAGGCCACAGCAATCCCCTTATCGGCCGCCGGGCTACCTGAGTTGAGCCCCTGAGTGCCTACAATCGCGCCGTGTCCCATGAGGTGCTGAACGAGGATCAGCGGGAGATCCGCGACCTGATTCGCGCGCTCTCCCGCGAGCGGATCGCACCGCGGGCGGCCGAGATCGACAAGAGCTCCGAGTTCCCGTGGGACGTGGTCGAGCTCTTCCGCGAGCACGACGTGTTCGGGATCATGTTCGACGAGGAGTACGGCGGCGCCGGCGCGAGCGCGCTGATGACGCTGGTCGCGATCGAGGAAGTCTCGAAGGTCTGCGCTACGAGCGGCCTGATCCTGGCGGTGCAGGAGCTCGGCTCGCTGGGGATCAAGCTCGCCGGCAGCGAGGAGCAGAAGCGGCGCTTCCTGCCGAGGCTCGCGAGCGGGGAGTGGCTGCCCGCCTACGCGCTGACAGAGCCCGGCTCAGGCTCGGACTCGGCGGCGATGCGGAGCGAGGCCCGCCGCGACGGCGAGGAATATGTGCTCAACGGCTCCAAGCGCTTCATCACGAACGCCGGCGTCGCAGGCCTCTACCTCGTCTTCGCCAAGACCGACCCGGGCGCCGGCCACGCCGGTATCTCGGCGTTCGTCGTCGAGGCGGACACGCCAGGTTTCGAGGTCGGCCGGATCGAACCGAAGATGGGGATCAAAGGCTCGACGACCGGTGAGCTCTTCTTCAATGACATGCGCGTCCCGGCGAACAACTTGCTCGGCGAGGAGGGCGAGGGCTTCCGGATCGCGATGCGGATCCTCGACCGCTCGAGGCCGGGCATCGGCGCGCAGGGCCTCGGACTCGCGCAGGGCGCGACCGACTACGCGCTCGCGTACGCCAAGTCGCGCGAGACGATGGGCGAGCCGATCGCGCAGCACCAGCTGATCGCCGCGACGCTCGCCGACATGGAGACGAAGTGCGAGGCGGCGCGCGGCCTCCTCTACAAGTGCGGGCAACTGATCGACGACGGCGCCGAAGGCTCGGAGCTGAGGAAGATCTCGGCGATGTCGAAGCTCTACTGCTCGGACGTGGCGATGGAGGTCACTACCGACGCCGTCCAGATCCTCGGCGGCTACGGCTACATGCAGGAGTATCCGGTCGAGCGGATGATGCGGGACGCGAAGATCACGCAGATCTACGAGGGCACCAACCAGATCCAGCGGCTCGTGATCGCGCGCGAAATGGTGAAGGAACAGCGGTCATTTCTCCTTGCCGGCGTGGGGTAGGTCGACGCGCGTGTGCTCTGGCAAGCCGGGTTTAGACGGCTGCACGGGCAGAGCCCGCGCAGCCTTTAGGCGGCGCCGCCGAGTCGGCGCCTTGGTGGCGGGCGTTGGCTAAGGAAGCGCCGCCAGACGCGTTCGGGAACAGCGCTCGCGAGTACGAGCTCGGCCGGCCGCAGTGGCCGGAGGAGCTGATCGATCGAGTCGTCGCCGACCTCGACCTGGGGGCGGACTCAACCGTGCTCGATCTGGGAGCCGGGACGGGAAAGCTGACGCGCTCGCTCGTCCCTCGCTTTGCCCGCGTGATCGCGGTCGAGCCCGACGACGAGATGCGGGCCGTGCTGGACGAGGTCGTGCCGGGGGCGGAGGCTCTCGCGGGCCCCGCTGAGGCGATCCCGTTGCCTAACGACTCCGTCGACGCCGTCTTCACAGCCGAGGCCTTCCACTGGTATGCGAGCGAGGAGAGCGTCGGCGAGATCGTCCGCGTGCTGCGGCCGCGGGGCGGGCTCGCGATCTTCTGGAACGTGGATTTCGGTGATCCCGAGCCGCCGATGGGCGACGAGGTCGAACGAGTCCTCGACGACGCCTTCGCCAAGGGCGGCGCCCCCGGGATCGGCAAGGTGCTCTCCGGGTTCTGGCGGGAACCGATCGCCAAAGCCCCGTTCGAGCCGTTGCGGCAAGCCGAAGTGGAGCGGATGGTCACGCGCACGCGCGACCAATGGCTCGCGAACATGCTCTCGGTCAGCTCGATCGCGTCGCTGCCAGACGCCGATCGCGAGGAGGTCGCCCAGCGGCTGGGCGAGCTCGTTCCGGACGTCGAGTACCGCTGGTCGATCCGCACGATCGCGTACTGGACGCGCCTTGGCTGAGCTGGCGCGCAGCTTCGGGCGGATCGCCTCCGACTACGACGTGGTGCGCCCGGAGTACGCGCCGGAGGCCGTCGACCGCGCCGCCGAGGTGCTCGAGCTCGGCACGGACGCGCGTCGTGCTCCTGCCGCTGCTCGGCGACGCCTACCAGTTGAAGATCACGACCGTGCTCTACTGGGGGCGCCGTGGCTGACCTCGAGCTGAAGGTCGGCCGCCGCCGCGTGCGGGTGACGCATCCGGAGCGCGTGCTCTTCCCCGGCGACGGCGTAACGAAGGGCGACCTCGCCGAGTACTACGCCGCGATCGGCGACGCGATCGTCCCGCACCTGCGCGACCGGCCGTTCACGCTCAAGCGTTACCCGGACGGGATTCACGGGCGGCCGTACTTCCACAAGCAGGCGCCGAAGGGCAAGCCGCCTTGGATCCCGACGCGCCGGTTCCGCACGTGGCCACGCGAAGGCGAGTCGCGGCTCGTCGATTTCACCCTCGTGAACGAGCCCGCCGCGCTCGTGTGGATGGTGCAGATGAACTGCATCGACATGAACGCCTGGTACTCGCGGGTCGACAAGCCGGACCGGCCCGACTTCGTGCTCTTCGACCTCGATCCACCGGACTCGCGGAACGGCTTCGTCGAGGCGATTCGGGTCGCTCACCTCGTTCGCCAGGCGCTGGAGGAGCTCGAGCTGCGCTCGTACGTGAAGACCAGCGGCGCCGACGGGATCCACGTGCTGCTGCCTATCGCCCGCCGTGCGACGTTCAAGCAGACCTATGAGTTCGCCGAGCTGCTCTCGCGGCAGCTCGAGGCAGAGCATCCGGGGCTCGTGACGACGGAGTGGCTGAAGAAGAAGCGTCGCGGCGTGCTCGTCGACCACCGCCAGAACGGACATGGGAAGACGATCGCCTCGGTCTATTCCGTGCGACCGAAGCCGGGCGCACCGGTCTCGACCCCGCTCCGCTGGGAGGAGCTGACCGAACGCATACGGCCACGCGACTTCGGCCGCCGCGAGGCGCTCGACCGCGTCGCGAAGCACGGCGACCTGTTCGAGCCGGTGCTGCGGGGCGGGCAGGCGCTTGCCCCTGCCCTCCGGCAGCTCCGCGCTTCGGGCTAGTTCTGCCGCTTTCGCCGCCGGAGGAGGATGGCGGTCGCCACAAGGCCGATGCCCGATAACCCTGCGGCTGCCCACGTCGTGGTTGCGGTTGTCCGTCCTGGGGGCCGGAGATTCAGGGTCGCTCTGGTTCTCCCCTGACGATCGACGACGGCGAGCCGGCCGCCGTTGTCGCGCAAGGCGAGGTGTGACTGGAAGAGGACGATCTGGCCGGCGTGCCAGGTGAGGTCGAGGCAGACGGCGCGCCCGTGGACGGTGTCGAGTGCGTGCACGAACGGCCCGTCGCCCTGGTAGAGCGTGTAAACCCATTCACCGCCCCGGCTGGAGGTGCGCGCGAGCGGATAGCCGCGCATGTTCGGCTCGGTGCGATCGACGATCGCATCGGGGAGAAGTTGCATTTGCACGAGGTTGTAGGCGCGGACGCGGTAACGCTGGAGGTCCTTCACGGACGTGTGCTGGATTAGGTAGAGGGTGCGCCCATCCGGAGAGAGAGCGTCGAACGAGAAATCGCCAGGCAGGGCAATCCTCGTGCGCGTCCTGAGCGTCCGCGCGTCGACGACGGCGAGGCGGCTGACACTGCGAAGGATCGAGCCTCCGTTGGGCGCTTCGGCAACCACGAGCATCCGGCCGTCGGACGAGAGACCGCCCACGTCGCGCTTCAAGGTGACTCCTGGGATCCCGTACGAGCCGCGGATCGAGCCGTAGCGCGTCACGGTGCCGCCGCGTAGGTTGATGCGGGCCAGCACGGTCCAGTTTCCGCCGTTCGCCGGCAGGGCTACGAAGCGGACGCCGTGTGCCTTGTCGGCCAGACCGTTCCAGCCTTGAGACACCCCGGGAGACGCCTGTCCGTCAGCGTGGGCGGCGTTCGGGAGGACAGCCGCGACGAGGGCGGCGGCGAGCACGAAGCGACTTTTCGGCATCTCGAGCCTCCTTTTCCGAACTGAATACGGGCGAGCCCGCGAGCGCCGTCCCGGTGGTTGAATGCTGCCGTGCCGCGGGCGGTCGTCATTGGCTCCGGGCCGAACGGGCTCGCGGCGGCGATCACGCTTGCGCGAGCGGGCCTGGAGGTCGAGGTTCACGAGGCGGAGGAGCAGCTCGGCGGCGGCCTCCGGTCCGCCGAGCTGACGCTGCCTGGGTTCGTCCACGACGTCTGCTCCTCGGTCCACCCGCTCAGTCTGGCCTCGCCACTCTTTCGCACGCTCGAGCTCGACGTCGACTGGGTTCAGCCGGATGCGCCGGCGGCGCATCCGTTTGACGATGGGACGGCCGTCCTGCTCGAGCGCAGCCTGTTGGCGACGGCCGCGGGGCTCGGGCGCGATGACGGCGCGTACCGGCGGCTGGTCGGCCCGCTAGTCGAGTCGTGGCCGGAGGTCGAGCGAGTGCTGCTCGGGCCTCATCCGCTCTCGCCCCGGACGCTACTTCAGCTTGGCGACCGGCTGGGCCCGCGCGGACTGGCGGCGGCGCTGCGCGCGGGGCTCTCCTCGGCCCGCGCGCTTGCGGAAGGGCATTTCGCCGACGAGCGGACGCGCGCCTGGTTCGCCGGGCACGCGGCGCATTCGATGCTCCCGCTCGAGCGCCGGCCGAGCGCGGGTTTCGGGCTAACGCTGGCCGTGCTCGGGCACGTGGTCGGCTGGCCGTTTCCGCGCGGCGGCTCGCAGCGGCTCGCCGATGCGCTGACAGCGAAGCTGCGGGACCTCGGCGGCGAGATCCGGACGTCGAGCCTGGTCGACTCGCTGCCGCGGGCCGATCTCGTCCTCGCCGACGTCGTGCCTCGGGAGCTGCTGAGGCTTGCGCGCGGACGCCTGCCCGAGCGCTACGAGCGGGCCCTGCACTCGTACCGGCACGGCCCGGGCGCGTTCAAGGTCGACTGGGCTCTCGACGGCCCGATCCCCTGGAGCACGGCCGAGTGCCGCCGCGCCGGAACCGTCCATCTGGGCGGCTCACTGGATGAGATCTCGGCTTCGGAGTGGGACGCCTGGCGCGGCCGCCCGGCGGAGCGGCCGTTCGTTCTGCTCGCCCAAACGAGCCTCTTCGACCCGACGCGGGCACCGGCCGGCAAGCACACGGCCTGGGCGTACTGCCACGTGCCGAACAGCTCCGCTGAGGACATGACCGAGCGAATCGAGGCGCAGGTCGAGCGCTTCGCGCCGGGTTTCCACGAGCTCGTTCTCGCACGGCACACGATGGGCCCTGCGGAGCTCGAGGCGCGGAACCGGAATCTCGTCGGCGGCGATCTCAACGCCGGCGCGATGGATCTCGGCCAGCTGCTCCTCCGGCCCGTGCGAAGGCCCGTTCCCTACCGGACGCCGCTCACGGGTGTCTATCTCTGCTCGGCCGCCACGCCTCCCGGCGGCGGCGTCCACGGGATGTGTGGCTTCTCGGCTGCGCGGGTTGCGTTGAGAGATCTCGAGCGGGCGTAGGATCGGCGCGTGTTCGCCACCGACTGGGTGACCATCTCGGCCCTGGCGACGGCCGGCGGAACGCTCGTGCTTGCCCTGGCGACGTTCGCTTCGGTGCGGTCGGCCAACCGCGCCGCGCGGGTCGCCGAGCGCTCGCTACTGGTCGGCCTGCGTCCGCTCCTGCTGCCGTCGAAGCTCGACGACCCGCCGCAGAAGATCGGCTTCGTCGACGACAAGTGGTTCCTCGCCGGGGGCGGCCGGGGGATCGCGGAGGCAGACGAGTCGGCGATCTACCTCGCCATCCCCCTACGCAACGTCGGCTCGGGGATAGCGGTGCTGCACGGCTGGACGTTCTTCACCACCGAGGAGCTCGGCACGATCCTGGACACGCACAGCGACCCCTCAGAGTTTGTGCGGCTCACGCGCGACCTCTACGTTCCGGTGGGCGACGTCGGGTTCTGGCAGGGCACGTTCCGCAATCCCGATGCGCCGGAGTTCGCAGAGGCACGCGAAGGGATCGAGCGGCGCCTTGCCCTGATCGTAGACCTCCTCTACGGGGACCACGAGGGTGGCCAGCGGGTGATTACGAGGTTCGCGCTCCGGCCGCTCGACGGCGAAGGCTGGACGGTCACCGCCGCCCGGCACTGGAATCTCGACCGCGCGGACCCGCGCTAGCGCGGCCGCAGCGAGGACGCGTCGACGACCTCGAAGTCCGAGCCCTTGACCCGGCCCAGCGTGTGTAGCTGGTCGTTCGACCAGCCTGGGCTCGGCGCGCCGCTGATGTACCAGTTTGAACCGTTGTCGGCGAGCAGCATCCCATAACGCTTCAGCGCCACCAGCACGATTCGCGCCTGGCGCGGGAAGGGCCGCACGTCGAAGCTCGCCTTCAGGCGGACGCGAAGGCCCATCGGCGGCAGCGACGGATCGTTCGAGGAGCTCGCGTAATGCCGCGCCGGATAAACAAAGGCGCGTCGCGTCCGCGCCGCCGTGAACCGCAGGGCATGGTCGATGGCTCCGCGCTTCGCTTCGTCCCAGCGGGCGAGTCCGGGGAAGATCGGGAGACCTGCGGCGTCCGCCGACGTCCACGTCGCCGGCCGAAGGCGGTTGGAGCGTAGGCTCCAGGTCGCGCCGGACCACGCGTGCCAGCTACCACCCGAGCGCGTGAGGCCGCCGAGCTCGTAGAGGCGGCAGGCATCGCGGTCGACGAGCAGCGCGTGATGGTCGCTTCCGTACTCGACGTGAATCCGTTTCGGGATCGGGTAACCGACCCGATCGCTCTCGTCTGCGTACTCGAACGAGACCTTCGCCCGCGGCGTCTTGCGCGTGACGACGTCGAACGGGATTCCGATCGGGCCGCCGTCCCAGACGCCGGAACCGAAATCGGAGTGCAGACCCGTGTCGAGCCCAATCGAGCGGATCAGCGTCGCGGAATTAGT
>MNDB01000011.1 GCA_001914705.1 Actinobacteria bacterium 13_2_20CM_68_14 | reverse complement strand
GTGCGAGCTCGTCGACCGTGCGGGCGGCTTCGTTCCAGGAGACCTCCCGCCAGTGGCCCGGCTCGGTCTCTGCGAGGTAGGCGGTGCCCGTCCGGTTCGCCGAAACGGCGTCGCGCCAGAGCTTGACGATCGTTCTGTTATCGGCTGGTGCCATTGATCTGACTTTACGGCAGGGATCGAGCTGCGTTCGGCGAACTTCCTGCATCCATCTACAATTGGACGGTCGGCCCTATGAGAACGATCTGGAACGGATCCATCAGCTTCGGCCTGGTCAACATCCCCGTCGGGATGGCCCTGGCTACCAAGCCGGCTGCCCGGCAATCGGACGTGTCGTTCCGGATGCTCCACCGGGAGTGCGGGACGCCGATCAAGAACAAGCGCTGGTGCCCTCAGCACGACCGTGAGGTCTCGAACGACGAGATCGTCAAGGGCTGGGAGGTGGCGAAAGGGCAGTTCGTCTTCGTCGAGGATTCCGACCTCGAGGCGCTCGAGACCGCAGATGACTCGCGAACGATCGCGATCACGCGTTTCGTCGAACTCGAGCAGGTCGACCCGATCTACTTCGACCGCACCTACTTCCTCGCGCCGGCCGACGCGGTCGCGCAGCGGCGGCCCTACGTGCTGCTGCTTGAGGCGATGAAGGAGACGAACACGGCCGCCGTCGGCAAGTTCGTCCGCCAGGGTGCCGAGCACTTCTGCCTGATTCGGCCGAAAGGGAACGCGCTCGCGCTCGAGACGCTCTTCCTCGCCGAGGACGTTCGCTCGCAGGCGGAGATCGAAGAGGCGGTCGAGGAGATCGACGTCAAGGAGGCCGAGCTGGAGCTGGCGCGCCAGGTGATCGGAAGCCTGGCGGCCGACTTCGATCCGCAAGAACTCGTGAGCGACTACCGGCGCGATCTGAAGGCCCTACTCGAGGCCAAGCTCGCCGGCGAGGAGATCAAGGCGCCGGAGCCGGTCGAGGAGAAGGCGCCGGTGATCGACCTGATGGAGGCGCTCAAGGCGAGCGTGGCCGAGGCCCAAGGCAAGAAACCGGCCAAGGCAGCCGCCAAGAAGACGAAAGCCGCCTCGTCGGGCGGCTCGCGTCGCAAAGTCGCCGCGCGCAAGTAGCGCGCGAGCAAGACCTAATGGTGTTGCGGCATCGCGCCTAGCGCCTGGAGCTGAGCCTGGAACAGGGTCTTGTCGATCTTGCCCTGGTAGATCGGGATGGACTCCTGCACGCAGACCTTGATCACCTCTTGGCGATCGATCCCAAGCTCCTTCGACAGCTCCTCAGGCGTCAGGTGGTTCGGCATCTGTTGGCCTCCTTGTATCCGCGAAAAATGCTCCCCATTTTCCGCGGCGCTGGTTTGTCCCGGCGCTTCGCTCGGGAGCACAAAAAAAGCTCGTCGGCACATCGGCCAAACGAGCTCATCGAGCGGCTCCCATCTTGTTGTCGGCAGGAATCAAAGTTCCCGCCCTCCCGAGTAATCCATCACGTCGAAGAATAGTTTGCCAGCGTGACGGACGCAAAGGCGATTCCCGGCTTTGAGGAACGCTTCGCCGAGACGAAGGCCTGCCGCCTGCGTTATTTCGTCGGCGGCCAGGCCGACGGCGACCCCGTGGTGCTCGTCCACGGCCTCGGCGGCTGCGCCGCGAACTGGGTCGACATGGCGCCGTTACTCGCCGAGAGCAGGCGCGTGCTCGTCCCGGAGCTTCCCGGGCACGGGCTCTCGACGCCGCTGCCCGCGGTGCCGAACCTCGGGGTCTTTGCCGACCGGATCGCACTCGTCGCGGAGCGGGAGCAGGCGCTGCCCGCAGCGTTCGTCGGGCACTCGCTCGGTGCCGTCGTTGCTCTGCGCCTGGCGCTGAGGCGCCCGGGCGACGTGAGCGCGCTGGTGCTCGCGGCCGCCGCCGGGATCTCGTCGACCTCGCGCCGCGCCCGGTATGGGCTGCGGATTCTCGGGATCATCGGCCCACGCCGCCTCGTCGCGCCCTGGGCGAACTCGGTTGCCGGCAGCCCCTTCCTGCGCTATGCGGTCTTCGGCCACTGGGGCGCGGCCGACCCCATGATCATGTCGCCCGAAGCCGTGGACGGCTTCCTCGAAGGCACGCGGCTGACGAGCGACTCGGTCAGCGCAGCCCGAGCGGTCGTGACCGACGACGTCCGTTTCGAACTCGGCGAGCTTCGCTGCCCGACGCTCATCCTCTGGGGCGCGCGCGACAACCAGCTGCCGCTCGTCGACGGCTTCGAGTTCGCGCGCCGCCTCGACGCCCCGCTGCGCGTGATCGCCGACTGCGGGCATCTGCTGATCGGCGAACGGCCCGGCGTTTGCGCGGAGGCGATCGAAAACTTCCTCGCTGAGGCGTCGCTTGCGACGCCGACCTAGAGGCCGTGGCGGCTTTGCCGCCGCGGCCGTTTGAACCCGCGCGAAAAGGCGGATCCGCTGAGCACGACCGGCGGAACCGTTGGGTAATCTTGGCTGTCCCGGGGTGTGGCGCAGCCTGGTAGCGCGCTCCGTTCGGGTCGGAGAGGTCCCCAGTTCAAATCTGGGCACCCCGATTAGCACGGGGGAAACCGGGTTTCCCCCGTGAGCCCCCTCCTTCTTGTCGCTACAACGCGGGACGGGGCTGCGCCTCTCGCCGGGGCAAGCCCGGCTTCGGCGGCATCCGGGTGCCGCCCAAAGATGTGGCTTAAGAGTTCCGTCGTAGCCGGGCGGCAAGACGCGAAAACAAAGAAGGTTGCGATTCCTTGCGCAGCGCGGCTTCGCGGCGGGCCTGTTGTCTGACCCAGGCGCGATGACGCTGGCCTCGCGTCGCGTACCGCGGTTTCCAGTAGACGGGCCGCCTCATTCGACCGCTCGGAGCCAGGGACGCGTCAGCACGACCGTGATCATGGCCGCCGAGACGAGCGCTCCAACGGCGATCATCGGCCCCGGCGGGGCGATTCCTGCGATCGCGCCCCAGATCGCCAGTCCGATCGGCATCAGCCCGAAGCTGCCGAAGAAATCGAGGCTGATCACCCGGCCGAGCAGCCGCGCCGGTACGAGCTCCTGGAGCATCGTCTCCCACACGGCCACCCCGAAGCCGATGCAGACGCCGCGCACCAGCGCGAGCCCGCCGGCCAGCAGATACCAAGGCGCCAGCGCCAGGCCCGCGATCGCGAGGCTGTTGATCAGCCAGAGCCAGTACGAGATGACGCCGCGTCGGCGTCGCGGCTGCAGGTGTCCGAAGAGGAGCGTCCCGCAGATGGTGCCGACACCGACCATCGCTGAGAGCGCCGCGTACGCCCCGACGCCGCGGTCGAAGTGGTCCTTGACGAGCTTGGGCAGCAGCACCTGCTGTGGCGCGAGCTGGAGCATCAGGATGACTGCGAAGAGGGTGATCGTTACCCAGAGCCACGGGATCCGGGCGACGTAGGTCGCGCCCTCGCGAATCTCGGTCAGAGTGCCCACGCTCGGCTCCACGTCGACCGCTCGCGGCCGCGCGAGCAGCATCAACGCCCCGGAGACGAGGAACGAGAGCGCGTCGATTGCGAACACCCAGGCCGAGCCCGCCCCGTGGTAGAGGAAACCCGCCAACGCGGGTCCGACCACGAAGCCGCCCCAGCGCGCGACTCCCATCAGTGAGTTCGCCGAGGGAAGATGTGCGCGGTCGACGACGAGCGGGATGATCCCTCCTACGGCGGGATAGAACAGGCCATCGCCGAGTCCGGCGATTCCCGCGAGGATCACGAGTGAGGGCAGGCCGAGATGGCCGGTCGCGTCCAAGCCGGCGAGCGTCCCGACGGCGACGAAACGCCAGACGTCCGAGAGGATCATCATCCGGCGGCGTTCGTAACGATCGGCGAGCGCGCCGCCGATCAGGAGCGTCGTCAGCAGGCCGGCTCCCTGGACCGAGAGAACGAGCCCGATCTTGCCCGCGCCGGCAATCGTGAACGTCTTCCAGCCGAGCGCGGTCAGGAAGGCCGCGTCGCCGACCAGCGAGACTGCCTGGCCCGTGAACAACAGCCGAAAATCGCGATGTCGCAGCGCCTGGAACGCCCGCGCGCGGCTTACCTCCAATGCAGCATTAGTTGACCCGTCGCTCGCCAAGACCCGGGTTTTACACGGCCGCACGGGCAAAGCCCGTACGGCCTCCATGTCGGCACCCCAGGCGGCGCCTTAGGTCCTGCGAAATCCCTTCCACGCCCCAAACCTAGCTTCCCTGCTACAAGCAGAGTGATGCCTCTCCGCGCCGTTCTCTTCGACGTCGACTTCACGATCGCCAAGCCTGGGCCCGATCTCGGGCCGGAGGGCTACCAGCGGCTCGGGCAGCGTTTCGGCCTCGAGCTCGAGCCCGAACGCTATGGCGAGGCGCGTGCGCACGCCGTCTCGACCCTCGAACGGCACCCGGAGCTCGACCACGACGAGCAGGTCTGGGTCCTCTTCACGGAGCAGATCATCCGCGGCATGGGCGGCGATTCCGACCGCGCCTACGAGTGCGCGGTCGAGATGACCCGGGCCTGGGAGCACGCGCACAACTTCCAGCTCTTCGAAGACGTCCTGCCGACGCTCGAAGAGCTCCGCGCGCATCGGCTCAAGCTCGGTTTGGTCTCGAACACCGGACGCAATCTCGACGAGTTCGTCATGCACCACGGTCTCGACGTCGATGCCGCCGTCAGCTCAGGCACCCACGGCAAGACGAAGCCGCACCCGACCATCTTCCAGGCTACGCTCGAGCGCCTCGAGGTCGAGCCGGCCGCCGCAGTGATGGTCGGCGACTCGATCGAGGACGACGTCGAAGGCGCCAACGCGGTCGGCATGCGCGGCCTCCTGCTCGACCGCGAGAACCGTTACCCAGACGTCGCCGAGAAGCTGACCGATCTCCGCGCCTTGCCGGCCGCACTCGGCTTGCACTGAAGTCAACGTGACACACTCTGCGCCGTGACTGGTCTCGCCCTCTGGCTGATCGCGGCGGTTCTCCTCGCCATCGGCGAGCTCCTGACGCCCGGTCTCTTCTTCCTCGGGCCGGTGGCACTTGCGGCCGTCGGCGCAGCGGTGACCGCCGGCATCGGCGGCGGCATCCTTTTGCAGCTGATCGTCTTCATCGCGGTCTCGGTCGCCTCGCTCGCATTCCTGCGGCCGATCGCCAGGCGCCACATCCACATGCCGGCGCTGACACGGACCGGGACCGCCGCCCTCGTCGGCACCAAGGCGGTCGTGCTCCAGCGCGTGGACGCAAACGGCGGGCGAGTACGGATCGGCGGCGAGGAATGGTCGGCCCGCGCGTACTTCGAGGGGCAGACGCTCGACCCCGGCGCACGTGTCGAAGTTGCGAAGATCGAGGGCGCGACCGCGCTCGTATTCGAATAGGGGGTTTTCGATGGTGGCTCTGATCGTCGTGTTGGTTGTCGCGGCCTTCGTTTTGATCACCTTGGCGCGGACGATCAGGATCGTCCCGCAGGCGCGCGCCGGCGTCGTCGAGCGGCTCGGCCGCTACTCGCGCACCCTGAATGCGGGCCTGGCGATCGTCGTTCCTTTCGTCGACCGGATCCGGGAGATCATCGACCTGCGCGAGCAGGTCGTCTCCTTCCAGCCGCAGCCGGTGATCACCGAGGACAACCTCGTCGTCAGCATCGACACGGTCATCTATTTCCAGGTCACCGACCCGAAGGCGGCGACGTACGAGGTCGCCAACTACATCCAGGCGATCGAGCAGCTGACGGTGACGACGCTCCGCAACGTGATCGGCGGCCTCGATCTCGAGCAGACGCTGACGTCGCGTGACCAGATCAACGCGCAGCTTCGCGGCGTTCTCGACGAGGCGACCGGCAAGTGGGGGATCCGCGTCAACCGCGTCGAGCTGAAGGCGATCGACCCACCGTCGTCGGTGCAGGAGTCGATGGAGAAGCAGATGCGGGCTGATCGAGACAAGCGCGCGGCGATCCTCAACGCCGAGGGCGTCAAGCAGTCCCAGATCCTCGAGGCGGAAGGCGAGAAGCAGAGCGCGATCCTCCGCGCCGAAGGTCGACGGCAGGCCCAGATTCTCGAAGCCGAAGGCGAGGCCAAGGCAATCGACACCGTCTTCAGGGCGATCCACGACGGCAAGCCGGACTCGGAGCTCCTCGCGTATCAGTACGTTCAGGCGCTGCCGGAGATCGCGAACGGGCAGGCGAACAAGGTCTGGATCATCCCGAGCGAGTTCGCGCACGCGCTCGGCCGGCTCGGAGACGCGCTCGGAGGAGGCTCGGCTCCCGACGAAAAGTGACGAATTTGGCCGGTAACCGGCCGCTCTCCTACACTCAACGGCGGTGACGGAGGGCTCGAAGGTCCAGGAGGAGCGGCGGCGACAGATCCTGCAGGCGGCCGTGAGGGCGTTCGCGCGCAAGGGCTATCACGCCTGCCGCGTCAGCGATATCGCCAAGGAGGCGGGTGTCGCATATGGGCTCGTCTACCACTACTACCGCTCGAAGGAGACCCTGCTCGAGGCGATCTTCAAGGAGACCTGGGGCGCGATGCTGGCGACGATCCGCTCGGTCGAGCAGCTCGATGAGCCGGCGCGGGAGCAGGTGCGGAAGGTGACCGAGATCGTCCTCCGCACCTGGAAGCGCGACCCCGAGCTCGTGCGCGTGCTCGTCCGAGAGGTGACGCGCAGCTCGCAGGTGCAGGATGAGACGCAGGAGATCGACCTTGCCTACCAGGCGCTGCAGCGAATCGTCGAGCAGGGCCAGCAGACGGGTGAGTTCCGCAGCGATCTCGACGCTCGCCTGACGGCGACGATCTGGTACGGCGCGCTGGAGGAGATCCTTACCGGCTGGGCCTTCGGGCAGCTACCCGACCGCGAAGACGACGTGACCCGCGCGGAGTACGCGGTCGTCGAGATCGTCGCGGGTGGCCTGGCTCAGGACCGGGCGGCGGCTCCCGCCTGATGTCGACGCAGACGGCTTCGCACGAGCTGGCAACGCTGCAGCCGGTTCAGCGGCGGCTGCTCTGGACGCTGGGCCTCGGCGCCTTCGGGCTCGCCTTCTCCATCACAACGATCTCGGTGGCGCTGCCGCCGTTGCTGAATGCGTTCACGAATTCCGGCTCGATGATCGGCCTCGTGATCGGGGCCGAGGGGTTCTTCGCGCTGACGCTTTCGCCGATCGTCGGCCCGTGGAGTGACTCCTTCCACACGCCGCTCGGCCGCCGCCGGCCCTTCATGCTCGTCGCGCTCGGCCCGATGGCGTTCTGCCTGCTGCTGATCCCCTTCATGCCCAACCTCTGGACGACGACGCTGCTCGTGCTCGCGTTCTACTTCGCCTACTACCTGTACGAGCCGCCGTACCGGGGGCTGTACCCGGACGTGCTTCCGCCCTCGGCCTACGGGCGCGCGCAGGGCGTCCAGCACGTGCTGCGCGGGATCGCGCTCGGGATCGCCCTCGTCGGCGGCAACTTCCTGCTCAAGGTCTGGTCGCCGGCACCGTTCCTGACCGCCGCCTTCGTCACCACCGCGGCCTGCGGGGTGACGATCCTGCTGGTGCGAGAGGACGGCGGGCACGGCCGGGTCTTCGAAGGGTTCCTGGCCTACATCAGGCGTAGCTGGAACATCTTCTGGCAGGAAGGGGACGTGAGGCGGTTCCTGATCGCGAACTCCGCGTGGGAGGGCACGTTCGCTGCGGCGCGCAGCTTCGTGATCCTCTACGTGATCGACGGGCTGCACGAGTCGAAGACGGTCTCGGGGGAGATCCTGGGCGCCGTCGCGTTCGGTTACGTGATCGCGGCTGTCTTCGCGGGCCGGCTCGGGGATCGCTTCGGGATCGCCCGCGTGATCTTCTTCGCCTCGTTCGTCTACGGGACGGGTTTCCTCGTCGGCGGGCTCGCCGAGCAGTGGCACGTCTGGTACTTCGGTCTGATCATCCCTGTGGCCGTTGCGGGCGGCACCGTGATGACGCTCGCGTGGGGCCTGCTCTACAAGATCGTTCCGGCGGAGCACCGCGGCGCAGTCTCGGGACTCGCGACGACGACGAAGGGGATCGGGCTGCTGATCGGCGCCCCGGTCGCGGGCCTCGCGATCGACCTCGCCCGCCCTTACCTCGACGCAACGAACGGCTACCAGATCCTCTGGCCGGTTTGCGCGCTGCCGATCCTGGGAGCGATCCCCTTGCTGGTCAGGCTGATGCAAGCCGAGTCAGAGGCCGACGTCGCCGGACCCCCGGTGGGCGCGCCCGTCTGATCAGGCGCCGGTGGCGACCGGGCGCTCACGCTGAACCGGCGCCAGCGCGGGCGCCCACGAGCAAAGCGGTGAGACCTCGCCGTCGCTGCCGTTCAGTCGCCGGTAGCCGAGCGCGTGCTCGGCCTGCAGCAGCTTGTGAATCTGGGTCGTGCCCTCGTAGATGATCGGCGCGCGGGCGTTGCGGAAGTAGCGCTCGATCCCGTACTCGGCTGAGTAGCCGTAGGCGCCGTGCACCTGGATGGCGAGATGGGCGGCGCGGAACGCCGATTCGGTCGCGTGCCACTTCGCGAGCGACGTCTCGCGCGTGTTTCGCTTGCCCTCGTTCTTCATCCAGGCCGCCTGCATCACGAGCAGCTTCGAGGTCTCGTATCCGACCACCATCTCGGCGATCATGTCCTGGACGAATTGATACTTGCCGATCGGCTGCCCGAAGGTCTCTCGTTCGCGCGCATATTCGACCGACCGCTCCAGACAGGCCCGGATGACACCACAGGCCCCTGCCGCGACCGTGAACCGGCCCTGATCGAGCCCGTACATCGCGATCTCGAAGCCCTGGCCCTCCTCGCCGATCAGGTTCTCTGCCGGCACCTCGACATTCTCGAAAAAGAGCTCGCCCGTCGAGCCGGCCCACACACCGAGCTTGTGCTCCGTGTCGGCGGCGGTGAAGCCGGGCATGCCCTGCTCGAGCACGAACGCCGAGATGCCCTTGTGCTTGGCGGCGGGATCGGTCTTCGCGAAAACCAGGGCATGGTCGGCGACAGAGGCGTACGAGATCCAGTTCTTCGAGCCGTTGAGGACGTAGACGTCGCCGTTGCGTCGCGCGGTCGTCTTCATCGCCGCGACATCGGAGCCCGCCGCCGGTTCGGTCAGGCCGAAGCAGGCGATCTTCTCGCCCCGCGCCTGCGGCACGAGCCAGCGCTGCTTCTGTTCCTGGGTTCCGTAGCGCAGCAGCGCGAGTGAGTTGAGGCCGACATGGACGGAGATCAGCGTTCGAAAGGCAGCCTCGCCGCGTTCGATCTCCTCGCAGGAGAGCGCTTCGGCGACGAAGTCCAGGCCGGCGCCACCGTACTCCTCCGGGATCACGATGCCGAGCAGGCCGAGCTCGGCCATCCCCTCGATCGCCGACATGTCCAGACGGTGCGCAATGTCGTTCTCGATTGCGTGGGGAAGGACGCGCTCGTTGACGAACGTTCTTACCGTGTCCTGGATGAGTCGTTGCTCGTCGGTCAGCTCGAAGTCCACGGGGCAAGTCTATGGACGCGCTCGCGCGGTCGGCCCGGTCATCCTGCCGCTGGCGCTCGTCGGCGGCATGGCGCTCGACAACGGAGGCTTCGACGCGACCTCGTGGGGTTGGAGCACCCTCTTGCCGCTCGTCATCGTCGGAACCGCCCTCGTAGTAGGCCAGGCCAGAGCTCCGAACGGCTTGGCGCGCGCTTTTCTCGGCCTGCTTGGTGCTTTTGCCGCGTGGACTTGGCTTTCGGCCGCCTGGTCGAACGATGTCAGCGCCTCCGTGCTCGATGCCGAGCGCCTCCTTCTTTACCTCTCCGCTGTCGCGGCCTTCCTCCTGCTCGACCGGAGCCAGGTAACACGCTTCCTCTTCGGTCTGCTCGCGGCCATCTCCCTGGTCGGGGTCTGGGCCCTCTCCCTACGGGCGTTCGGCGGCCCAGGGTCGTATGACGTCGCTTCTGTCTCCGCCGATGCGACCAGGCGGCTGGCCGCCCCGCTCGGATACTCGAACGCGCTCGGGCTGTTGGCGGCAATCGGCATCGTGCTTGCGCTGGGTCTCGCAGTGCGGCTGCGGCGACCCTTCGCCGCGGCCCCCGTCTTCGTGCTCGCGCCGACGCTCTACTTCACGTACAGCCGCGGCGCCTGGCTGGCGCTGGCCGCCGGTGGGATCGCTGCCCTAGGACTCACCGTGCCGCGAATGTCGCGGCGAATCATGCTCGGGATCGCGATTGTGGTGATTTGCGCGGGCGGGATCGCGCTCGTTCGTGTCGGCGGCCCGGGCGGCGCCATTCGGGAGTTCTCCCACGCGGCGCCCTCCGTCAAGGCGGACCGGAGCCGGCGCCTCTTCAGCCTCTCGGGGAGCAGCCGCGCTCAGTACTGGCACGTCGCCTGGCGGGATTACCAGCAGCATCCATGGCTCGGCTCTGGTGCAGGAAGCTTCCAGCGCGAGTGGCTGCGTTCGCGGCCGGCTGACCTACCGGTTCTCGACGCCCACAGCCTCTATCTCGAGACCCTGGCCGAGCTTGGGCCGGTAGGGCTCGGGTTGCTCGCGGCGCTGCTCGCGCTCCCGGTTGCAGCCGGCCTGATTTCTCGGAAGCAGCCGCTCGCGGCACCGGCGTTCGGAGGCTACGTCGCGTATCTGGTCCACGCCGCTCAGGACTGGGACTGGGAGCTGCCAGCCGTCACGCTCGCCGGGCTGGGATGTGCGGTTGCGCTGCTGATCCTCGCCGGGCGCGAACCGAGGCCTCCCCTCCACCACAAGGCGCGGGTGGCCGGAATCGGCGCCGCAGTCCTGCTTTCCCTGCTCACGCTTGGGGCTCTCGCGGGCAATCAGACGCTCGCCGCCGCGAGCGCATCGCTCGATGCAGACCAGCCGGCCCGGGCGGCGCGCGATGCGCGCTGGGCCAAGCGCCTCGTTCCGTGGTCGCCCGAGCCCTGGCGCCTGCACGGAGAGGCCCTGCTCTCACAGGGAGACCTAGACGGAGCCAGACGTGACTTTCAGACTGCGCTTCGGAAGGACTCGTCCGACTGGGATTCGTGGGTCGACTTGGCCCTGGTCACCCGAGGAGGAGCGCAAAGGCGGGCTGTCGAGCAAGCCCACCGCCTGAACCCGTTGGAGCCAATCCACTTAGGAGGGGGTTGAGAACTTTGCAAGAATGGTCGATGGACACGTCGAACTGCGGTGCCCCGCATTCGATCTCCAGGAGGGTCAAGAAATGAAATCGATCTGGACTCATCGCCGCTTACGTCTGGTCGTTGCCGGCGTGGCGACGCTCTTGACCGGTGCCGCTCTTGCCTCGGCAGCGGTTGCAGGCATACGCGCGCTCGATCTCGGTCCCGCAGCCGCGAGCCAGTACCCCGGCAAAAAGGTGACCGTTTGCCACCGGACTCATTCCAAGAAGCATCCTTGGGTGAAGATTCGGATCTCTCGCCATGCCGTGAAAGCACATCTTCGCCACGGTGACTTCGTCGTCGACGACACCCACCCGTGCCCGCCTGCGACCACGGCGAGTGCGAAGAAGAACAAGCATCAGGGCGAGGGCAAGCACCAGGGCAAGGGCAAGCACCATCAGAACGCCGCCAAGGCCAAGCACCAAGCCAACAACAAAGGCCACGGCAAGAAGTGAACCGAGGCGCCGCGAGCGCCTGACCGCTTTCTGGGAAGAGCCCCGGGGCACCGGGGCACTTCGCTTTTGTAGGGTCGAAGGCGTGAGTCGGCTCACCGGTACATACGCGCGGATCGCCGAGCTGCCACTCGAGATCGAGGACTACCGGCTCGAACGGCTCGAAGAACCGGTGACGCGCGATTTCATCCGGGTGACGACGCTCGTCCGCCTGGTAGGGGGTGGGGAGGAAGGTCTCGGCGAGGACGTCACGTGGTACGCGGAGGCGCACGATCGCGAGCTGGCGGCTGGTCCCAGCCGCCCGTTGAGCGGAGCCTGGATCCTCGAGTCCTTCTCCTCGGCGCTCGAGATCGAGGAGCCGCACAAGCGCTGGGCCTACGAGAGTGCCGCGCTCGACCTCGCTCTGCGGCAGGCGGGGCGCTCGCTCGCTGAGGCGCTGGGCCGGACGCCACGGCCGGTGACCTTCGTCGTCTCGCCCGGTCTCGGTGATCCACCCTCGGCCGAGCCGCTGCGGCGCCGGCTGGAGCTCTACCCCGAGCTGCGCTTCAAGCTCGACCCCGGAAGCGGGTGGACGGACGAGCTCGTTCAAGAGCTGGCCGCGACTGGAACCGTCGACATCGTCGACTACAAGGCCTTCTACTCGGATCCGGACGCGGCGCCGCCCGACGTTCCGCTCTATCGCCGCGTCGCCGAGGGCTTTCCGGAGGCCTGGCTCGAAGACCCGGCGTCGACGGGCGAGACCGAGGAGGTCTTGCGGCCCCACCGCGACCGGATCACCTGGGATGCGCCGATTCACTCCGTCGCCGACGTCGAGGGTCTCGCGTTTCCACCACGAACGCTGAACGTGAAGCCCTCTCGCTTCGGCTTTGTCCGCGAGCTACTCGACTTCTACGACTACTGCGCGGCCCATGCGATCGATCTCTACGGCGGCGGCATGTTCGAGCTCGGGCCTGGGCGCGGACAGATCCAGCACCTGGCGTCGCTCTTCAACCCGGACGGGCCGAACGACGTGGCTCCCGGCGGCTACAACGAGCGCGAGCCGCGCCCAGGGCTGCCTTCGAGTCCGCTGCCGGCGGCCTCGAACGGCGCCGGTTTTCGTTGATCCAAGGCGCTCGCTTGCGACGCCGACCCGGAGGACGTCCCGGCTTTGCCGGGGCGTCCGGCTAATCCCGGCCGGCAGCACCGATGCCGCTGACTCTTTCTGAGAGGTTCTTGGGCTGCGACGGCGTCTATATTGACTCGCGAGTCAATCGTGAGCGCAACCGAAACCACGAGCGGCGTTTCCTTCGCTCTGAGCGACGAGCAACGCGCGCTGCGCGAGCTTGCACGCGAGTTCGCGGCCAAGGAGATCCGGCCGGTCGCCGCGGACTACGACGAGCGCTCGCAGCATCCCGCCGACGTGATCGCAAAGGCGCACGAGGTCGGGCTGATGAACCCGCACATCCCGGAGGAGTACGGCGGCCCGGGCCTGTCGGCCTTCGAGCAGATCCTGATCGGCGAGGAGCTCGCCTGGGGCTGCTCCGGGATCGCGACCTCGATCGTCGCGAACATCCTCGGCTCGCTGCCGGTGCTGCTAGCTGGCAGCGACGAGCAGAAGCGCATCTGGCTGACGCCGCTGCTGGAGGAGCCGCTGCTCTGCTCGTTCGCGCTCACCGAGCCGGGTGCCGGGTCGGACGTCTCGGCGATCCAGACGACGGCCGAGCTGCGCGACGGCGACTACGTCCTCAACGGGTCGAAGATGTTCATCACGAACGCGGGACAGGCCGCCTGGTTCGTGGTCTTCGCCTCGACCGACCGGGAAGCCGGTCACCGCGGTCTGTCGGCCTTCGTCGTTCCGGCCGAATCCGAAGGCGTCGTCGTCGAGGAGCACCTCGACAAGCTCGGGCAACGGGCAACCGACACATCGGCGCTCGCCTTCCATGAGGTGCGGGTGCCGGCTGCGAACCGGCTCGGCGAGGAGGGCGAGGGGTTCAAGATCGCGATGCGGACGCTCGACTTGACGCGGCCGGGTACCGCGGCGGGCGCCGTTGGCGTTGCGCGCGCGGCCTTCGAGCACGCGGTCGAGTACTCCAAGAGCCGCGTCCAGTTCGGGCAGCCGATCGCGATCAACCAGGGTGTCAACTTCCTCGTGGCCGACATGGCCGCGGAGATCGAGGCTGCCAGGCTGCTGACCTGGCAGGCCGCGTGGCTGATCGACCAGGGTGAGCGCGCAACGCTGCAGTCGTCGTATGCGAAGCGCTTCACGGCGGACACGGCGATGAAGGTGACGACCGACGCCGTGCAGATCTTCGGGGGTTACGGCTACATGAAGGAGTACCCGGTCGAGAAGCTGATGCGCGACGCGAAGCTCTTCCAGATCTACGAGGGCACCTCTCAGATCCAACGGCTAGTGATCGCCCGCGAGATTTTTTTGCCTCGGGATAGCTAGCGAAGAAGGCCTTGCTCATCGCGGGCCCGGGTTCTGGTCGGCGTCGCAAGCGACGCCTTCTGCCTCGGGATGGCTAGCGAAGAAGCCCTTGCTCATCGCGGGCCCGGGTTGAGCGGTCGCGCCGCCATGTCGGCGCGACCTCTTCTGGTCGGCGTCGTAAGCGACGCCTTCTGCCAAGGCAGATCTAGCACCCTTAAAAACGGCCTCCGGCGCCGCTAGACTTCGCGCCTTCGTGGTTGCGGACTCACGCGCCGCTTCCGCACGCGCCCGAGCCCGGCGCAAGCGGAAGACCTCGACGCGCGTGCGCGTCCAGCGCGGCGCGCTCGGATTCCTGGTCCTGGCCGTGATCGGCTCCGCGCTCGGGCTCGTCTTCGCGGGCTCGCCGGAGCGGATCGCCGCCGGCGTGCAGATCGACGGCGTCAACGTCGGCGGCATGAAACCCGATGCGGCGCAGCGGCTCCTCGAGCGGCGGGCGCGCAGCCTCGAGCGGGTTCCGGTGACCTTCGTTGCAGGCGACCGGCGCTGGCGGCTGGCCCCGCAGCAACTGGGCGTCCACGCGGACTGGCATGCCGCCGTCGAGCTGGCGCGGCGCCACGGGGACGGATTTGGGCCGCTGCGAGGCTTTCGACGCATCGGTGTCAGAGTCTTCGGCGCCCAGTTCGCGCCGCCGACGCAGGTGTACGAGGCTGCGCTCGGGTACGAGCTCAGCCGCTTTGGACGGGCGGTCTACCGGCCCCACCGCGATCCTCAGCTCCGCCTTCGCGGTCTAGTGCCCGTGGTGATCAGCGGAACCGCCGGCCGGAAGCTGGACCGACCCGCGGCCGCGAGCATCGTCGTGGCCGCGCTGGCCGGGTTCTCGCGGCAACCCGTCGTCCTGCCTGTCAGGAGGGAGCCGACCGCCGTCTCGGCCGCACAGCTCGCCGCTGCCGCCACAGGTGTGCGCACCGCCCTCTCGGGGCCTGTGCAGATGCGCTGGCGGGGCGTCCACTGGACGATCGCGCCCCACCGGCTGCGGGCGATGCTCGCCCTGCCCGACCGCGGGACGACGACGCTGGGAATCGGCGGTCCAGGAGCCGACCGCTACTTCGCGCGGCTCGGCAGAGCGCTCGACCGGCCGGCCCGAAACGCCGGTTTCGCGGCCTCGCCGGGCGGCGACGTCGGAATCATCCCGTCGCGCGTTGGACGGAGGCTCGATGTCGCGGCCACGTCCGCGAACCTGCTTGCCGCGGCGCTCTCGCAAAACCAACGCACGGCGCGCATCGTCGTCTCGACGGCGAAGCCGGGGCGGACGACCCGCGAGGCCCGAGCGATGGGTATTCGCGGCCTCGTCGGAAGCTACGAGACGATTTACGGCGGCGATGCGAATCGCATCCACAACGTCCAGCTCGTGTCGCGGCTGCTCGATGGGCACCTGATCGCTCCCGGGGCGACCTTCTCGTTCAACCAAGCGACGGGTGCGCGCACCGCGGCAAAGGGTTTCCGCGAGGCGCCCGTGATCATCAACGGCGAATTGGGGACGGGCCTCGGGGGCGGCGTCTGCCAGGTCTCGACCACCGTCTTCAACTCCGCCTACGAGGCGGGGCTGAAGATCACCTCACGCACGAACCACGCCCTCTACATCAGCCACTACCCGCTCGGCCGCGATGCGACCGTGAACTACCCGGACGTCGACCTCCGCTTCGTCAACGACACGTCGCACTGGCTCCTCCTCCGGACCTTCGTCGGCTCCTACTCGCTGACGGTGGGGCTCTACGGAACGCCACAGCATCGCCGCGTCGTCACCCACGCGAGGCCGCTCGTCGACACAGGGCCCGCGCCGGTGAAGCATGAGCCGGACCCGAGCCTCACCGAGGGCCGCACGGTCGTCGTCGAAGGCGGCGAGCCGTCGCGCTCGACCAGCGTCCGGCGGCTGGTCTACAGGCGCGGGAAGCTGGTCTACGACGACACCTGGTACTCGTCGTACCGGAGCCAGCCCAAGCTCGTGCTCGTCGGGACGAAGCCGAAGCCCCTGCCCGCACGGAAGAAAAAAAAGCCGCCGCCGACGACGACGACCACCACTACCACGACAACTACCACGACGACGACCGGGCCGTAGCTTCGGCCTTCGCGATCTCGTCGACGACGGGTCACCCTTCGACCTCCGAAATCGCTTCGACAAGCCAAACCGGTACCCGGGTCGGCTTCAGCGTGCTGGCATCAGCGCAGGCGTGGCCCGTCCATCCCTCTGCGATCAACTCGCCGTTCCGCTCGACGCGATAGTCGAAGCGGAAGCGCGCCCCGCGAACGTCGCCGCAGCGCGCGGAGATCACCAGCCGGTCGTCGAAGCGGGCAGGCGCTCGAAAGCTGACGTTTGCGTCGAGCGTCAGCGCTTCGATGCCCTCGGCCTGCAGCGCCGGGTAGCCGCCGCGAAAGCGGGCGAGGTACTCGATCCGCGCGACCTCGAACCAGACGAGGTAGACGGCGTGATGCGCGATGCCCTGCGCGTCCGTCTCGGCGAAGCGAACCTTCACCTCGGTCGAGAAGCCGAAGTCCACGGTTGAACTCTCTACCATCGGCGCCGTGGACGCGCCCGCCCTCGCCCGCCTGATCAGGGCGAATCAGCCGTGCGTCGTGCTGACCGGAGCAGGCGTCTCGACCGAGAGCGGGATCCAGGACTTCCGCTCGCCGACCGGGATCTGGGCGGAGTTCGACCCGGCCGAATACGCCTCGCTTCCTGCCTTCCGGGCCGATCCCATCAAGGTCTGGCGGTTCTACAAGCCGCGGATCGCGATGCTGGCCGAGGCTGAGCCCAATGCCGCCCATCGCGCGCTCGCCGCGCTCGAGGAGGCCGGCTTGGTCGAGGCTGTCGTCACCCAGAACATCGACCTCCTGCACGAGCGTGCCGGCAGCCGCAACCTCGTCGAGGTTCATGGGTCGATCCGCACGGCGACGTGTCCGGCTTGCGGCTCCTTGTATCCGCGGGCTGCGGTCGTGGCCAAGCTCGAGCGCGCGGATGCTCCGCCTTGCGACAACTGCGGCGCGATCCTCAAGCCCGACGTCGTCTTCTTCGGCGAGCTGCTACCGGCCGCTGCGATCGAGCGGGCCTTCGAGCTCGCACGGCGGGCGCGGCTGCTGCTCGTGGTCGGGTCCTCACTCGAAGTGCATCCTGTCGCCGCGCTCCCAGAAGAGACACTCTCGGCCGGCGGCCGCGTTGCGATCGTCAACAAGGGTCGGACGCCCTACGACGGGCGAGCCGAGCTGAAGGTGGAAGGGAACGCCGGAGAGATCCTCCGCGGGGTTGCCGCGGAGTTGGGGGCCAACTAGGCGACCGCGCGTCGCAGTGGACGTTCCCCGAGGAGTCGGCTGCACTGGCTGCAGTGCACGCGCTCGACCTGGTAGGGAATGCCCTCCCGCTGGCGCAGCGTGTAGCTCGTCACCTTGGTATGCCGGTGTGGTGCCCGAGCCCGGAACGGGATTGTCTTACGCATCTCACTCAAGGTAGCTTCGTCCTCGGAACGT
>MNDB01000031.1 GCA_001914705.1 Actinobacteria bacterium 13_2_20CM_68_14 | reverse complement strand
GACGCGCCGAACGTGAGGCGATCGCTCTGGCCGAACCTCTCTCCGGAACGGCTCGTCGAGCTATTGGCGCGGTGGGCCGAGGCCGAGGGAGTAGAGGCAATCGCGGTCTTCGACGGACCGGCTCCGGAGCCGGTGGCGGGAGTCGAGGTCGTGGGCACGGGCGCAGAGTCGGCGGACGACTGGATCACACGGCGCGCCACGCAGCTCTCCGAGCCCTATGTGCTCGTGACCTCCGACCGCGAGCTGCGCGCACGAGGCGGCGGAAGCGCAAAGCGGATCATCGGCGGCGGCGCGTTTGCCCGCGAACTCGCCGCGCTCGTCTGATCAGGCAGCCCGGTCGTCGGGATTGGCGTGGACCGCGTTGCCCGTCTCGGGGTCGAAGAAGCGGAGTCGCGATGTGTCGACGACCAGCTCGATTGGCTCGCCCTCGCTGGCTCGACTGGTGTGGCCGACTCGCGCGACCCAGAGATGGCCCTTGCGCCTCGTCTGCGCCTCGGCTGTCTCGACTGCGTCGCTGCCGACGGCCGCCCGGACGTCTTCGCCGAGGACCGGCGGACCACCGACCCCGAAATGGACGTACACGTCCGAGCCCAGATCCTCGCGTATGTCGACGACGGCAGTTAGGCGTCGGTCCCCGGGTGCGTCGGACGCAATCGCGGCGTCCTCGATGTGCTCGGGCCTGACGCCGAGGATCATGCGCTTGCCGACAAACGGCGCCAGGGCGGCCGAATCATCCAGCGTGAGCCGACTGTCGCCGAAAGCTGCCACCAGCGAGCCGTTCGATCGCTCGAGGTCGACGCCTACGAGGTTCATCGCCGGCGAGCCGATGAACTCCGCGACGAACAGGTTCCGGGGTTCCCGGTACAGCTCTTGCGGCGGGGCCAACTGCTGCAGCACTCCGTCGCGCATGACCGCGACGCGGTCGCCGAGCGTCATCGCCTCGGTCTGATCGTGGGTGACGTAGATCGTGGTCACGCCGAGATCCCGCTGCAGCCTTGCGATCTCGGCCCGCATCTCGACGCGAAGCTTTGCATCGAGGTTCGAGAGCGGCTCGTCCATCAGGAACGCTTGGGGCTCGCGCACGATCGCGCGACCCATCGCGACCCGCTGGCGCTGGCCGCCCGAGAGCGTGCGCGGGCGCTTATCGAGCGCCTGCATGAGCCCGAGGACGCCGGCCGCGTCCGTCACCCGCTCCCGGATCTGGCCCTTCGGAAACTTCCTCATCCGCAGCGCAAAGCCCATGTTCTTGGCCGCCGTCATGTGCGGGTAGAGGGCGTAGTTCTGGAAGATCATCGCGATGTCGCGATCTTTCGGCGGGACCTTGTTGACCACGCGACCGCCGATCGAGACCCGGCCCTCGGTGATGTCCTCGAGCCCGGCGACCATCCGAAGCGCGCTCGTCTTGCCGCAACCCGACGGGCCGACCAGGACGACGAGCTCGCCATCGGCAATCTGCAGATCGAGGGCATCGACGGCCTTCGTACCGTCCGGATAGATCTTCGTCAGCTGCTCGAGCTTGATCTCCGCCATTCCGCCCCCGCGAGCCGCTTGCGAGTAAAAGACTCTACTTCGGGGTAAATCGTCGTGCGTTGGCAGCCGTGGCGGAGGCCAGGCCGCAAACGCGGCGCTTCCGCGATCTTCTAGAGGATCGCCGTTTTCTCGCGCCCGCCCTGATCACTCCAGCGGCCCTGTTCATCGTCTTGCTCGTCGGGGCGCCGCTCGTCCTCGCGGTGTATCTGAGCATGACCGATGCGACCGCCGGCCAGCTGACAGGCAAGTTCATCTGGTTCCACAACTTCACTGAGGCCTGGCACAACGACAACTTCCGGCGAGCCTTGCGGAACACGATCGTCTTCACTCTCGCCTCGCAGGCGATCGTGTTGGTCGGCGCCGGCATCCTCGCGCATGCGCTCGTGCGCCCGTTCCGGGGTCGCTGGTTTCTCCGGCTGCTGATCCTGCTTCCGTGGGCGGCGCCGGTGGCTGTGAGCACTATCGGCTTCCTCTGGATCTTCGACTCCCAGTTCAGTGTCGTGAATTGGACGCTCGTCCACGATCTGATGCCCGGTGGGGGCCACTTCTACCTGTATCGGCCGGTGAACTGGGTGCTCGGCGGGATCGACCACCTCCCCTGGGTCCATGTCGGGAAGATCGATCGCCTCAACCCGCCGCAGTGGCTCGGTCAGCCCACCCTGGCGATGCTCGCGATCATCTTCGTCCAGGCCTGGCGAATCCTGCCGTTCGCAACCGTGATCTTCATCGCCGGCCTCTCGTCCATTCCGACCGAGGTGCACGATGCCGCCAAGGTCGACGGTGCCACCGGCCTGCGGAAGTTCTGGCACGTCACTCTCCCGCTGCAGCTTCCGATCGCGACGGTCGCACTCCTATTCGGAATCGTCTTCACCGCGACCGACATGACCGTCGTCTACATCCTCACGAGCGGTGGCCCGTTCAACAGCACACACATGCTGACGACGTGGGCGTATCAGACTGGCGTCGTCTCGAGCAATCTCGGCGAAGGCGCGGCGATCTCGCTCTATCTGTTGCCGGTGTTGCTGGTTGTCAGCGTTTTGATGCTGCTCTTCGCACGGCGGGTGGAGGTCTCGTAGGCATGTGGAGCACGCTCCGCGAGCGCGGCGTCTCGTACCTGATCGTGGGGCCGTTCGCGATCGTGCTCGCCTTCCCCTTCTACTGGATGCTCGTGACTGCCTTCAAGACGAACGGCGACCTCTACAACCTCGACAACGTCCCGTTCACCTATCACCCCTCGCAGGCCGCGGTCGGGGAGAAGCTCTCGTTCCAGCACGACCACTGGTTGCCCTTCGGCTTCGAGAACGCGACGACCTCCCACATCACCTTCATTTTCAGCGACACGAACTACCTGCGCTGGGTGGAGAACACCGCGGTCGTCGGCGGGCTCGTCGTCGTGATCACGCTGCTGCTCGCCGTGCCTGCCGGCTATTCCTTGGCGCGTCTGTCGGGGCGCTGGGGGCAGAGCGTCGGTGTCGGGATTTTCTTGACGTATCTCGTACCGCCAACCTTGCTGTTCCTGCCGCTCTCGCGCGTGATCTCGAAGTTGGGTCTGCAGGACCGCCTCTGGTCGCTCGTGCTGGTCTATCCGTCCTTCACGATCCCGTTCGCGACGTGGCTGCTGATGGGCTTCTTTCGGACGATCCCGGCCGAGCTCGAAGATGCAGCGCTCATCGACGGCTGCTCGCGGCTCAAGGCGCTGGCCCGCGTGATCTTTCCGATCTCGATTCCCGGGATCCTCACTGTGGTGATCTTCTCGTTCTCGCTCTGCGTGAACGAGTTCGTCTACGCGATCACATTCATCTCGGGAACGAAGCAGCACACGATCTCGGCCGGCGTGCCGACGGATCTGATCCGAGGCGACGTCTACTTCTGGCAGTCGCTGATGGCCGCAACGTTGATCCCGAGCATCCTGCTCGCGCTGCTCTACAACAGCTTTCTCGACCGTTTCATCGCCGGCTTTACGGGAGGTGCGTTTCGTTGACCTGGAGAACGAAAGGAAGGAGGGAGACATGGCCGAGAACGATGACGAGCTCGAAGAGCTAGGGATCTCGACAAGCCTGACGCGACGTCAGCTCGTCCGCAGGGGCCTCGGCGGATTCTTGGTTGCCTATGCCGGCGCGCTACCGAAGGTGGCGGCAGCCGGGGTGCCCAAGTACGTCCACAAGCACTACAAGAACACGCTCAAAATCATCCAGTGGAGCCACTTCGTTCCCGCCTACGACGTGTGGTTCGACAAGACGTACACGAAGAACTGGGGCGCCAAGCACGACACGGACGTGCAGGTCGACCACATCGCACTTGCCCAGCTACCCGCCCGCGCCCAGGCAGAGGTCGCCGCGCAGAGCGGTCACGATATCTTCGGACATCTGTCACCGCAGGCGGGGCTCGAGGACCAGGTGATCAACCACAAGGAGATCATCCAGGAGGTCACGCGCAAGGTCGGGAAGGTCAGCCAGGTCGGGTTCAAGAGCTGCTACAACCCAAAGACCCGCAAGTGGCACGGGTTTCCCGAGAACTACGTCCCGGACCCGATTCACTTTCGCAAGGATCTTTGGAATCAAGTCGGGATCAAGCCGTCGACCTGGGATGACGTTCGCAGGGCTGCCCCCAAGCTGAAGGCCCTCGGTCACCCGGTCGGGCTCGGGATGTCGAACGAGCTCGACTCGAACATGCTGCTGATCGCGCTGATGCAGTGTTTCGGCGCCTTCATCCAGAACGCGCAGGCGCGTCCGGCGATCAACAGCAAGCACACGATCGAGGCGCTCAAGATGATGCGGGACATCTATAAGCGCGGGATGACAAACGAAGTGTTCGCCTGGACAGCGGCGTCGAACAACCAGGGATACCTTTCCGGGCGCCTGTCGCTGGCGGTCAACGCGATCTCGATCATTCGCAGTGCAGAGGACGCAAACCCGGCGCTGGCCCAGAACACGTCGGTGGCGCCGATTCCACGAGGGCCCGTGCAGCGCCTTGGCCTCGAGCACGTGATGGGCGTCTACACGATCTGGAAGTTCTCGAAACAGAAGACGCTCGCGAAGCGGTTCATCGCCGACCTGGAGATGAACTACCAGGGGGCATTCAAGAACAGCAAGTTCTACAACTTCCCCGCCTTCAGGGGTGCGGTGCATGACTACGCGAGGCAGCTCGCGGCCGACCCGCACAAGGGCAAGTACAACGTGCTCGACCTGATCGCCCGGAAGTACACCGTCAACCTCGGCTATCCGGGCTTCTCCAACGCGGCGGTCGACGAGATCTTCAACACCTGGCTGGTCCCGCAGATGTTCGCCCAGGTAGCGCAAGGCAAGATGACGCCCGCCGACGCCGCGAGCGCGGCACTGCACGAGTTCAAGCCGATCTTCGCCAAGTGGAGGGGCCGAGGGAAGATCTAGCGATTTAGACGCGCTAGGGGAACCTCCCGGTTCCCCTAGCGCGTACCCACGCGCAGGCCCACGACGCGGGGGAGCGCGGCGATCGCCCGCAGTGGCAGTGCGGGGCGGCGGCCGGCTTGCTCGGCTTCCTCGACCCGCAGGGCTGCGCCCCGCACCAGTCCGCCGCCGAGACGTTTGATCGGCTCCGGCGGTAGCGGGCGGACGCTGCGATTGACGAGCGGCAGGGCCGTCAGCTCGTCCTCGATCCCCAGAGCGAGCCGTGCCAGGATCCTGCCGCCGAGCCAGCTCGGGCCGACGCCGTTGCCCGAGTAGCCGGCGCCGTAGTGGACCCGGCTTCCGGGGACGGTCCCGAAAAACGGGAAGTGGTCGGCCGAGACGTCGATCGGTCCGCCCCACGCTCGCTCGACTCGCGCGTCAGCGAGCCCGGGCAGCAGGAAGCGTAGACCCGCCTCGGCCCGCGCCACCGAGGGCGCGTCGGCGGTAAAGCGCTCGTCGATTCGGCCGCCAAAGCCGATCGGGCCCGAGCCGCTTCCCATCAGGACGCGGCCGTCGTTCGTCGTCCGGAAGTAGTGCAGGAACATGCGCCCGTCGACGATCGACTCGCCGCCGGTCCAGTTGATCGCCTCGAGCAACTCGGGCACCGGCTCGGTCAGCACGACGTAGGAGCCGAACGCGGTCAGGCGCCGGCCGAGCGGACGCCAGCCCGCCGCGGCAGCGTTGATCGCGATGACGACCTCGCGCGCCCGTACCCGTCCCCGCGGCGTCTCGACGACGTTGGGTGAGTCACGCCGGAGGCGAATCATCGGCGTCCGCTCGTGAAGCACGACGCCGGCGTCGACCACCGCAGCGCGAAGCGCCCGCACGAGCCGCGCCGGCTGAACGGTTGCGCCTTCGCGGTAGAGCACGCCGCGCCGGAAGCTCGTTGACGAGCACCGCTCGGCCAGCTCGCCGCGGCCGACCGGCACGGCCTCCTCCTCGACGCCGAGGTCGCGCGCGGCGGCCACAGCCGCATCGATTGCCTCATCCTGCGCCGGCGCCGCCGAGACCTCGAGCATCGGCGCCTCTCTGAGCCAAACGTCCACCCCCCGCCGCTCGACGAACTCGCGGACGCCGGGGACGATCGCCGATGCCGCCTCGGCGACGGCGAGCGCGCCACCGTCGCCGAACACCCGCCGCGCACGAGTGAGCGACGACCAGTACCCGTGCAGAAAACCTCCGTTCCGTCCGCTCGGCCCCTCGCCGCACAGGGCGGCCTCCAGGACGGCGACGCGTGCCGACGGCTCGAGCTCCGCCACTGCGAGCGCGGTCCAGAGCCCGGTGTAGCCGCCGCCGACGATCGCAACGTCGACGTCGAGCTCCGCCTCGAGCGGCGGCTCAGGCTCGGCCTGCGGCGCCTCCTCGAGCCACCAGGGCGTCAGTGCTCGATTCGCTCCCAGGCTTCCTCGAGCACGTCGCCGAGGATCCTCACGAGCTCGTCGAACTCCGCCTCGCCGGCCACGAGCGGCGGCGAGATCTGGATCACCGGGTCGCCACGATCGTCGGCGCGGCAGATCAGCCCGCGCTCGAAGAGCTCGGGCGAAAGGAACCCACGCAGCAGCCGCTCCGCCTCCACTTCCGAAAACGTCTCCCGCGTCTCCTTGTTCTTGACGAGCTCGACCGCGTAGAAGCAGCCGGCGCCGCGCAGGTCGCCCACGATCGGCAATTCGAGCAGCCGCTCGAGCTTCGAGCGATACATCCCCTCCTGCTCGCGAACGCCGACGACGATGCCCTCGCGCTTCATGATCTCGATGTTCTTGAGCGCGATCGCGGCCATCACGGGATGGCCGCCGAACGTGATCCCGTGCGTGAACATCGTGTCGCCCGTCAGGAACGGCTCCATCACGCGGTTGGTCGTCAGGACGGCGCCGATCGAGGCGTAGGCCGAGGACAGGCCCTTGGCGCAGGTGACGATGTCCGGCCGGACGTCGTACTTCTCCGACGCGAACCAGTAGCCGATCCGCCCGAAGCCGGTGATCACCTCGTCGGCGCAGAGCAGGATTCCGTGCCGGTCGCAGAGCTCGCGCACGCCCTGGAAGTAGCCAGCAGGCGGTGTGAAGGCGCCGCCGGCGTTCTGCACCGGCTCCATGATCACCATCGCCACCGTCTCCGGGCCGGCGGCCTCGAGCGCGTACTCGAGATCGTCGAGCAGGAACGCGGTGAACTCCGCCTCCCTCTCGTCCGCCGGGCGGTGGTAGCGGTTCGTGTTCCGCACGTGCACGACATCGGGGACGAGCGGCTCGAACGGCGTCCTCAGGGCCGGAATCCCGTTGATCGAGAGCGCGCCCATCGTCGTACCGTGGTAGGCGACGTTGCGGGAGACCGCCTTCCAGCGCCGTTCGCCGCGCGCCGCGTGGTACTGCCGCGCGAGCTTCCACGCTGACTCGACGGCCTCCGAGCCGCCCGAGACGAAGAACGCGCGCGTCAGGTCACCCGGCGCAAGCGCGGCCACCTCCGCCGCGAGCTCGATCGCACGCGGGTGCGCGTACGACCAGTTCGTGTAGAACGGCAGCTCGCGCATCTGCTCGAGCGCCGCCTGTCCGATCTCCTCGCCGTGCGAGTAGCCGATGTTGACGGCGAAGAGCCCCGCCAGGGCGTCGAGATACCGCTTGCCGTTGATGTCCTCGAGGTAGCAGCCCTCGCCCCGGACGATCACCGGAACCTCCGAGTCGAGGTAGCCGCCCATCCGGGTGAAGTGAAGCCAGAGATGGTCGCGGGCGGCTTTCTGCAGCTCGGCCGGCGAAAGCCCCGGGGAGACGGTGGTCATGAAACCCTTTTCGCGCGTCGCATCTGGACGAGGACGTTGGCGAGCATTACGGTGATAGCGATCACGAAGATCGCGGTGCCGATCACGTTCACCTGCGGCGGCGCGCCGATCCTTGCCGCGCCCCAGACGAAGAGCGGGAACGTGACCTTGTTGCCGGAGTTGAAGTAGGTGACGACGAAGTCGTCGATCGAGATCGCGAAGCAGAGCAGCAGTGCCGCCAGGATCGCGGGCGCGCTCAGCGGCAAAGTCACCTTCCGGAAGGTCGTCCACTCGTTCGCGCCGAGGTCCATCGCGGCTTCCTCCAGGTGCCGGTCGAAGCCGACCAGCCTCGCCTTCACCGTTACCACCGCGAAGCTGATGCAGAACATGATGTGCGCGATGAGGATCGTCCAGAATCCGAAGACGACGTTCAGGTTGAGAAAGAGCGTCAGCAGCGACGCACCCAGCACGATCTCGGGCGTGGAGAGCGGGAGGAAGATGAGGATGTTGGTCGTCCCCCGCCCACGGAAGCCGTAGCGGACGAGCGCGAGCGCGATCAGGGTCCCGAGCGCCGTCGCGACGATGCTCGCTAGGAGCGCGATCTGCAACGAGAGGACGATCGAGCTGCGGATCCCGGGGACGCCGTCCCAGTAGCGCCAGTTGTCCCAGGTGAAGCCCTGCCAGGTGTAGTTGAACTTGCCGATCGGGTGGTTGAACGAGAAGAGGATCACGACCGCGATCGGCAGCAGGAGGTAGGCGAAGAAGAGAATCGAGTACGCCGTCAGGAGATGGCGACGGACGAACCCGAGCGTCGTCGCAAGGGTGTTGCGCCTGGAGCGTGCCGGGACCGCGATGGAGCTCATACCGCCGTCCCCGTCAGCTGCTCGGTTCCCACCAGGCGGGCGTAGACGAAAACCGCAACCAGGATGGCGGCCATCAGGATGAAGGACATCGCAGCTGCCGCCGGATAGTCGGTCAGCTCGAGGAATTTCGACTGAATGACGTTCCCGATCATGTGGTTGTCTGGCCCGCCCAGGAGCTGGGCGTTGATGAAGTCGCCCGCGGCCGGGATGAAGGTGAGCAGCGTCCCCGCGACGACTCCCGGCAGCGAGAGGGGCAGCGTCACCCGCAGGAAGGCGTGCAGCTTGCTGGCGTAGAGGTCCTCCGCCGCCTCGATCAGCCGCCCGTCGATCTGCTCGAGCGATACGTACAGCGGCAGCGCCATAAAGGGGAGGAAATTGTAGGTGATCCCCGTCACGACGGCGGTCGAGGTCGCGAGCAGCCGCCCGCTAGGCCCGAGCACGTGCAGCGACTGCAGCGTGTTCACGACGAAGCCGTTGTCCGAGAGGATCGTCTCCCAGGCGAGCGTCCGGATCAGGTACGTCACGAAGAACGGCGCGACGATGAACAGCAGCAACAGGTTCTTCCAGCGCCCGCCGCGGAACGCGATCCAATAGGCGACCGGATAGCTGATCAGGAGGGCGAGCAGCGTCGCGATCCCGGCGTACTCGAGCGAGCGGACGAACTGGGCGCGGTAGTCCCGGAGCGCGTGCCAGTAGTTGCTCCACGACCAGGTGAAGGCGTAGCCGAAATCGATGTTGCCCGACTCCAGCGACTGGTAGGCCAGGAAGCCGAGCGGCACGACGAAGAACACAGCGAGAAAAAGCACGCCAGGGGCGAGCAACAGGTACGGGGTCAGCTCCCGGTGACGGTGGAAGTAGCTCAAGCGCCGGTCAGCTAGAAATCAGGTTCTGCCACTGCTCCAGGTACTTCTGGTTGTTGAGCGCCTTGCTGTCGAAGATGTGGACGCTGTCGAGCATCTTCTTGTTCGGGAAGATGAGCGGGTTGTTGGCGACCGTGGGGTCGTACTTCCTCGCCCACTCGCCAGCGCCGGCCACCGGCGGGATGTAGTAAATGCCCGTGATGTTCCGCTTCGGGTCGCCGGCCTCCATCAGGCCCTGGACCTTCGGGTCGTACACGTAGTTCATGTAGACCGACGCGGTGTAGACGTTGCCGCCGTTCGGGATCAGCATGTTGTCGGTCCAGAGGGCGCCGCCGTCCTTTGGCACGTTCCAGTGGATCTGCTTTTGGCCGAGCTGCGCGATGTCGCCCGACCACGACATCGCCGCCGAGAGGTCGCCTCTGGCCAGGATCGGCGCGTAGTCGTTGCCGGTGAACTGGCGGATCTGCTTCGAGTCGGCGGCCTTCTTGACCCGGTTGAAGGCCGCGTTGAACGACTTGTCCGTGACCTTCGACGGGTCGTCGCCGTTCGACAGCATCACGAGCGTCAGCGCGTCGCCCATGGAGTTCAGGCAAGTGATCTTGCCCTTCAGCTTCGGATTCCCGAATAGCTCGTCGATCGACAACACGGGGTCGGTGAGCGTGTCGTTGTAGGCGATGCCCGTCATGCCCGACTGCCACGGCAGCGAGTAGTCGCGGTTCGGATCGAAGTTCGGGTGCTTCTGGACGTCGACCAGGTTCTTGATGTTGGGAATGGCCGACTTGTCGAGCTTCTCGCACCAGCCCTTCTTGATCATCAGGGCGAGGTAGCGGTCGTTGTCGGTGAGGACGATGATGTCCCGGTGGATCGACTGGCCGCGCGAGAGCGCGCCCTGGATCTTCCCGAAGAACCCTGCGTTGTCGTTGATGTCCTCGACGTAGTCGACGTGGACGCCGTACTTCTTCTGGAATTGGATGAGCGAAGGATTGGTGTGCTTCTTGCTGTTCACGTCCATGTAGAGCGTCCAGTTCGAGAAGTTCAGCGTCTTCGCGAGCTTGTGGCTAGTGGTGGAGCCTGCGCCCGCCTTGGACGTGCCGCCGCAAGCCGCGAGCAGGCCGGGGATCGTCAGTGCGGCGCCGCCTGCAGCGCCACGCTGAAGCAACTCGCGACGGGTCAACTGATCTGTCATTCCGCTTCCTCCATTGGGTCGACGACGAATGTGGCTTCCGGATCCCAGCTGAGAGTGAGGTGGTCGCCCGGGCTGTGCGGAACCGTGCCCGACCGATCGTTGAGGACGACGACGGTGACGTTGCCGTTGCGGGTCTCGACGATGTACTGCGTCGAGACACCGATGTACGCACGCTCCCTGACGACTCCAGGGAGGGCGTTCGGGTCCTGCTCGTCGGGGCGAATCTTCTCAGGGCGAATGCCGACCGCGACATCGCCGGTGTGGCCTGCCAGCGAGCCGGTGCGGACCCGGATCGTCGTCCCGTCGCCGAGCCTGACCGCGTCGGGGCCGGCGACCGTTCCGCGAAGGAGGTTCGAGATCCCGAGGAAGCCGGCGACGAAGGCCGTCTGTGGCAGCTCGTACAGCTCGTCCGGGGTCCCGAGCTGCTCGATCCTCCCCTGGTTCATGACCGCGATCCGATCGGCCATCGTCATCGCCTCCTCCTGGTCGTGCGTCACGTGAATGAAGGTGATGCCGACGTCGTGCTGGAGGCGCTTGATGAAGAGCTGCATCTCCTTACGCAGCTTCAGGTCGAGGGCTCCGAGCGGCTCGTCGAGCAGTAGGACTCGCGGACTGTTGACGAGCGCGCGTGCGAGCGCGACCCGCTGTTGCTGGCCTCCCGAGAGCTGACGCGGCTTGCGCTTTCCGTACCCGCTGAGTTGGACGAGGTCGAGCATTTCCTCGACCTTGCCTTTGAGGATTCCTCCCCGCGTGCCCTTTCGCCTCAGGCCGAAGGCGACGTTCTCGAAGATCGAGAGGTGAGGGAAGAGGGCGTAGCTCTGGAAGACCGTGTTGACGTCCCGCTTGTACGGCGGCGTCCCGGAGACCTCGCGCTCGCCGAGGTAGATCGCGCCCGCTGTCGGCTCCTCGAAACCACCGATCATCCGCAGCGTCGTCGTCTTGCCGCAGCCGGATGGACCGAGCAGGGCAAAGAAGCTGCCGCGGGGGATCTCGAGCGAGAGGTCGTCGACCGCGACGACGTCGTCGAACTTCTTCGTGACTCGATCAAGCCGGACATCGGGGGTGCCGGATGGCTCGGCAGCACGCTCGAGCGATTGCTGAATGCGCTCTTCGACGGCCATCAGCCGACCTTTTCCTCGACAGCGCCTGCATTGCCGACAGGCGCTCCCCAATCGTAGAGCTGCTTCCAGAGCGCCAGATAGAGGAAGCTCTCGGTGGATGCGACACCTGCGAGCGAGCGGATCCTGTTGGTCAGCTCGAGCAGCTGGCGGCGATCGGCGCACACGAGCTCGACGAGGATGTCGTATTGGCCTGCCGTGACGACCACGTAGCCCGCCTCGTCCCATTTTGCGATCTCGTCCGCGACGGGCTCCGGCGCCCCCCCGGTGCGGATACCGACCATCGCCTGCGCCTCGAAGCCGAGCTCGAGCGGGTTGGTGACGCCGGTGACCTGGAGGATGTTCTCGTCGCAGAGACGGGAGTACCGGGCGCGTACCGTCGCCTCGGAAACGCCTATCTCCGCGGCGATGCGACGAAACGACTCGCGGCCGTTCTTCTGCAACGCCTCGATGATGCTCTGGTCGACCCGGTCGAGCCCCCGCGCCGGTCCGACGGCGCCGCGATTGTGATCACCTCGCAATGCGAAGCGATTCTCTCTGATCACCTCGCATCCCGTCAATCGAGAGCCGTTCACGCTTTAAGATCGCGGCGCAATTGGATTCTTTCGGACTGCATGCGACGAGAGGAGAGGCGCATGGCACGGACACCGTTGCTGCGCTCGCTGCAAAGGCTTGCACGGGAGCACCAGGCTGCGGGTCGGCTTGGGATCACACCGACCGAGCTGCGAGAGCGGCAAGCTGAAGCGCGCGAGCGCTCCTTTTCGCGAGGCGAGTTCCTAAAACGCTCCGGCGCCGTCGGGGCGGCCCTCGCCTTGGGCGGGCCTGCGGCCTTGCCGAGCAGGGCGCGCGCCGCGAACGGGCCGCGGATCGTCATCGTCGGCGGTGGGATCGCCGGCCTCACGGCGGCGCTCACACTCCAGGACAAGGGGGTCTCATCGGAGATCTACGAGTCCTCAGGCCGACTGGGCGGCCGCATGCACTCGGACTGGACCGAGTTCGGTCGTACGTTCTGGGCAAACGGCCAGCAGGCCGAGCTCTGCGGCGAACTGATCGACTCGAACCACAAGACGATCTTGCAACTTGCTCAGCGCTTCGGCCTCGCGACCGTCGACCTGCTTGGCGCGCAGCCGAACGGGACGGAGGACACCTACGACGTCTTTGGCGCCCCGTACCCGAAGGACCAGGCGGACCAGGATTTCCAACCGGTCCACAACACGCTGCAGGGACAGGTGCAGGCGACGAGCTACCCGACCCTCTACAACCTGTCCACGGCCGCGGGCAAGTTCTTCGACAACATGACGGTGTACGACTGGATCGAGAACTACGTTCTGGGTGGCCACGACTCGCAATTCGGGACTTTGCTCAACAACGCGTACAACGAGGAATACGGTGCCGAAACGACAGACCAGGCAGCGCTGAACCTCATCTACCTGCTCGGGTACAACACGAAGCCCGGCAACTTCTCGATCTACGGTAAGTCCGACGAGCGGTACCACATCGTCGGCGGCAACACACTTTTGCCGCAGGCGATCGCGAGCGCTCTCCCGAGCGAGAGCATTCACCTCAACAACAGGATGATGTCGATCAAGACGAACTCGGACGGGACGATCACGATGACGTTCGACACCGGTAGCGCACCTTCGACGACGGTCACCGCCGACGAGGTCATTCTCTGCATGAGCTTTTCCGTACTGCGAACGCTCGACTATCGCAGGGCAGGGTTCGACAAACTCAAGCAGACCGCGATCACGCAACTTGGGTCAGGCATCAACGCGAAGCTGAACGTTCAGTTCAACTCGCGGATCTGGAACAGTGCCGGCAGCACGGGTTCGATCTACACCGACCAGCCCTTCCAGAGCGGTTGGGACGTCACGCGTGGACAAGCCGGCGCGACTGGCATCTTCGTCGAGTATCCGGGGGCCAACGTGGCGAAGTCAATGGCGCAGTCGGACCCGTATACGACCACTGACACGAACTCCCAGGTCACGAAGTTCGCACAGCAATTGCTGACGCAGATGGAGCCGATCTTCCCGGGTATCAGCAACCAGTGGAACAGAAAGGCGATGCTGTCGACACCTTTCACCGACCCGAACTTCCTCTGCTCCTATTCGTATTGGAAGCCCGGCCAGTACACCGGCTTCAGCGGCTACGAGAAGAAACGGCAGGGAAACATCCACTTCGCCGGCGAGCATTGCTCGCAGGACTTCCAGGGCTTCATGGAGGGCGGCGCATCGGAGGGCGTCCGCGCCGCGGGCGAGATCCTCGCCGACCTGAAGAAGGCATAGGTTCGGGGCGCCTGGAGGGACAGGCACCCGAGGGTGCCTGTCCCTAAAACCGGGCCGAAGCCGGCTAGTCGATCTTGGCCATTACGTGCTTGATGTTCGTGTAGTCCTCGAGCGAATAGGCGCTCAGGTCCTTGCCGTAGCCCGACTGCTTGTAGCCCCCGTGCGGCATCTCGCTGACCAGCGGGATGTGGTCGTTGATCCAGACCGTCCCAAACTGGAGCTTGCGGGCGGCGTTCAGCGCCCGGCCGATGTCGCGGGTCCAAACGGAGGCGGCAAGGCCGTAGTCGACGTCGTTGGCCCACGCGATCGCCTGATCGTCGTCGGCGAAACGCTGCACGGTGACGACCGGCCCGAAGACCTCGCGCTGGACGATTTCGTCCTCCTGGCCGACGTCCGTGATCACCGTCGGCTTGACGAAGAACCCACGCGAGCCGTTCGACTCGCCTCCGGTGAGGACAGTGGCGCCCTTCGCGCGCTCGAGGAAGCCGAAGACGCGCTCCTGCTGATCCTTGGAGATCACCGGCCCCATGTCGAGCTCCTCGTTCTCGGCCGGATCGCCGACCGAGATCGACTCGACCGCCGGGACGAGCTCCTCGAGCAGCTTGTCGTAGATCTTCGGACCCGCGACGATGCGTGAGGCGGCGGTGCAGTCCTGACCGGAGTTCCAGTAGCCCGCGACCTTGATCCCCTCGGCGACAGCGGCCGGGTCGGCGTCGTCGAAGACGACCACCGGCGCCTTGCCGCCCAGTTCGAGGTGCACGCGCTTGAGGGTGTCCGCGGCGGTCCGGGCGATGATCTTGCCGGTCGCCACGTCGCCCGTGAGCGAGACGAGGCGGACGTCGGGGTGCTTCACGATCGCCTCGCCGACCGGCACGCCGTCGCCGGTGATCACGTTCAGGACTCCGGGCGGCAGGATCTCCGCCTCCGTCGCAAGCTGGAAGAACCGCAACGTCGTCAGGGGCGTCTGCTCGGCCGGCTTCAGCACCTGTGTGTTGCCCGCCGCCAGCGCCGGCGAGAACTTCCAGACAGCCATCATCAGCGGGTAGTTCCACGGCGTGATCCCGCCGACGACGCCCAGTGGCTCGCGCCGAAGCATCGACGTGTAGCCGCGCATGTACTCGCCGCTGGCCTTGCCCTCGAGCAGCCGGGCCGCGCCGGCGAAGAAGCGAATGTTGTCCGAGGAGACCGGCATCTCGTCGCGCGCGGCCGGCAGCGGCTTGCCGACGTTCTGCGACTCGAGCTCGGCCAGCTCCTCCGCATGCTCGTCGAGCAGGTCGGCGAGCTTGAGCAGTGCCTCTCCGCGCTCGCCCGGCGTCGTCTCGAGCCACTCGGGCAGCGCTTCCTTCGCCGCCTCGACCGCGCGGTCGGCGTCCTCCTTCGTGCCCCGGGGGACCTCGGCGATCGCCTCGCCGGTCGCCGGGTTCAGCACCTCCATCGTCTGGCCGGAGGCGGAATCGACCCACTCACCGCCGACGATGTTCTTGTAGCTCGAGACCGTCACGCTCATGAATGCCCTCCTTCGCTAACTCATTTCAAAACTACACCTTTGGCGGCGAGGACCCTCGCCGCAGCACTCCGGTGTCGCCGGTCAGGCGTTGCGCAATCGTGACCGGGATCACCGTTACGAGGATGACGACGAAGACGATCGCGTTCACGACCGGCAGCTGCTGCCCGCGCTGGATGTTGTCGAGGATGAAGATCGGCAGCGTCGTCTGGGCGCCGGCGGTGAACGTCGTCACGATCACCTCGTCGAACGAAAGCGCGAATGCCAGAAGACCACCGGCGACGAGCGCCGTCGAGAGCACGGGCCAGATCACCCAACGGAAGGTCTGCCAGCCGTCCGCACCCAGGTCCATCGACGCCTCGATCAGCGACGGCGAACTGCGCCGCAGCCGTGCGAGGACGTTGTTGTAGACGATCACGACGCAGAAGGTCGCGTGCCCGGCGACGATCGTCCAAATCGAGAGCTGCACCCCGCCGAAGTTGAAGAACGAGTTCAAGGCCATGCCCGTGATGATTCCGGGCAGCGCGATCGGCAGCAGCAGCAGGAACGACACGGCCTCGCGGCCGAAGAAGCGGAACCGGTAGATCGCCGCAGCGGCCGCGGTCCCGAGCACCACCGCGATCACGGTCGCCGCAAGGCCCACTTTCAGCGAGAGCCAGAGCGAGCTGCGCACCTCGGGGTCGTGCCAGGCCTGGTGGAACCAATGGAAGGTGAAACCGGAGATCGGCCAGCTCTGGATTGTCGAGCTGTTGAAGGCATACGCCATGATCAAGAGCAGCGGCAGCCAGAGGAACGCGATCACGGCCACCGTCGCGACGCCCAAGCCGATGCGGGTGCTGCGGGTTTCCATCAGTGGCGGCCCCGGTGAGATTGCCACGTCTCTGGGGCGCGAGCACTAAGCCGGGGAAGGACGCAGGGAGTGCCCGTATCCGAGACACGGGCGCGACCGAGGACGCCGCCCGGCGCCGCGTGATCGCGCGCCAGAGGCATGGAGGATGTCGCCCGGGCGGCCACTAAACGGCCTCAAACGCCCCCAGCCGCCGGGCGATGAGCAGGTAGATGCCCATCACGACGACTGGCACGGTCGCGAACGCTGCCGCGAAGGGAATGTCAGGCTGGCCGACCTTGTCCTCGACGATGTTGCCGATGAAGCTCGAGCCCGCGCCGCCGACGAGGGCAGGCGTGATGAAGTCGCCGAGCGTCAGCGAGAAGGTGAAGATCGAGCCCGCGACGATTCCCGGGATCGCCAGGGGCAGGATCACCGACCGCAGCGTCCGCGATCCCTTGGCACCGAGGTCCTGGGAGGCCTCGAGGTAGCTGTCGGGAATCCGCTCCAGCGCCGCGTAGACGGGGAGCACCATGAACGGCAGCCAGACATACGAGAAAACGATCCACATCGCCGTGTTCGTGTAGGCGAGTCCCGCGTCGGGCAGCCCCAACCCGTTCAAGACCCAGTTGAGCGCCCCGTTCTTGGCCAGGATCGTCCGCCACGCATAGATGCGGACGAGGTAGCTCGACCAGAGCGGCAGCAGCACTGCCACGAACAGCAGCGCCCGCCAGCGAGGCGGTGCAATCCTCGCCATGAAGTACGCGAGCGGAAAGGCGAGCACCGCGTCGGTGACGGTCACCGCCGCGGCGAGACCGATCGTCCGGCCAGTGATTCGACAATAGGTGTGGTCGTTCCACAAGGTCTTGAAGTTGTCGAGTGTCCACTTGTGGATCACAGCGGCCGTGAAGGAGTCGATCTGCCAGAACGCCGAGACGAAGAGCGAGACGAGCGCGCCGAGATAGACGACCGCGAAGACGAGCACGGGCGCGGCAAGCAGCAGCCCCAGCTTCAGCCACGGACGCCGCCAGAGCGCGGCCGAGAGACGGAGGCGGGCGCCCCGCAGAGAAGCGCCCGCCTCGGCGAATTCGGTCATGCGGTTACCCCGTGACTTGCGTCCAAGCCGTCTGCCAGGCGTTGTAGTCCATGCAGTCGTTCTTGCCGTCGCCGCAGTTGGCGATCGGCGTCTTCCAGAACTTGATCTTGTTGTAGTAGTTGAGCGGCTCGTTGAGGTGGTATTTCGCGCACGAGCCGGCTTCGATCTTGTTCATGTTCGGACACGCCTTCGGATTGACCGGCGTCTCGCCGAAGATCAGCGCCTGCTGCGCTTGGACCTGCGGCGTCGTCACGTATTTCATCCATTCGTAGGCGCAGTTCGGATGCGGCGCCTTGGCGGCGAGCATCCACGTGTCGGCCCAGCCGGTGGCGCCCACCGTAGGAATGACCTCCTTCACGGGCACCCCCTTGGCCTGCAGCGCGAGGGTGTCCACCGGCCAGATCGCGCCGAGCGAGACGTCGCCGTTGGCGAACGCGGCCCGGCCGTCCGTGTCGTAATTCCAATAGAGCTTGACGAGCTTGCGCTGGTCCTTGAGCACGGCGATGGTCGCGTCGAACTGCTTCTTGTTCAGCTCATACGGATCCTTGATCCCGAGGTCCGGCTGAGAATGCTGCAAGTAGAACGCCGCGTCGGCGATCTGGATCGGGTTGTTCGGGATCGTGATCTGGCCCTTGTACTTCGGGTCGTAGAGCGCCCCCCAGCTGGTGAGGGCCGTCGTGATCTTCTTCGTGTTGTAGAGCAAGACGTTCGGGCCCCACTGGAGCGAGACGCCGTAGTGCTTGCCGTCGACCGTGTTGTGCGCCGGCGACTTGAAGATCGGGATGAAGTCGTTCCAACTCGGGATCAGGCTGATGTTGACCGGTTTGACGTCGCCACCTCTGATCAGGCGCAGGCTCGCATCCCCGGAGGCAGAGACGAGATCCCACTGGCCACCGCCGCCACCGCCACCCGTGCGCATCAGGGAAACCATCTGGTTCGAGGAGCCGGCGTCCTTGCGGTGAATCTTGCAGCCCGTCTGCTGCTCGAATTTGGTCGCGAACTTGGGATCCGAGTAGTAAGGCCACTCGATCAGGTTGAGCGCACCCTCGCCCTTGCCGATCGAGGTTGGCCCGACCGTCGTCGTACTCGCCGACGACTTGCTGCTGCTTCCGCCGCCGCCACATCCGGCAGCGGCGACGGCCAGCGCTCCGGTCAGCAGCCCGAGGGCCGCCCACGCCAGGTAGCGCTTGCTAACTCGACTCATGCTTCTCCTCCCGTTGAGGTTTCGTCTCGATCGCGTGCTCCGGGCGCCATTCCAGGAGCACCCGGCGGCCCCGTGCGTCCAGGGCCTCGGTCGACGACGTTTCGAGGTTTTGGCGGACGACGACGAGCTCGCCGCCGTCGTCGAGGTCGACGACGTAGCGGGTGAACATGCCCGCGTAGACGACGTCGCGGATCCGTCCGGTAGCGGCGTTCTCGTCGTCGCGGCGCGCGCCGCCGTCGTAGCTCATCCGGATCTTCTCCGGCCTGACCGTGAACGTGCGGCCGGAGCGCTGGATGACGTTCGACGCGCCGACGAAGCCGGCCACAAACGCGTTCTCCGGCCGTTCGTAGACGGCCGCCGGCGTTCCGATTTGCTCGATCTTCCCCTCGTTGAAGACGGCGAGGCGGTCGCTCATCGTCAGCGCCTCCTCCTGGTCGTGCGTGACGTAAACGAAGGTGATCCCGACCTCGCGGACCGCACGCTGGATCCGCTTGAGCTCGATCTGCATCTCCTGGCGGAGCTTCAGATCGAGCGCGCCCAGAGGCTCGTCGAGCAGGAGCACCTGCGGGTGGTTGATGAGGGCCCGTGCGAGAGCAACCCGCTGGCGCTGGCCGCCGGAGAGCTGGATCGGCTTCCGGTCGCCGAGCCCGGGGAGCTGGACGACGTTCAGGATCTCGTCGACCCGCAGCCTCCGGTCGCGGCGTCCGACTCCACGCACGCGGAGGCCGTAGCCGACGTTCTCGGCCACGGTCATGTGCGGAAAGAGCGCGTAATCCTGGAACACCGTGTTGACGTCCCGTAGGTACGGCGGCCGACCGGTGACATCGCGCCCGGCCAGCTCGATCCGGCCCTGGTCCGGCCGCTCGAAGCCGGCGATCAGCCGCAG
>MNDB01000036.1 GCA_001914705.1 Actinobacteria bacterium 13_2_20CM_68_14 | reverse complement strand
GCTCGAACTGCGTGATCGCCTGGTTGAACAGTGGCGTTTCCCACTCCAGGTGACCTGAATCGTGCGAAACGTCGTGCACTTCGGCCATCGCAAAGAGTGTAGGAGGGATTGGCGGGACGGCGCTCGTTGTCGGGCTGCGATGGTCGTTCCGAGGCAAGGACGCAGGGAGCGTCAATAGCAAAAGCTATTGGCGCGACTGCGAAACCAGGGCGGAGCCGGTGGCGACCAGCGCGGCCCGACGACACAGACTCTGTTCCGCCAAGCCCTCCTCGGTGCGGGCAAGATGCGTTGGCGGCGAACCGCTTTGGGCGCCACCACGAAATTCCCTGACGAGACCTTGACGCGATGGACACGCACGCTCGCCGCGGCCGCGGTGCTCCTGGCGGCCGCGGCGGGGGCGCCGGAGGCCTGGGCGCACGCGAGGATCGTCTCGACCACGCCGGGCGACGGCGACGTCCTCGCGAGCGCGCCGAAGCGGGTGACGATCCGGTTCGACGACACCGTCCGCGTCCTTGGGGGGACGACGGTGGTCGGCAACTCCGACAAGCGCGCCGTCACGGCCGGAAAGGCAAGCGCGAGCGGCCGGGTGGTCACGATCCCGCTGCGAAAGCTTCGCGACGGGGACTACACGGTGCGCTGGAGCGTGCTCTCCGATGACGGACACACGATCGACGGTGTGTTTGCGTTCGCGGTTGGCGCAGGGCGCGCGCCGCCGACCGCCGCCCTGTCGGCCGGGGGCACGAACCTCACGCGTACTGTGATCTCCCGCTGGTTCTTCTTCGCCGGACTGCTCGTCGCCGCCGGCGTCGCCCTCTTCATGCCGCTGGCCTGGCGGCCGGCGCTTCGCGCGGCGGGCGCAGAGCCGGACGAACGCGTCCTCTGGCCGCTCGCGTTCGCCGGCTTCTTCCTGGCCTTCCTGGGCGCTTCGACGCTGATTCCGCACCACGATCCCGGGACGACCCGGTTCGGGCTGGCGTACGAGGTGGGCGGGATCGTCGCAGTCGTCGGCGCGACGCTCTCGGCGATCGCATTCGTCGACCGACGGCTCGGGCGCGGCGCCTTCGTCTGCGCGCTGGCGCTCCTCCCGATCCCGTCTGTAGCCGGGCATGCACTCGACCGCGGTCAGTGGCCGCGGCCGCTGAACGTCGCCGCCGACATCCTGCACGTGGGCGCGGCCGCGGTCTGGATCGGCGGGCTGCTCGCGCTGGCGATTGGGCTGCCCCGCGCGGCACGGAAGCTTTCGCCCGAACAGCGCGCTCGCTTCACGGCGGCGCTCGTGCCACGGCTCTCCGCGATCGCGCTCGTGTCGGTCGCGGTGATCGCGGCGACAGGGCTGATCCGGGCGCTCTCGGAACTCTCTGCCGTGAGCCAGCTCTGGAGCTCCGGCTATGGGCGGGCGCTCCTCGTCAAGACAGGTCTTCTGGCTCTGCTGGTCTCGCTCGGCTGGATCAACCGCTCTCGGCTCGTGCCGAGGCTGCGCCTCGAGGCTCTGCGCCGGAACGTCGCGGTCGAGCTCGTCCTGCTCGCCGGTCTGGTGGTCGCGGTCGCATTCCTGACAGACCTCGCGCCGGGCCGCCAGCTCGCCCGCGCGGTCGCCGGTCCGGAGACGCCGCAGCCGATCGCCGATCCTCCGCCGGGTGCAACCGTGCTCGCCGGCGAATCGGGCGACCGCGCGGTCGGGCTCGCGATCAGGCCCGGCGGGCAGCTCCAGGCGACCGTGCTCGGCCCCGACGACAACGGTGTCGACGGCCTCTCGGTCGCTTTCCGCGGCGGGGGTAGAACGGTCGCCGCGACCGCCTGCGGACCCGGGTGCTACCGGGCCAACGCGCGAATCGACGCACGCCGAGTCGAGGTCTTGCTCGGTTCAGGGCCAGTCCCCTTTGCGATCCCAGGCCCGACGCAGCCCGCGAGCCGGCTCGTGGCCGAGGCGCGGCGCGCCTTCACAGGCCTGCGGAGCCTTGTGATCCACGAGCGCCTCGCCTCCGGCCCGCGCCACAAGCTGACGACGACGTTTCGGATCGTCGCGCCCGATCGCCTGACCTACGTCACCTCGGCTGGAGCGCGGGCGATCGTGATCGGCGGGAAGCGGTGGGACGCCGATGGCCAAGGACCGCTGCTGCGTTCGGCGCAGACGCCGCTCCAGCTCCCCGGCGCTGAATGGAGCCCACGCTGGCTGAACGCAAGAGCGCTCGGCTGGACGCGAATCGGCGGCCGGCGCGCTCGACTGGTCAGCTTCTTCGACCCCGGGCTGCCGGCATGGTTCGAGATCGCCGTCGACCCGAGCAGCCACCGGCCGCTGGAGCTGAACATGACGGCGGCGGCCCACTTCATGCACCACCGCTACACGAACTTCAACCAGCCCATGCGGATCGTGGCGCCCCGCTAGATGCCGGGGAAGGGACTCGAACCCTTACGCCTCCAGAGGAGACACCTGATTTTAAGGTCGCTGGGGCTCCAGACGGGCCGAGCCCCAGCGAGACTTTTTCCTGCTCGACGCCGGAAACTGGCCTTCTCAACAACCGACAAGGTTCGGTCTATCTCGGTGGTTCTTGTGGCCCCCGCGTGGCCCCGATGATCCTGCCAGGACGGAATGCTCAATCTCATGGTCGATCCTCCAGCAAGAATCGTTGGAAAGCGGCAACTCGCTTTCAGCGCGCCGTCTGGCCGGGACGCCCGCGCCTCATCCTTTTTGGATGATCGCTTGGGACTGATGAGAGTTCTAGGGCGGTCATCTCAAAATCCCCCCGTTCGCCCGCCGGCGAGGCAATGCGAACCAGCGGGCGAGGACGCGCGTCAGAAGGCCCCGAAGCGAAACGGGCGACGGAAGAAACGACGCGACCGCAACGTCTAGGGAAGTGCTGGCGGGATTGCTTGGCGTCCTTTCTTGGCTGGCGAGCGCACAGGACTCTTGCCAGCCATAGCCTCCGCCGGGCTCAGGAAAGGCACATACACGATGACCGAGCTTGAACAGCAAAAGCCTCGGCTTCCCGCCGAGCAGACGACCGTCTTCGGGATCTTCCTCGCGCCCTACCGCGTCGTCCGCCATGCAAAGCTGAGACGGAACGCGGAGGTGCTTCGCAACCGCGAGCTGGATGACCTTCGCTTCCGCGAGATGATGGTCGCGATCGACCGCGGACACGCGCGCAAGATGCTCACGGCGATCGACCACGGACACGGTGGGATTCCAGAGCGGCGTCACAATGAGCACTGTCCGCGCTGCGGGCGGCCAAAGCCGTAGACCCCCTGCCACTCACGCCTCGTCCGTGTCGACGTGGTGGGAGGATGAGACCCAGGGCCTAGGTGGCTACCGAAGGCTGGGCACTCGCCCTCGCCTAGACGCTCTTTCGGACCGGGGGAAAAAAGGAAAGCCGAAGCCCTCGTCGCAACCGTTGCATTCCCATAGCGAGTCTGGGACGATCGGCGCGGCGGCGGGCACTGCGGAGCAAGACGAAAAGGGAGAGCGATGAAGAAGCTTCTGCTCCTGGCGCTGCTTGGCGCGCTGGGGACGTTTTTGCCGATGGCCCAGGCCGCGCAAGAGAATCATGGGCGCATCGCCTTCAGCAGCAACCGAGGGAACGACCCGAACGTCTACGACCTCTGGGCTGTCGACCCCGACGGCAACAACTTGACCCGTCTCACGAACGATCAGGCATTCGACCTGGACGCGGCCTGGTCGCCCGACGGGACGACGATCGCGTACGCCAGCACGAAGGTCGACGGGAACGAGCACATCTTCTTGATGAATCCCGACGGGACGAACGTGCGGCAGCTCACCGCGGGAAACGCAAATGAGTACCAGCCGGCCTGGAGCCCCGACGGCCACTCGATCGCCTTCACGAGCGACCGGACCGGCCATCCTGAGATCTACGTGATGCACTCCGACGGGAGCGACGTGAGCCAGGTGACCCACACGCCCGATCCGGAACTCAACCATCGCGCCGCGTTCCTCGACGGCGACAAAATCATTTACGGCCACGCGCCGGATGCGAACACGTTCGTTGGGCCATTCACGATGCTCACGGCTCACCGGAACGGCACGGACGCAGGCGACGTGACACCGGCCGGCCTCGTGGCGCCGGACGACCCTGCCGTGACGATGCGAGCGGGACACCAGGTCGCGTTCGTCGACAACTTCTGCTCGATCTGTGACGTCAGCGACGTCTTCACGATGAACGCCGACGGCACGAATGTGCGGCAGTTGACGTCCGACTTCGGCAACAACCTCGATCCGGACTGGTCCCCTGACGGGCGGGCGATCACCTTCAGTCACGAAGATCCGCCGATCACCTTCGACCACGCAGACATCTGGACGATGAGCGCCGACGGCTCGCACCTCTTCAACGTCACGAACAACCCGGCCGACGACGTCGAACCGGCCTGGGGCTGCCCGGGCAAGGGCGGCGACTGCCACTCGTAGTGGCGGCGCTCGGTGGGGCGTGGGCGACCACGCCCCACCGCATGCATTCATTCCCGCGCAACCGTGGCTTGCCGGGCATCCCTTGCGGGTCGTGCAAAACGTGCAGCCCGCTCTTCCTACCTCTGAGCCCCTGCGTGGCCCCATCGCCCCGATCAGCGCCTACGCGGGCAACGGCCCGATTCGAGAGGTAGCCGCCTGGCAGGGAGTTCCGATGCCGGGGAAGGGACTCGAACCCTTACGCCTCCAGAGGAGACACCTGATTTTAAGTCAGGCGCGTATGACCAGTTTCGCCACCCCGGCGGCGCCAGAATAGCGCCCGCTCCGGGCCGGTTAGAGGCCCGACGGGCCCCAGTCGTAAGTCGACGGGATCTTCGCCGGCGGCTTGCCGTAGACGATCGCGTACTCGTCGTGCTGGTGGAGGACGATGTTGTTCGGGTTGCCGAGGAAGCGCTTGCCGTTGACGTAGAACTTGAGCGGCTTACCCGGCGCCGCGCAGTAACCGCCGATGCACTGCTTCGACAGCCGGACGCCCCAGACACCGACGAACTGGCCGAGCGTGAACACGCCCTTCTTCGGCGCCTCCAGGTGGATGATCCCCGATGGGTCGTGTGTGTGCAGTTCGACGAAGAAGCCGCCTTGGGCCGAGTCGCCGCTCGCGTAGATCCCGACCAGGGCCGGTACGGTCACGTGCTTGCCGTTGACGAAGACGTCCAGGTGCTGGTGGATGTGCAGCGTTGATCCCTGCACTCCGAGGGAGCTCAGTTGGAGCGGCGCCAGCCGGTCGGGCAAGGAGGCATACTCGGGCGGCCACGGCGCCTTTCCCTTCTCGAGCCCGGGGAGTGTGGCGTAGTCGATCTTCGGCGCAGAGCCGGTGACGTTCTTCGTGCTGGAGCCGTTACCCCCGACGAAGAGCACCAGCAGCACGGCGACGAGCGCGACCGGCCCGAGCGCTGCGAGACCGTAGAGCAGCCACGGCGACCTTCCTTGTCCGCCGACCGACGGAACGCCCTTTGGCTTCTTCGTATCGCGCCGCTTTGGTGCCTGGACGGGCCGCGGCGGCAGAGGGGTACGGGCTTTCTTCGCCAAGGCCGTCTGGATGGTAGCCAGAGTCTCGGCGCTTCTGGTCGGTTGGCTTTTTCGATCGCTATCTTCGATACTCCGGTTTCCTCACTCAAGGAGGGCAAAACAATGGGATTCCTGGACAGGCTGCTCGGACGCGGCAAGAAGACCGCGGGCGAGATGACCGGCGACAGCTCGATGAAGAGCGAAGGCATGCATCAGGAACAGCAGGGAATGGCCGAAGATCGAGCCGAAACTGCCGAAGGGATGGCGCAGGCCGAGCGCGAGAAGGCCGCCGAGCACCAGGCTGAGCGCGACAGTTAGCCCCCAGCCCGACAACTAGGAGGGCGGCTCCGGCCGCCCTCTTTATGGCGTCCGACGCGTTCTCTAGCGTTCGTCGGCCATGCTCGCAATCGCAATCTTGTTGCTCGTTCTCGCCGGCGGAGCCGCGCTCGCGGTCTGGTTGACCCGCGCGCTGCAGGTCTTCAAGGCCGACTCCGATGCCGCTTTGGCCGCTCGGAACGCCGAGGTCGGGCGACAGCTCGAGGGGATCACTGCGACGATGGACCGCCGTCTCGGAGAGCTCGACACGAAGGTCGACCGGCGGATGGAGCACGCCTCGACGCAGACGAACGCGATCCACAAGCAACTCGGGGACGTCGGCCGGGCGACAACCCTCCTCGCCGAGCACGCAAAAGAGCTCGGCCAGCTGCAGCAGGTCCTGCGGCCGCCGAAGGCGCGAGGCGGCTTCGGCGAGCTGCTGCTCGGCAACCTGCTGCGCGACCGCCTTCCACCCGAGGCGTACTCGCTGCAGTACGGGTTCAAGAGCGGCGAGCGAGTCGACGCCGTGATCCGGGTCGACCGGCTCGCCCCGATCGACGCCAAGTTCCCACTGGACAACTTCGAGCGGCTCGTCGACGCACAGGAGAGCTCGGAGCGCGAGCTGCACGAGAAAGCGTTCGCGCGCGACGTCAAGGGGCACGTCGATGCGATCTCGTCCAAGTACATCCGGCCGGACGAGGGAACCTACGACTTTGCGTTCATGTACCTGCCGTCGGAGGCGATCTACTACGAGCTCGTCTGCGGCAAGACGGGTGCTTTGCTCTCCTACGCGCACGAGAAGCGGGTGTTGCCGGTATCGCCGACGACGCTGACCGCGTACCTCCAGGTTGTCCTGCTCGGGCTGAAGGGGCTCCAGATCGAGCAACACGCGCACGAGGTGATGGCCTATTGCGCCCAGCTACAGAAGGACTTTGGGCGCTTCAAGGAGGACTTCGACTTGGTCGGCACTCATCTGGGTCGCGCGAACTCGAGCTTCGGCAAGGCCGAGAAGCGACTCGACAAGTTCGAGCTGAAGCTCGACCAGGCCGCGGACTCGCACGAACTCGAGAGCGCCGGCGACGTCGTCGCCGAGCTGCCGCGCGCGGCCGACGCGGCCTAGACGCCGGCCGGCTGCTGCGCTTTGAGGTAGCGGATCAACCCGCCGGCAACGACGACCTCCCGCTCGCGCGGCAGAAAGTCGTGCGTGACGGTGAAGGCCGGTGCGCCCTCGATCTCGACCTGGAGCTCGTCTTCGCCCTCAGCGATCGAGTGCAGGTCGTGGATCTCCCACTTCTGGCCCAGCTCGGCCCGGTCGTAGTCCGCCTCCTCCTTGAAGAGCAGCGGCACGATCCCCTGCGCGATCAGGTTGCGGCGGTGAATACGCGCGAAGCTCTTGGCGATCACGGCTCTGACTCCAAGCTGGGCTGGAGCGAGCGCCGCATGCTCCCGGCTCGAGCCCTGGCCGTAGTTGTCGCCGGCGACGATGAAGCCTCCGCCCCACTCGTGCGCCCGCTTGGCGAACCCCTTGTCCCGGTGCTGGAAGGTGAACTCCGCAATCGCGGGCACGTTCGAGCGGTAGGCCATCACGGTCGCACCGTCGGGCGAGAGGTCGCCGGTCGAGATGTCGTCAGGCGCCACGATCAGCACGCGACCGGCTAGCACGTTCGGCAGCGGCTTTTGCTCCGGCGGCGGGAAGATGTTGGGACCACGCGGGATCTGGATCGAGACCGCCTCCTCTTCGGGGACGGGCTCGAGGATGTGCTTCTGAACGACCTCGGGACGAGCCGCGGGCCTCTCCGGCAGCTCGGGCGGATCGAGCTCGCGCGGGTCGGAGATGACGCCCTTCAGCATCGACACCGCGGCGATCGCCGGCGAGCAGAGGTAGACCTGGTCGTCGGTCGTCCCGCTCCGCCCCGGGAAGTTCCGGTTGAAGGTTCGCAGCGAGTTCGCGCCTGACGGAGGCGCCTGGCCCATCCCGACACACGGCCCACAGGCGGGCTCGAGCATCCGCACCCCGGCCATCAGCAGGTCGACGTACGTCCCCGAGCGCGTGATCTGGTCGAGGATCTGCCGCGATCCCGGCGTCGCGGTTGCCGAAACGAGCTCCTCCGAGAGCCGCTGGCCGCGCATCACCGCGCCGCACAGTGCGAGGTCGTGGTAGGACGAATTGACCGAGGAGCCGATGCAGACCTGCTGAATCGGCGTTCCGACGAGCTCGTCGACCGGAACGACGTTCCCCGGGCTCGACGGTTTCGCGACGAGGGGCACGAGCTCGGCAAGATCGATCTGCTCCTCGTCGTCGAAGTCGCCGGTGTCTCCGGTCGGCAGCTCGGTGAAATCCTCTAGCCGTTCCTGCTCCTCGAGCCAAGCGCGCGTCTCGTCGTCGGCCGGGAAGACCGCGCCGGTGGCGCCGAGCTCGGCGATCATGTTTGCAATCGTCCCGCGCTCCGTGTAGCTGAGGGTGTGCACGCCGGGACCGGTGAACTCGAAGACGCACCCGCGCCCGCCGCGGACACCGCGGCGGCGCAGCAGCTCGAGGATCACGTCCTTCGCCTGGATCCACGGACGCGCCAGCTCGTTCTCGAGGAAGACGCCGACGATCTTTGGGCAGGGCAGCTCGAAGGGATGTCCTGCCATGCAGACGGCCACGTCGAGGCCGCCCGCTCCGATCGCGATCATCGCGCACGAGCCCGATTGGGTCGTGTGCGAGTCCGCGCCGATGAGCGTCTGTCCCGGCTTAGCGAATCGCTCGCAATGGACGTAGTGGCAGATCCCGTTGCCGGGCCGCGAGAACCATGCCCCGTACTTGGCGGCCATCGCCTGTAGGAAGCGGTGGTCGTCCGGATTCTTGAAGTCGATCTGGAGGATGTTGTGGTCGACATAGACCACGGCCGTGTCGACGCGCACGCGCTCCTCGCCGAAGAGCTCGAACTGCATCATCGCCATCGTCCCGGTCGCGTCCTGCGCAAGCGCCTGGTCGACACGAAGCGCAATCTCGTGGCCGGGTACGAGCTCTCCGCGCTCGAGGTGTTCTTCGAGGATCGTGCGGGCGAGTGATGGCATCGGCTTCTAGCTTAGTCAGAAGCCAGCCGGGACCAGATCTCGAAGTCATCGCGCCTTCCCTGCTTGAAATGGAACGAGCGCAGCGTCCCCTCGTGGCGATAGCCAACGTTCGCAGCGACCCGCTTCGACGCGTCGTTCGAAGTCGAGATCCAGAGCTCGATCCTCAGGGCATCGAGTTCCGCGAACGCCCAGTCGGTCAGGAGCTCGAGCGTCCGTGTCGCGACCCCTCGACCGCGCGCTTCCGGCGCGACGACGTAGCCGAGCTCGAGCTGCCGTCCTTCGCGGTCGATGCCGAACGCGAGCGCTAGCGCGAGGAACGACCCGTCGTCTCCATCGACGACGGCGAACGCCTCCCGCTTGCCTTCACGGCGGCCCTCCTCGTAGAACTCGAGCCACTCGTGCTCCCACCCCGGCGGCACCGGGTCGGGGACGCGCGTGTAACGAAGCACGCCCTCGTCGTCGAACATCCCTGCAACCGACGATAGGTGCTTCTCGGCAAGCAGCTCGAGACGGACGTCGGTCATGCCGGAATGGAGTCTCGCTCAGGGAAGGACTCTCCCCGAAGGGGGCTGTTCCCTAGAGGGCGCGCGGCCCTAGAACCGTTTTAGGGACTCTGTCCCCATTCGGGGACAGTCCCTTCCCGTCGCCTGGACGGCGACGTTTTTCTAGTACCTGAGCAGGGCGCCGATCCCCTCGACCGGATCGAGGTCCTGGTAGTGCCGGAGCGCAAGGACACTCCCGCCGTGCGCGAGCGTCTGGTGGACCGCGAGGTTGAGACCGTCGTCGCGCTCCTCCATCTGCGTCCCATCGAGCGGACAGGGCCCTCCCTCGGCGCTCACCCGCCCGCAGTGCGGGCACTGCCAGGCGGAGCGGTCCGCTCCTTCCTGGAAGAGAAGCAGCTCGACCCGCCCGTCGGAGGCCGCCTCGAGCGTGTCGGCCCAGCCCGCGGTCGCCCGGGCGCCGCGGCCCGATTCCTCGCGCCACCGCTCGGCAGCCTCTCGCTCCTGCTTCGCATGCCACTCCTCGAGGACCGGCCGGGCCGCCTGCAGCAGCTCGGCAGGAGTGGAGTGAGCCTCCGCCTGCGTCCAGCCGACGATCGCGTTCCTGACCTCGTGCGAGAGCACCTCCTCGAGCTCGGCGCGCGTCTCCTCCGTCGTCACGATCACGATCCTCGGGCTCCGCAACCGGCGAACCCGCCGGTCGAGCTGTTCCGCTACTTCCTTCAGATGCTCGTGGACGAGCGATTCGATGTGCCGCTGGTAGCGGGCCTGCGACCAGCCGCCCTGGTCGTGGCGTCCGGGCGTCTCGTCGAACTGGTCGACGACCTCTTCGAGCTTGCCCGCACGCAGGGTGTAGACGGTTCCGCGCTCCCGGCCGACCACGGCGATCAGGGCTCCATCCCCACGGCCGACGAGCGGGACGAGCGGCGAAAGGTAGAACTCACGGCCGACGGCGATCTTGTCGGCAACAGGATCGCCGAGCGGCAGCGTTCGCCAGGCGTTGTCGAGCCCCGCGGAGAAGACCGCGACGCCGCGTGACCCGTCGCGGTCGAACTCGCGCTCGAAGAACTCGCGAATCCTGGTGAGGTCGGCACGGAGGGCTTCGCGCTGCTCGTGCGTCAGCTCATGGGCGGCCTCCGCCCGCATCTCCCCCTCGTGCATCAGGGAGTTGACCCGGCTGGCCGCGTCGCCCGCGGTCGGCGCGACGCTGGGATCGAGATCGACGTAGACGCTGATCGCGCAGCCCTTCTCGGCGCGGAAGTTCGCCAACTCTCGAAGCCCGTCCCAGCTCACTGTTGCCGCCACCTGCGCCTCCTTACCGGAAAGCGGCGATTCTATTCCGAGCAGGTCAGCCCGAACGATTGGGCTATCACTTCCTACAGCGTCCGATCGGCGTTTCCTTAGTCTTCTGAGCTGTGGAACTCGAACCACCCAACTTCATCGAGGAAGCAGACCTAGCCGAAGGATGGGGCGAGCAAGAGTGGGATCGGTGGCAGAAGCTTCAGGCGCGCCTTCAGGAGCTAGGCGTGAAGAGGCTCGAGAAGCGTGCTGCCGACGATGGTGGCGCTGGGATGCTGCTCGCCTATACGGAGTTGGTGCAGTCGGCTTTCTACGAACAGGAACCGATCTCAGAAGGGGAACCAATCCTTGGCGCCGTAAACCGCCTGGCGCTCAAACTCGCGCCCCCTCCAGGCGTCAACTCCTAGAAACGCGGGCGATTCTCGTCGCGTGGACGTCTTCACTATCGGTCATGGCGCCCGTTCCGCCGAAGAGCTCGTCACCTGTCTGTTGGAGTCGGGCGCCGAAACCCTGATCGACGTGCGCCGCTTCCCTGGCTCGCGGCGAAATCCCCAGTTCAATCAGGCGGCGCTCGCGGAGTCTCTGGCCACGGCCGGAATCGCCTACCGTCATGCGGAGGAGCTTGGCGGGCGGCGGTCGAACGAGCCAGGCGAGGAGCGCTTCCCCTGCATTCGTGTGGCCGCGTTTCGAAGCTATGCGGCCCGGATGGGCACCGAATCGTGGCAACAGGCACTCGAGGACGCTCTCGCCGACCCTGCTCCTTGTTTCATGTGCGCGGAGACGCCGTGGTGGCGCTGCCACCGGCGCCTGATCGCGGAGCTCCTGACGGCACGTGGCCACGAAATCGTCCATCTGATGAGGCCCGGCGAGACCCAATCACACCGCTTGTACGCCGAGAGCTCGGTTCGTGCAGGCAAGCTATATCTGTGCGGAGAGCTGGTTGCCTAGCGGCTTGGCTGGGAACGTTCAAGCGGTCCGATCCGTTGAATATTGTGAGGGCCGCCATCCGGCCCAGTTGATTTGGAGGAAATGTGAACGACAACAGAGTGCGCGAGCTGATCATCATCGGCGGAGGTCCTGCCGGCTATACAGCCGCGCTCTACAGCGCCCGCGCGAACCTCGAGCCACTCGTCATCGAGGGCTTCCAGTGGGGCGGGCAGCTGATGATCACGAGCGACGTCGAGAACTATCCCGGCTTCGCCGAGGGCATCATGGGCCCACAGCTGATGGGCGAGTTCCGGCGCCAGGCCGAGAAGTTCGGGGCCGAGTTCCTCGCCGACGACGTCACGCGCGTTGACTTCTCGGAGCGCCCGTTTCGCGTCTGGGTTGGCGAGGACGAGTACCGCGCCGAGAGCGTGATCGTCGCCACCGGCGCGACCGCACGGCAGCTCAATCTCGAATCCGAGCGCGCCCTTCACGGCCGCGGCGTCACCTACTGCGCCGTCTGCGACGCCGCGTTCTACCGTGACAAGGAAGTCGTGGTCGTCGGCGGCGGCGACTCCGCGATGGAGGAGGCGATCTTCCTGACGAAGTTCGCGTCGAAGGTCACGGTTCTCCACCGCCGAGCTGAATTTCGCGCCTCGCCGATCATGTTCGATCGCGCCCGCGCCAACGAGAAGATCGAGTTCGTGACGCCCGTCGTGGTCGAGGAAGCGCTCGGCGCTGAAGAGGGCAAGCTCACCGCTGTCCGAATCCGCAACCTCGAGACGGACGAGATCAGCGAGATCCCGGCGGATGGGCTGTTCGTCGCGATCGGCCACGATCCGACGACGAAGCTCTTCGTCGACCAGCTCGATCACGACGAGGCCGGCTACCTCGTCACCCAGCCGGGTTCCACGGCGACCAACGTCGAGGGCGTCTTTGCCGCCGGCGACGTCGTCGACCACGTCTATCGCCAGGCCGTGACCGCGGCCGGCATGGGCTCGATGGCCGCGCTCGACGCCGAGCGCTGGCTCGCCGCGCGTGATATCAGCGCAGAGCGATCGGCTCTCACAGCACCCCGGGCTTAGTCATGGCCGAGTGGATCGATCTCCTCGATCCCGGCGAGGAGGAGCTGAAGAAGTTGCTGCCCCCGCAGATCCACGAGCGCGCGCTCGAACAACTGCTCGAGCCGGCCACTCACGACGACGAGCCGCGGCCCCGGATCGAAGGTCACGATCGCTACGTCTTCGGTGTCTTCCTGCTGCCGATCGCGGTCCGCGAGGAGGACCGCGTCTTCTACCAGGAGGTCGACGTCATCGCGACCCGGGAGCGCGTCGTGACGGTACGCAAGACCCCGGAGCGCGGCTATGCCTGCGACCTCGGCCCGGCTCAGCTGTCGCACGAACAGGAAGCCGACGACCGCTCTGGCATGATCGTCTACCGCATCGTCGACCAGATCGCCGAGGACTTCCTCGATCTGGTCGATGCACTGAACGACGAGATCGACGAGCTCGAGGAGGGGATCGAGACGTGGGCCTCGACCCAGGTCCGTGGCCGAATCTCGGAGTTGCGGCACGACCTGCTCCACGTCAGAAGAACGTTGGCGCCGACGCGTGACGCGATCCGGGCGATCGTCGACCGCCGCGTCGACATCGGCGAGGGCCCGGAGGTGCTCCCCCGCGACGTCGAGCTGAACTTCGCGGACGCCTACGACAAGCTGCTCCGTGCCACGGACGGGCTCGACCTCTCTCGAGACTTGCTCGCCAGCGCACGCGATTACAGCCAGGCGAAGATCGCCAACGACCAGAACGAGGTCGTCAAGCGGCTCACGGTGATCGCATCGCTTCTGCTCGTTCCGACCTTCATCGTTGGGGTCTACGGGCAGAACTTCAATCACATCCCCGAGCTCAGCTGGGCCTTCGGTTACTGGTGGAGCTGGGGCTGGATCGTCTTCACGACCATCCTCCAGCTCGCCTTCTTCCGGTGGCTGGGCTGGATCGGCGGGGGCCAGATGCGCCGTTTGAGGGTGCCCCCGTTGCAGACGCTCGACCCGCGCTCGCTGCGAGGTAGGCGCCGACGCCCGAGCTCGACCTGAGACAAAGCCCGCTCGCTACTTTCAGCCCATGCCCTTCTTCATCTGTCCGAACTGCAGAGAACGCTCGATTGACCACGATCGCCAGGAGGGCCTGACCCGAGAGGCCGTCGCCTGCCACCGCTGCGGTTTCGGCTTTCTCTTCGAGTTGATGGACGACTACTACCCGGCTCCGGGCACGGGTTTCGTGGTCTGTGACCAGAAGAGCCGGATCCTGGCGTCCGGCCGCGGCGTCTTCGAGCTGACCGGTTACCGGGAGGACGAGCTGATGGGCCGCGAAGTGATGGACGGTCTCGACCTAACGGGCTACGAGGACGGGCGCAATCCCGCGCAGCTGGCGCTCGAATGGGGCGTGCGACGGCTCGGCGAACGGCTCGAGCTGCGTACTCGCGCGGGCCAGCGTAAGCCGGTCACCGCTGATTTCTTCCCCGCCTACGACGACGACGGCGGGCTGCTGGTCGCGATCACGCCGCGTTCGTAGCGGCGAGTTCCTCTTCGACCCAGGCCTGCAGCTCCTCCAGCGCTGCGAGCGAGTCCTCGAGCTCGCGCAGCTCGGCGTGCGCGGCGCGCTCGTCGATGCTGCCGAGCAGGCCGAGTGACGCGAGCCGGTCGACGGTAGCCGCGGTCAGGTCGTTGCGGGCGCGCCGCTCGATCTTGGCCTGGCGCAGCTTCGAGCGGATTCGCTCCGCCCGCGCCGAGAGCGCCGCCGACTCGCCGGCGAGGGCGTCCGCGTAGACGGCGAGGTCGATCTCCCGCACGCCTCGAGCCTACGCGGGCGGGTGTGACGCGAGTCAAACCGATGTGCGCCGTTCGAGCGGAAACGCCGTGTGACGTCGCCAGCCGCCGGCTGTGTCCTCGACCAGCCAGGCACGCTCGACCCGCGACTTCACCGGCAGCTGCGCTTCCAGCTCTCGCTCAGCTGCCGCCAGGACCTCGTCGTCGCCCTGCGCGACGGTGATGTGCGGGACGATCTCGGCGAACTCGCCGGCGTAGGGCGGGAAATCGGGGAACGCGTTCACCAAGGCCTCCGTGATCACCACGAAGGTCTCGGCGGGTTCCGGCCGGAGGTAGAGGAGCCCCGGGAATCGCGCCGTCTGGCGAAGCGCGAACTCGAACGGCGTGAAAGCGGCGAACACCCTTTCCAGAGGCTCGAGCACGTCGTCGACCTCCGAGCTGTCTGCGAACGGGAAGATCAAAGTCACGTGTGGCGGCATCCCGCGTAGCCCGTCGCCCGTGTAGCGCCGGCGCCAAGCGCCGAGCAGCGGCTCCAGCTCAGGGAAAAGGGCGACGAGCGCGGTGGCGGACAACGTAAGGAGGGTCCTAGACCCGGCTCGAGGGGCAGAGGTCGTTGACGACGCAGTCCTCGCAGCGGGGCGCGCGGGCGATGCAGACACGGCGTCCGTGCCAGATCAGCAGGTGCGGGAAGAGCCCCCAGTACTCGCGCGGGACGAGCCGCTGCAGATCGCGCTCGATCTTGACCGGGTCCTCCTGCCTTGTCAGCCCCAAGCGCTGGGACAGCCGGCGCACATGCGTGTCGACGACGATCCCTTGCGGATCGCCGAGCTCCGCCGCGACCACGTTCGCCGTCTTCCGCGCAACGCCGGGCAGGCGTGTGAGGTCGTCGAGCCTGCGCGGCACGCGGCCGTCGAACTCCTCGAGCAGCATTGCCATCGTCGCTCGCAGCGCCCTCGCCTTCTGGCGGTAGAAGCCGGTCGCGTAGATGTCGCGCTCGAGCTCCTCCGGTGGGACGGCCAGGTAATCCTCCGGCCGCTTGTACTTCTCGAACAACCGCTCGGTGACGCGATTGACGTTCACGTCGGTCGTCTGCGCCGAGAGCATCACCGAGACGAGCAGCTCGAGCTCGTTCCGGTAGTGGAGCGCGATTTTCGCGTCGGGATGGTCGGCCGCGAGCCGCTCGATGATCGGCACGATCCGCGCCCGCTTCGGGCCGACGCGGCGCCGCGCCTCGTGGACGTAGCTCCGCGGCACGCCTACTAGCCGACTGCGACCTCGGCCGGGATCTCCGGATGCTGCCGCAGCCGCGGCCCCGCGCAGACGACGTCGAGAACCGGACAGCCGGAGCAGATGAACTCGCTCGGCGTCGGCTTGAACACGCCCTCCTGGATCCTCGCGATCGCCTCCGAAAGCTCCGCTTCGAGCCCGGGCAGCTCGGAGCGGACGAAGCTCGTAGTCACGGCGGGGTCGGGGCGCTCGAGAAACTGGTAGACGACCTCGACCTCCGCGGCGCCGGCACGGAAGCAGGCCAGGGCGTAGACAAGCCGCTGCAGGTGGTAGTCGCGCTCGATCACCTCTTCCGGCGTGGCGTCCTCGAGCACGTTCGTCTTGTAGTCGACGACCACCGCGCGAGGCCCGTCGAGGTGGAGAACGTCGAGGCGGCCGTGGAGGAGAACTCGGTCGTGCTCGAAGGCGAACGGCCGCTCAGGCGCCGCCCCCTCGAGCGCGGCGATACGGGTGGCCAACTCCGAGTCGCAATACGCGCGAACGAGCCCGGCGATCCGCTCCAGCTCCTCGTCGGTCGCGGCCGGATAACGCGCGCGCACCGCTTCGGCGAGCTCATGCGGCTCGGGCGGCCGTGGGTCGCGGAGGTCAAGCGCCTCGAGCAGGAAGTGGACGCTGTCCCCGATCTCTGTGGCCGCCAGGCCCTCGTGTCCTGGGACCGAACCTGACGCCTGCGCCTCGCGCATGCCGGCGACACGCTCCGCGTAGTAGCGATATGAGCACGATTCGAACAGCGCGAGGGCGCTGTACGAGAGCGTGCGGACCCGGTGCAGCGGCGGCTCCGGCACCTGCTCGAGAGGCGGGAGTTTCGGAGCGGTCACCAGCGCCGAGCCGTCGGAACCGTTCGGCTCGAACAGCGCCAGCTGGGCGGGCTCGGCGGCCGGCTCGGGTAATGGCTCGAGGGCGGGCTCAGCCTCGAAGCGGCCGAGGCGCAGCAGGATTCGCGCCCCCTCGCGCTCGAGCTCGACCGGGCCGTCAGCGAAATCGTCGAACGCCGGGATCTCGAGCCGGCCGAGCACCCAGCCGATCGGCGTCCGCTCGTCGGCCCCTTTTTCCGGATCGATCGAGCCGGCGACGATCAGCCTGTCGACGGCGCGGGTCATCGCGACGTAGTAGAGACGACGCCGTTCTGCCTCCGCCTCCTCCCGGCTGGCCGCGCGCACCTCCTCGTACGCCGTCGTGGGCTTGCGGACTCCGGTCGCGGGATCGGCGACGCGGAAGCCGAACCGTCCGTCCGGCAGGGCGAGGATCTCGTCGGCACCCGGCGCCGCGCGGTCACGGCCTGCGTCGGCGACGACCACGACCTTGAACTCGAGCCCCTTGGCGGCGTGGATCGTCAGCAGCCGGATCACGTCGGCGTCCTCCTCCTCGGCCACTGCCTCGAGCTCCTTCGCCCCGGCCTCGCCCTGCTCGCGGACGAAGCGAACGAAGCCCTCGATGTCGGCGCCGCGCAGCTCCTCGTACGAGCGCGCTAGGCGCGCGAGCTTGCGCAGGTTCGCGTAGCGGCGGCGTCCATCCCACTGCGCGAGCACGGCGAGGTCGTAGTCGTGCGCGGCGACGATCTCCTCGCAGAGCCGCTCGAGCGAGAGGGTCCGCAAGGCGGCGACGAGCCGCTCGAAGCGCTGCCGGAAGGCCTGGAAGAGACGGGCGTCGCGCGGATCGAGCCCCTCTGGAAGCGCTCGCTCGAGGCCCTTGAAGAGCGGCCGCTTGGACGCCGCACGCCGCAGCAGCACAAGTGCGTCGTTCGAGA
>MNDB01000051.1:5039-8996 GCA_001914705.1 Actinobacteria bacterium 13_2_20CM_68_14 | reverse complement strand
GCAGTAGCCCGCGACGCCGATCACGTTGTCCGAGCTTGCGGCGACAACACCGGCGACGGCGGTGCCGTGGCCGTTGTCGTCGCTCGGGTCCTGGTCGTTGTTGACGTAGTCGTAGCCGGCAACGAGCTTGCCGCGCAGGTCCGGCTGCCCCGGATCGATGCCGGTGTCGAGAATCCCCACGACCACCTGGGAGGAGCCGGTGCTCAGGTCCCAGGCCTGCTCGGCGTGGGTCTTCGTGACCGACCACTGGGTCGGCAGGAACTCGTCGTTCGGAACCCGCGAGGCGCGGACGATTCCGTCGAGCTCCGCGTAACGGACGCGCGGGTCGGAGCGCAGGAGCGCCAGCGCACCATCGGGCTCGCCGCCGTCTAGGCGGAGGACATCGGCCCGCAACGCTCCGATCCGTCCGATCACCTCGGCGCCGAGCTCCCGCTCGAGCTCAGGGGCGCCGCTGTAGCCCTCAGCCGTGTAGCCGACGACGATCCGCGTCGCCGCGGGAGAAGCCGGCACTCCGCCGGGCGAAAGAAGCAACAGCACCCCGGTGGCCAGCGCCGATCCAAGCGAGCGGAACATCGCGATGCGGCAGGGAGCAGCGGGCCACCTTTCTTGCGGGCGGACGCAATCTTTCCGGCCGTCGTGCCCCTACCGAACGAGATCGCAACAAACGAGGAGGTACTCGAAGCGATGTCGTTCAGCCCAGCAAGAAAAGCCCAGCTCTCCGCCGTGTTCGGCGCGCTCGCAATCGCGCTCGCGCTCGTGCCCGGCGCTCGATCCGGTTCGATCCCGCAGCTGCTCAATCTCGGCCCGATCACCGTCCTCAACGGCACCGCGATCGTCAGCGGCACCGTCGGCGGCGCCGGCGCCGGCTCGCAGCTGACGGTCAACGGCCACCCGCTCAGCCTGGACGCCGCAGGCAACTTCGCCGGCGTCGTCAGCCTCGACGGAGCGAGCACGCTCGACCTCAGCATCGGGAACTCGAGCGGCCAGCTGGTGGACTTCCACGTTCCCGTCGCCCTCGCAGGTCCCGGTGGGATCATTCCCGGCTCCGTCCTCGACGCCGTCAAGCAGGCAGGCGCGACGCTGCTCGAGCCTGCGGGCGGGTTCATAGGCGGCCAGCCACTGACGGTCGCGGGCAGCGTGGCCGACAAGGGCCAACTCGCCGCCCTCGCAGTGAACGGAACCGACGTGATGCGGTTGCTCGGAACCGACCAGTCGTTCTCGGTCCAGGTTCCCGGGACGACGAAGGAGATCACGCTCACCGCCACCGACAAGAGCGGAGTGACCGAGACGACGCATTACCAGGTGCTCGCCGGCTCGGGCGGCCTCGCGACCCCCCTCGGCCCGTACGTGACCGCGAGCAGCGCGGTCGGGCTCAAGATCGCGAAGGTCCGGTACGTCGCAACGGGCGTCGCGAAGACGAAGCGGCTACGGATGATCGTGACCGTCAAGGACAGCCGCGGCCTCTTGGTCAGCGGAGCGAAAATCAAGATTCGCTCGAAGGCGGCCGGCCGGCTGACTCGCCGCGCGCAGATCAAGGCGAGCAGCAAGACCGGCCAGGCGGCCTTCATCCTGCGCGTCAAGCCGCGAATCCTCGGCAAGCGCCTGGTCATGGTCACCGTGGCGCGGACACCAACCGCGAAAGCGGCGAAGACGACCTCGATCCGCCTCGCGAAGGCCCGCAGCACCAGGAAGCACTAGCCCCAGGTCCTCCTCGAACCGGCAAACGCGGATGCCGCACGGGCGGCATCCGCGGCCGGCCCCACCGACCGCAGGACTCATGCGAGCGGCGCTGTCCGCCGACAACCAGAGCAAAGCCGCCGAAAGGGTCGGGCGATGCTCGGAAGCTTCAAGCACAAACTCGCGGTCTATTTCCTGCTCCTCGCGGTCGCGCCACTGACGGCCGCCTTCTGGGGCTTCGGCACGGTCACGAAGCACGCCGAGGAGCGGCGGGCCGACTCGCGCCTCGAGGCCGAGCTGCGAGCCGTCTTCGCGTCCTACGAACGGCAGGCAAATCACGTCGAGGCGCTCGCGCGGAACCTGGCCGGGCGCCGCGACGTCCAGCGGGGCTTGCGTCTTGGCAGCTTCGGGCGGCTCCCCCGCGACGTTGCAGTCCTCGGGCCGCACCGCCTCGTGGTCGGGCTCCGGGGGACGATCGAGTCAACCCAGACGGTCCGGGTCAAGGCGGGCCGGCGCGTGATCGGATCGATCCTCGCGGTGCTCCCGCTCGACCGCTCGCTGCTGCGCCACCTGCATTCCGAGAGCGGACTCGCGCGCGGCGACCGGATTGTCTTCGTTCCCCGCTCGAAGCCCGACCGGCCCGCGCCGCAGCCGGTCGCTTCCGGCCGGCCCCTGGCGGTGTCTGTGGCCGGGACGCGCTATCGAGCGCTCGCGACCAGGCCGCTGGGCGAGCAGCCGGACGTCCAGATCGCGGTGCTCGCGCCGGCGGAGCCGATCGAAGCCGAGGTCGCGGCGACGCGGCGGCACCTGCTCTACGTCCTGCTCGGGGCCCTGCTCGTCCTGGCCGCGATCGCCGCCGCCGAGGCGAGGTCGGTCATGCGCTCGGTGCGTGAGCTTGCCAGCACGGCGGATGCGATCGGACGCGGCCGGCTCGATCGCCGCGTGCCCGTCCGCGGCCGCGACGAGTTCGCCGACCTCGCCGGCTCGTTCAACTCGATGGCCGACCAGCTGCGGACTCGGCTGGTCGAGCTGGAGCTGCAGCGAACCCGGCTCCGAGAGTCACTCAGCCGGACCGGCGAACTGCTGACGGCGACGCACGACGTCGACCAGCTCCTGACGCTGATTGCCTCGGCCGCCGTCGAGGCAGCGGATGCAGAGGGAGCGGTTCTGCTCGGCGAGGACGGTGCGGTAGTCGAGGTCGGCACCCTCGCGGACGACGCGAAGACCTTCGAGCTCCCGATCGCGACCAGCGACTCCCGTTTCGGGATCCTGATCCTGTACGCCGCCGAGCTCGACGAGGACAACCTGCTCGCAACGCGGGCTCTGGTCGCGCAGGGAGCGAATGCGCTCGAGAACGCGAAGCTGCACGAGGCGGCCGCAAGGCAAGCGAGATCCGACGGCTTGACGGGGCTCGCGAACCGGCGGCACTGCGAAGAGCACCTGCTGGCCGAGGTCACCCGCAGCGAGCGCTACGAGACGCCGCTCGCGGTGGTCCTCAGCGACATCGACGAGTTCAAGGCCGCCAACGACACGTACGGCCATGCCTTCGGCGATCTCGTCTTGCAGCGGTTCGCGGACGTGCTGCGCGAGACGCTCCGCGACATCGACGTCAGCAGCCGCTGGGGCGGCGAGGAGTTCCTGGTCGTCCTGCCCGGCACAACGTTGGAAGGGGCGGTCGAGGCCGCCGAGCGGATCAGGACGGCGTTCGCGGCGCTCGAGCTCGCGGCCGGAGATGCGACAACGCGGATGACGGCGAGCTTCGGCGTTGCCAGCTTCGTCGCCGGAGTCGACCCGCTCCAGCTCGTTCGGGCCGCCGACGAGGCCCTCTACGAGGCGAAGCGCCGCGGCAAGAACCGCGTCAGGGCCGCTGTCGAAACCGTTGCGGCCGAGCGCTGAGCCCGGGTTCCCTCGGATGAGGGAGTTGCCGGGTGACAAACAGATAGGGGAACTTCCGCAATAAAAGGTGTTCAAACCTGCTCGAAGGTTGTGAACAGCGCTTCCCCGGTCGGGTGATGCGAGCGGGCCTAGGTTCGGGCTAGCTGCGACTACGTGATGACGACGCCGCGCGGGAGGCACCCCGCAGCAACCGCGACCGTTCCTCGCTCGGAACTGCCACAGGTCCGCCTGGTCCTGGGGGCAGCAGCCGCTGCCGTCGGGCTCTTCGCCGCACTCCACTGGATCGTCCTGCCAGGCGACCATCTCTGGCTGGATCAGAAGAACCGCCGCACAGGGTCGGTGGCCGCGCTCGACTCGGCGAAGGGCGCCGGGTCCCGCCGCAAC
>MNDB01000051.1:0-5023 GCA_001914705.1 Actinobacteria bacterium 13_2_20CM_68_14 | reverse complement strand
CGCGGACGGCCGGCAAGCCGATCGGATCTGCGCCGTCGACCAAACAGCCCGGCGCACCGGCCGTCGGGGGCGACCCGACCGCAAGCGGAGGCGAAGGTCCGGCAGCGACCGAGACGCCCGCCGTCAACCAGGACTTCGGTTCTTCGCCGCCGCCGCCCCCGCCGCCGCCCCCTCCGCCCATTGGTCTACCCCAGCTCCCGCAGCTGCCTCAGGTTCCCGAGGTTCCTCAGGTTCCCGTCCCGAGTGTCCCGGACGTGCCGAAGCCGCAGGTACCGAGCGTCCCGACCCCACAGCTGCCGACGCTCCCGTGAAACGGGCTTTCAAGAGCAGCGCAAGTTTTTCGCTACCGCTGCCCCACACCTATGCCGACACACGCATCGAGGAGGCGAGGGTGGGCAAGTCAGTCGTTCCAGCGTCAGCAAACCGAGGCACTCCGTCAACCCGTCGTGAGAGGGGTGCCGCATGAGCGCGGTGCTCCATGCACCCGTTGCTCGCCCGACCGAGCCCGTCGAGCTGACCGAATACCTGTACGAGAATTACGGCCAGCGCGTCTTCACGTTCTGCTACAGCCGCCTTCGCAACCGCGAGGAGGCACAGGACGCGGCGCAGACGACCTTTATCTACGTGCTCCGCTCGCTTCAGCGCGGCGTCGTGCCCGAGTTCGAGCTCGCGTGGCTGCTCAAGATCGCGTTCAACGTCTGCCGAGGCACCCGGCGGTCGAGCGGGCGTCTCACCGCCGTCACCCAGGAGGTCGAAGACATCGACGAGCTCGCTGCGCCTCAGGCGGCCGGCCACGAGGGGAGCGAGCGGCTCGAGGCGCTGCGGGACGGGCTCGCGCATCTTCCCGAGCGCCAGCGTCGCGGCATCCTCCTGCGCGAGTGGCAGGGCCTCTCCTACGCGGAGATCGCCGATGAGCTCGATCTGAGCGTCGGAGCCGTCGAGACGCTCCTCTTCCGCGCGCGCCGCAACCTGGCGTCGCGGCTCCAGCACGTTCGCAGCGGCGTCGCCGCGATCAACGTCGTCACTTTGGCGCCGTTCCTTCGCTCGATCGCGCGAGGCGGTCTCGGCAAGCTCGGCCTGATCGGTGCGAGCGCGACCGTGGCGCTCGTCCCGGTCGTCGCAATTGAGATCGCGCCTGCTCTCGCGGACGGCGAGGCCGCCGTCACGCTTCGGTCCGCTGTTCCGGTCGAGCCGTCGAGTGCCCCGCAGCTCGCCACCACTGCCCATCACCCCACCGCCGAGGCGGCCGCCTCCCCCGGCGTGCTGCCCGCCGCCCGACACCGGCAGTTGCCGCAGCGGCCGACCACCGCAACAGAAGCCGCTGAGTCCACTCTCCTCACGGGTCCCACCGCGCCCGCCCCGGCTTCGGGCTCCCAGGAGCCAGCCCCGACGACACCCGAGCAAACGCTTTCACCGCCGCCGCTGAAGGCGCCGCCGTCGGCCCCGGTCGGCGTTCCCGTTCCGAACCTCGAGCCGCCGGCCGGGCTACCGCCGGCAGCCACCGACGCGCTCGACACGCTCACGACCGTGGTCAGCGGCGTCACCGAAACCCTCCCTGTAGGGAAGTAGCCTCGTTAGCGGTGCCAGGCGGCGACAACCGGCAGGGCGACAAGAGCGACTCCCCCGCCGGCAAGTAGCGAAGCTGCGACGGCTCGCCGGCGCAGCCGCCCGCCTACGGCCTCCTGCTTCCCTCGCACCCAGTCGGCGACTGCGAGCCTCGGAAGGTGATGCAGGTAGGCGAGCACGTGGATGCCGATCGCCCCGAGCCAGATGATGAAGCTGACTTTGTGGATCGCGAAGACGAGCGAGTTGGGATGCTCGAGCAGCATCAGCGCGACTCCGCTTCCGAACAGGCCGATCGTCGACGCGACCAGGGCCGGTGCAACCAGGATCCGCATCATGAGCTGCGGCGGCCCTTTCTCCCGGAAGATCGCGCTGCCCGTGTAGTAGCGGAAGAACCGGTAGAAGGTACTTCCCAATTTGAGCGCGACCGGCGGAATCAGGGCGACGCCGATCAGCATGTGCAGCGATAGGAACGAGTGGAGCGAGAGCAGCGTCAGCCCCTCGATCGGCAGCAGCACGAGGAGAATGAGTCCGGTCGTCGCGGTCAGGCGAGCGTTTCCGTCGGCGCCGGTGAAGGCGGTCCGAAGTCTGGCCGCTCGAGCCGGGCGACGTTCGCGAGTGAGCGTTTCCACACCGGAAGTGGAGCAAGACCAGATGAGAAAACCGTGAAAGCCACGCGGACTCTCGAGAGTGATTGTGCAGCCAAGCCTCCGGGGCGTCATGCTCAACGAGGACGCGATCGAGAAAGGAACCACGAGCATGAGCGGATCAGCGAGTGAGCCTGGTGCACTTCCGGCGGCCGAGCCGTTCGACATCAGCGGCACCAAGGACAGGCTCGCGGCCGGCACCGGCGGCTACGAGGTCGTCCATCGCTCCCCCGGGCTCGAGATCGGCGTTTACGTGCTTGTGTCACCCGAGGCAGACCGCCAGTCGCCCCACGACGACGACGAGGTCTACATCGTGATCGAGGGCAGCGGCGTGCTCGAGATCGAGGGAGAGAACGTCGAGCTTCGCCAGGGGCACGCCGTCTTTGTTCCGGCGGGCGCCGAGCACCGCTTCGTCGGCTACGAGCAGCTCAGCGTGCTCGTGATCTTGGAGAAGTGGCGGCGATGAGCCTGCCGTCCACAATGACGCAGACGTCGGCCAGGTCTACCTGCTCGACAACCCGTTGCTCCGCAAGCCGCTCCGGCCAGAGCACGTCAAGCCCCGCCTGCTCGGCCACTTCGGGACCGTTCCCGGCCTCAATCTGATCTACGTCCACCTGAACCGCGCGATCCGGGAGCGCGACCTCGACGCGATCTACATCACCGGCCCGGGCCACGGCGGCCCGGCCGTCGTCGCAAACGCCTGGCTCGAGGGCACCTACACCGAGCTCTACCCGCATGTCGGCCGAGACGAGGAAGGGATCCGCCACCTCTTCCGCCAGTTCTCGTTTCCCGGCGGGATCCCCAGCCATGCGGCGCCCGAGACGCCCGGCTCGATCCACGAGGGCGGCGAGCTCGGCTACTCGCTCTCGCACGCCTTCGGCGCCGCCTTCGACAACCCCGAGCTGGTCGTGGCCTGCGTCGTCGGCGACGGCGAGGCCGAAACCGGCCCGCTGGCGACGGGGTGGCACGGCAACAAGTTCCTGAACGCGCGCACCGACGGCGCAGTCCTGCCGTTCCTTCACCTCAACGGCTACAAGATCGCGAATCCGACCGTGCTCGCACGGATTCCCGAGCAGGAGCTCGTCTCGTTTCTCGAGGGCTGCGGCTGGCGGCCGTTGATCGTCGCCGGCGACGAGCCGGACGCGGTCCACAAGGATCTCGCCGGCGCCCTCGACGAAGCCCTCGACCAGATCGCCGAGATTCAGCGCGCGGCCCGGGAGGAGGGCGTCGAAGCGCGGCCGCAGTGGCCGATGATCGTCCTGAGGACGCCGAAGGGCTGGACCGGCCCCAAGGAGGTCGACGGTCTGCCGGTCGAGGGAACCTGGCGCTCGCACCAGGTGCCGGTCACGGGCGTCCGCGACAACCCCGACCACCTCCGCGTGCTCGAGGACTGGTTGCGCAGCTACCGGGCCGAGGAGCTCTTCGACGAGGAAGGGCGCCTCGTTCCCGAGCTCGGTGAGCTGCCGCCGCGCGGCGGCCGGCGGATGAGCGCGAACCCGCACGCCAACGGCGGCGAGCTGATGCAGGATCTCGTCTGCCCTGACTTCCGCGACTACGCGATCGACGTCCTGGCGCCCGGCACGACCTTCAGCGAGCCCACGCGCGTGCTCGGCGGCTTTCTCCGGGACATCGTCGCCCGCAACCCATCGAACTTCCGGATCTTCGGGCCCGACGAGACGGCGTCGAACAGGCTCGACGACGTCTTCGAGGTGACGGAGAAGGTCTGGGAGGCGGAGATCGTGCCGACCGACGAGAACCTCGCCCCCGAGGGCCGGGTCGTCGAAGTGCTCTCGGAGCATCAGTGCCAGGGCTGGCTCGAGGGCTACCTCCTCACCGGCAGGCACGGGCTCTTCAATTGCTACGAGGCCTTCGTCCACATCGTCGACTCGATGTTCAACCAGCACGCCAAGTGGCTGAAGGTGACTCGGGGCATTCCCTGGCGGCGCCCGATCGCCTCGCTCAACTACCTGCTCAGCTCGCACGTGTGGCGCCAGGATCACAACGGCTTCACCCACCAGGATCCCGGCTTCATCGACCTCGTCGTCAACAAGAAGGCCGAGGTGATCCGCGTCTACCTGCCTCCCGACTCGAACACCCTGCTCTCGGTCGCCGATCACTGCCTCCGCAGCCACCACTACGTGAACGTGATCGTCGCGGGCAAGCAGCCGTCCCTCAACTACCTGCCGATGGACGACGCGATCGTGCACTGCACCCGCGGCGTCGGTATCTGGGAATGGGCGTCGAACGACGAGCAGGGCAAGCCGGACGTCGTCCTCGGCTGCTGCGGTGACATCCCTACGCTCGAGACGGTCGCGGCGGCGGCGCTGCTTCGCGAGCACCTGCCGGAACTGAAGGTGCGGGTCGTGAACGTGGTCGACCTGATGCGCCTCCAGCCCGATACCGAGCATCCGCACGGCCTCTCCGATCACGAGTTCGACGCTTTGTTCTCGCCGAACCGGCCCATCGTCTTCGCGTACCACGGCTACCCGTGGCTGATCCACCGCCTCACCTATCGGCGCACAAATCACGGGAACCTCCACGTCCGCGGCTACAAGGAGGAAGGCACCACGACGACACCGTTCGACATGGTCATGCTCAACGACCTCGACCGGTTCCACCTCGTCATGGACGTGATCGACCGCGTGCCGGGGCTGGCCGAGACGGCAGGCAGGCTGCGCCAGGAGATGAGCGACCGCCGGATTCGCGCGCGCGCCTACACGCGCGAGCACGGCGAGGACGATCCGGAGATCGCCGGCTGGGTCTGGCCGTATTAGCAAAGCGGGCGGCCTCCTGGTCGAATGAAAGACCCATTG
>MNDB01000048.1 GCA_001914705.1 Actinobacteria bacterium 13_2_20CM_68_14 | reverse complement strand
GCGCGAGAGGTTGCCGACTATGCCACTGCCGGTGACGTGAGCGAACGCGTGCACATCGGCTCGCCCGACAAGCTCCTCTACAAGGTCCTGGTAGAGGACTGTCGGCGCCAGCAGATCCGGACCGTCATAGGGCTCGTCCGCGAGCACACGCCGGACGAGCGTGAAGCCGTTCGCGTGCACGCCCGCGGACTTCCACCCGATCACGACGTCGCCCGCCTGCACTTTGGATCCGTCCACCACGGCCTCACGATCGACGATGCCGACGCACGTTCCGGCGAAGTCCAGCTCCTCTTCGCGATAGATGCCGGGCAGCTCGGCAGTCTCGCCCCCGAGCAGCGCGCAGCGAGCTGCGCGACAGACGTCGGCGGCTCCCTCGACCAGCTCCGCGACCTCGTCGAGATCGATCGCGTTCGCGGCGACGTAGTCGAGCAGGAAGAGCGGCGTGGCACCAGTCGTCAGGACGTCGTTGATGCAGTGCGCCGCAAGGTCCCGGCCTCCGTCGCGGAGTCGGCCGGCTTCGCGCAGCAGGATCAGCTTCGTGCCGACCCCATCGGTCGACGCGGCGAGAAGTCGCCCCTCGTCCAGTGGGTAGAGGCCCGCGAAGGCGCCGAACCCCTTCGCGCCCGTCGACTCGACCGCGTTCCGCAGCCGTTCGACCACGGCCCCGGCCGCCTTAAGCGAGACCCCGGCCTCGGCGTAGGTCTTGCGGCTCACGAGCCGAGTTTAAGCCGCGTCTCGGTCATGCGAAAAGCTCGCCGTCGAGCTGCGGCCGGCCCGGCGGTCCGCCCTCGACGAAGCGCACGAATGCGTCCCCGACGTGGACGCTCTGGTCGTCCACCACGGAGTCGAGCAGCTGGGCGAGAGCGCTTGCTTGCGCGGCCGGGTTCTCGGCCTTCAATCGGAGGCCGGCGAGGCGCATCGTCTGTCCCTCGCCGAGCAATTCCTCGATCCATTCCCGCGGTGGGTGGATCTCGACCCGATAACCGGCGCCGGTGGCGACGAAGGTGCGGCGGCCCGGGTATTCCTGGACGCGCAGCTCGAAGCGCTGCGCCCGCTCCATCACCTCGATGAACTCGTCCTCGTCGAGCGCAAAGCCGACGTGGTCGATGCGGGGGAGGTCCCACTGCCCGGGCTGGACGACGACGTTGACGGCGCCGCGCTCGAGCTCCGAGAGGCGCAGCCGAAAGCCGAGCCGGTCGAGCTCCTCCCATGGCACGCCGGCCTCGAAATGGGTCTGCTCGTCCCCGATCCGCCCATAACGCGCGACGAGCTGGAAGCCGAGCTTGGCGATGTAGCGCGCCTCGACGTCGCGCACATTGCTCGTCACCAGGTGGTAGTGGAAGAGCTGCACGCCGTCTACGCTAGACCCTGGTGCTGCTGTACCACGTGTGGGTCGGCCCAAACGGGCCGTCGCTGCTGACGAGCTGGGCACTCGAGCCCTGGCAGCTCGTACCGGCGGCGCTGCTTGCTTTCCTCTACGGCAAGCGGACGAGGACGCTGCGCCTCAGGGGAACACCCGTCCCCGCGTGGCGGCGGTTCGTCTTCTGGACCGGCTTCGCGCTCGTGCTCGTCGCGCTCGTCTCACCGATCGACGCGTTCGCCTCCGAGTTCTTCTTCATGCACATGCTCCAACACGTCCTGATCGGCGATCTCGCGCCGCTCTGCTTCGTGGTCGGGCTGACGGGGCCGGTGCTTCAGCCGTTGCTGCGCTTCCACTGGGTCAACAGCCTCCGCTTTCTGACCCATCCGGCGGTCGCCCTGCCGCTCTGGGCTTACAACCTTGTGCTCTGGCACATCCCGTTCATGTACCAGGCGGCGCTGCACAACCCGAGCGTCCATGCCTTCGAGCACATCTGCTTCTTCTCCTACGGCGCCTTGATGTGGTCGCCCGTTGTCGAGACGCTGCCGGGGCCGGAGTGGTTCGGCACCGGTTTCAAGCTCGGCTACATCGCGCTGGTGCGGCTGTTCGAGACCGCGTTCGGAAACGTCTTCCTCTGGTCGGGGACGGTCTTCTACCCGTACTACGTCCAGGCCGATCCGCGCTGGGGAATCACGCCGCTCCACGATCAGGCGCTCGCGGGGACGGTGATGATGATCGAGGGCTCGCTTGTCACTGTCGCCGCGCTCGCGTGGCTGTTCCTGCGGCTGGCCGCGGAGGGGGAGCTGCGGCAGGAGCTGCTGGAACGCGGGCTCGATCCGCGGGCCGTTCGTCGCGCTGTGCGCTACGGCAGGGGGCAGGAGCTTTCCGAGCCCCGCTGAACCTTTCCGCGGCAGGTTCTGCGCAGAAAGGAGAACGACGATGTCTACGACTCCGAGTGAGCCTGGCGGCATGCGTGGCCCGGGCATGGGCGGGATGACGCCTGGCATGTGGGGCGGTGCGCGGATGCCGATTCCGGGCAACGCTGAGTTCGCCGTCTACTTCCTCATCGAGGTGATCTTCGCGATCATCTGGATCGCTGCCGAAAGCGTGAACACGCACGACTGGGTCTGGTTCTCGACGATCCTGACCGCCTTCTACATCCTCAGCCGCGGAATCGCCAAGGCGAGCCGCGTGCTCGAGCAGTAATCCGCGCTACGTGCGGGTTGTCTCGAACCGAAGCTTCGTGCTCTCGCGCGGGACCGCCGTCGGGTAGTCCCGCGTGAGGCACGCGCGGCAGAACGACGACTCGGGGCGCCGCGTCGAAGCCTGGAGGCCTTCGAGCGAGAGGTAGGCGAGCGAGGTCGCGCCGATGTACTCGCGTACCTCCTCGACAGTGCGCTTCGCCGCGATCAGCTCGTCCTCTTCGGCAAAGTCGATCCCGTAGTAGCACTGAGAGACGATCGGCGGCGACGAGATCCGCACGTGCACCTCGGCGGCGCCGGCCTCGAACAGCATCGCCACGATCTGCCGCGTCGTGTTGCCGCGCACGATCGAGTCGTCGACCGCGACGACGCGCTTCCCTTTCACCTCGGCGAGCGGGTTGAACTTCAGCTTCACGCCCTGCTCGCGCAGGCCCTGGTCGGGCTGGATGAAGGTTCGTCCGACGTAGCGGTTCTTGATCAGCCCTTCGCTGAAATCGATTCCGGTGGCGCGGGCGAAACCGATAGCGGCCGGTGTGCCCGAGTCCGGGATCGGCAGGACCAGATCCGCCTCGACGGGCGCCTCCTCGGCGAGCCGCTCGCCCATGCGGACACGGGCCCCGTGGACCTCGACGCCGGCAAGGCGGGTGTCGGGCCGCGCGAGATAGAAGAACTCGAACATGCAGAGGGCGCCACCGTTCGCCTGGGGCACCGCCTGCTCGGCTCTGCAGCCGTCGTCGTCGATCACGACGAGCTCGCCGAGGCCGACCTCGCGCTCGAGCTCGGCGCCGACGAGGTCGAGCGCGCAGGTCTCGGAGGCGAGCACCCAGTCGCCGTCGAGCCGGCCTAGCACGAGCGGCCGGAAGCCGTGCGGGTCGCGGAAGCCGATCAGCTTCCCCTCGGCTAGGGCGGTGACGGAGAACGCCCCTTCGAGCCTGGCAATCGCGTTGGTGAAGGCCTCGTCCAGCGGCGCCGGGTCGTTCGCGATCAGCGCGGCTATCACCTCGGTGTCGGAGGTGGTCACGAGCTTGACGCCGTCGCCGGCGAGCTGCTCGCGCAGCTCGGTCGCGTTGACGAGGTTGCCGTTGTGCCCGAGCGCCACCGTGCGCGCGCGACCGTGGTGGACGAGCGGCTGCGAGTTCGTCCAGTGCGTGGATCCGGTTGTCGAGTAGCGCGTGTGGCCGATCGCGACCTGACCGTGGAGGCCGCGCAGCTTCTCNNTGGCCGCGGTGCTGGAGCGCGAAAAGGCCGAAGTAACTGACGCGCGCGACGTCGCGGTCGACGGAGCGGATGCCGAAGACGCCGCACATCAGACGACGTGTCCGATCTGGACGAGCCGCTCCCAGCCAAGCACCGGGACCTGGTCCGGGGACACGGCCAGAATTGCCGCTATGCCGGCTGAGTCTGCGGGCAGCTCGACCTCCGGCTCGGCGTTGCTCCACGCCGCGGCCTCGGCGATCGCGCGCTCGAGCCCGCCGTCGGAGAGGTCGTGCGCTAACGAAAGGACGGGAGCCGACCGCCACAGGAACTCGATCAGCGCGGCCTGCTCGGCGAGCGACTCGCCGGCCTCGGCCAGGAGGATGGCGTCTCCGGAGCGCCAGCGCGACGGGATCTTGCGCACATCGGCGACGAGGCCGACGCAGCCGACGACCGGCGTCGGCGGGATCGCGCGCCCGTCAGTCTCGTTGTAGAGCGACACGTTCCCGGAGACGACCGGAATCCTCAGAGCCTCGGCCGTCTGGGCGATGCCCTCGATCGCCTGCGCCAGCTCCCAGCCGATCTCGGGCTTTTCGGGGTTCCCGAAGTTGAGGCAATCGGTCAGCGCCAGCGGCTCGCCGCCGGCACAGGCGACGTTCAGGGCTGCGCCGAGCACGGCCTTCGCGCCCGCGGCGAATGGGTCGAGCTCGCCGACCGGCGGCCCGTCGAGCGAGACGGCGAGTCCCCGGTAGGAGGGAAGCAGCCGCAGGACGGCCGCGTCCAGTCCCGGCCGCCGAACGGTGCGCGACTGGACGAGCTGGTCGTACTGCTCGTAGATCCACGTCTTGCTCTCGCGATTCGCGGCCGCGATCGCGGCCGGCGCGCGCGGCGGCTGGGGCTCCTGCTCGACTTCGTAGCGCGGGCACTCGTCCGTCAGGAACGAGGCCGGGATCGAGCCCTCGAGGTCACCGGCGAAGAAGCAGCGCAGCTCGCCTGTGTCGGTGACCGAGCCGATCACCGCGTGGTGGAGCTCCCACTTGTCGAGCACGGCCTGCACCTCGGCGAGGCGCTCCGGCTCGACCACCGCGACCATCCGCTCCTGGCTCTCGGAGATCATGATCTCCCAGGACTCCATGCCGTCCTCTCGCAGCGGGACCTGGTCCAGGGACACGTCCACTCCGGCGCCGTCTCCCGCCATCTCGGCAAGCGATGACGCAAGTCCGGCCGCGCCGCAGTCCTGCAGCGAGGCGACCAAGCCGCCCTCGACGAGCTCGAGCGAGGCCTCGATCAGCTTCTTGCCGGTGAACGGATCGCCGATCTGAACCGACGGCCGCTTCTCGTCGGCGCCTTCTGCGAGCTCCTGGCTGGCGAGCACCGATGCGCCGCCGATACCGTCTCTGCCGGTGGTGGCGCCGTAGAGAACAACGAGGTTCCCGATGCCGCTCGCGCGGGCTCGGGTTAGGCGCTCCACAGGAAGGAGACCGACGCACATCGCGTTGACCAGACAGTTGTGCTCGTACGCATCGTCGAAGACCGCCTCGCCGCCAACGGTCGGCACCCCGACGCTATTGCCGTACTGCCCGATCCCCGCGACGGCGCGGCGGAACGACCAGTCCGGCGAGCCGAACCGCAAGCCGTCGAGCAGCGCGATCGGGCGGGCACCCATCGCGACGATGTCGCGCAGGATCCCGCCGACTCCGGTCGCGGCGCCCTGGAACGGCTCGACCGCGCTCGGATGGTTGTGGCTCTCGACCTTGAACGCGACCCCGAGCCCCTCGCCGACGTCGATCACGCCGGCGTTTTCGCCGGGCCCCTGCAGGACACGCTCGCCCGAGGAGGGCAGCCGCTTGAGGAGCGGCGCCGAATGCTTGTAGCCACAGTGCTCGGACCAAAGCAGCGAGAAGACCGCGAGCTCGAAGTGATTTGGCTCCCTGCCGAGCAGGTCACAGATCCCGTGAAGCTCGCCGTCCGTCAGCCCAAGGGCGCGATGAAGCGGTTGTTCCGCTACCGGCGTCAGAGAATTGAGTCTAGCCGCCTCACAGGACGGGTCGCCAGAGGGTTACAGGTTCTATGAGCAGGCGACACCTAGCGATGCTGCTCGTGCTGGCGGCGCTCTGGGGCGCGTCGTTCATGTTCATCAAGATCGGCGACCGCGAGCTGCAGCCGATCACGCTCGTCGGCTTCCGGATGGCCCTGGGCGCGCTGACGCTCGTTCCGATCGTGCTCGTCAGCGTCGGCGCGAGACGGGCGCTGCGCGAGCTTCGCGGCGCGGCCTGGCCGCTGGTCGTCACCGGGCTCCTCAATTCTGCGATCCCGATTTTCGCGATCACCTGGGCGGAGACTCGTCTCGACTCCGGGCTGACCGCGATCATCCAGGCGTCGGCGCCGCTCTTCACGGCACTGCTCGCCCTGCGTTTCAGCCACGACCAGCGCGTCCGCGGCTCGCGCCTGGCCGGCCTCGTCGTCGGCTTCGCCGGCGTCGCGCTGCTCGTGGGAGGCCGGCCGAGCGGCCAGATCGCGGCGGCGCTCGCGGTCGTCTTCTCGGCGATCTGCTACGCGGGTGCAGCCCTCTACGCGGGCCGGCAGTTGGGCGGGGTCTCGCCGCTCGTGACGGCTCTCGGGACGCTGACAGCGGCAACGCTTGTGACGCTGCCGATCGGGCTCTTCCAGCTGCCGAGCCACATGACCGGTTGGAAGGTGACCGCGTCGGTGCTGACGCTCGGGATCGCGGGCACGGGTGTCGCGTACGTCCTCTACTACGGCCTGATCTCGGGTGCGGGCGCTTCCCGAGCGATCCTGATCACCTACCTCGTCCCGACGTTCGCGGTCGTCTACGGCGCCCTGCTGCTCGGCGAGCCCGTGACGGCGGCGGCGATCGGGGGCCTCGCGCTGGTCCTGGCCGGAGTTGGCCTCGGAACGGGTGCGATCCGTCCCGGCCGCTCGCGCCGGTTAGCCTCGAGCGAGACCTGATGTCACGAGCTTACGCTCCCTACATCGCGGCGCTGGCGACCGCACTCTTCTACGGCGTGACGGTGCTCGGCGAGCCTCTGACCGTCGAGGGGCTGGTCGACATGGCGCTGATCCTCGGCGGCGCCGCGTCCGGCTCGGGTGCCGTGCGGATGCCCCGCCGCGAGCCGGCGCTCGCCACGCCCTCGCCTTGAGCGTCGTCGAGGGTGACGGAGTGCGGCTGCGCCGGGCCACTTCGGACGACGTCGACTTCCTCGTCGAGCTGACGACCCACGAGGATGTCGAGCCCTACCTCGCGGGCTCGCGCCCGCGCGACCGCGACGGGCTGCTGGAGGAAATCGAGCGCTCCGAAGCGGAGCCGGAAGAGTTCGGTCGTTTCGTGGTCGAGGTCGAGGAAAACGGTGAGTGGCGCCGCGCCGGTGCGATGGGCTTCGAGCTCGCCAACCGGCGCTCGCGGATCGCCAACCTCGGAAACCTCGCGATCCATCCGGACTTCCGCGGCCGCCGTCTCTCCGACGACGCGGCGGAGCTGCTTCAGCGGCATCTGCTCTTCGAGCTCGGCTTCCACCGCCTCCAGCTCGAGATCTACGGCTTCAACGAGCGTGCGCAGCGCCACGCCGAGCGAGCCGGCTTCGTGCGCGAAGGCGCGCGGCGCCTCGCCTATTGGCGGCACGGCGAGTGGGTCGACGGTGTGATCTACGGGCTGGTGCGAGAAGATCTCG
>MNDB01000104.1 GCA_001914705.1 Actinobacteria bacterium 13_2_20CM_68_14 | reverse complement strand
GAGCTGATCCGCCGCTACATCCAGGCGATCGACGACAACGACTCGAACGACTGGAGCGTGATCGACGAGTACGTCGCCGAGGACGTCATCGTCCACAACCCGCCGCTTCCGGGCTGCACGCCGGACCGCGACGGGATCAAGCAGGCGGCCGAGATGTTCCGTCAGGCGACCCCCGGTCGGCACGAGGTCAGGATGCAGGTCGCCGAGGGCGATCTCGTCGTCAGTCACGTCTTTGCCAAAGGCGTGCACGCCGGCGAGCTGCTCGGTATCCCTGCGACCGGAAACGAGGTCGAGACTGAGGGTCTCGCTGTGCATCGGGTCAGGGACGGCAAGATCGTCGAGTATTGGGCGGTCAGCGACGTCGCGCGCGTGCTCCAGCAGGTGGGTGCGCTGCCGGGTCCGCCGGGATAGAGAAACGCCGCGTCCCGGCCTAGACTCGTACCGTGGCGGCTTGCGCAAGCTGCGGGGTCGAGAACCGGGACGAAGCCCGCTTCTGCGACGCGTGCGGAGCGGCCCTGGCCGCCGAGCCGGCGCGGGAGGCCCGGAAGACCGTCACGGTCCTCTTCTGCGACGTCACCGGCTCGACGCAGCTGGGCGAGCAGCTCGACCCCGAGAGCCTGCGGCGCGTGATGGCCCGCTACTTCGAGGTCGCGAAGGCCGTGATCGAGCGCCACGGCGGCGCTGTCGAAAAGTTCATCGGCGACGCCGTGATGGCCGTCTTCGGCGTTCCCGCAGTGCACGAGGACGACGCGCTCCGGGCGGTCCGGGCCGCTGCCGAGCTTCGCGACGCGCTCGGCGACCTCAACACCGAGCTTGCCGAGTCGTACGGCACGCGCCTCGAGCTGCGGACTGGCGTGAACACGGGCGAAGTGGTGACAGGGACGGAGGAGCGGCTGGCGACCGGGGACGCGGTCAACGTCGCCGCCCGGCTCGAGCAGGCGGCCGAGCCCGGCGAGGTCCTGCTCGGCGGCGAGACGCTGAGGCTCGTCAAGCACGCGGTCGAGGTGGAGCCCATTCCGCCGCTCGCCCTAAAGGGCAAAGCCGAGCCGGTGCCGGCCTTCCGCCTCCTCGGCGTTATTGCCGGGGTGCCGGAGGCCGTGCGGCAGACGGTTCCAATGGTGGGCCGGGAGCGCCAGCAGAACCTCCTCGACGATGCCTTCGCGAACGTCGTCGGCGAACGATCGTGCCATCTGTTCACGATCCTCGGCACGGCCGGGGTCGGCAAATCGCGCCTCGTGTCCGAGTTCCTGGCGAGCCTCGACGGCGCGACCATGATCGGCGGCCGCTGCCTTTCCTACGGCGAAGGCATCAGCTACTGGCCCGTGACCTCGGCCGTCAAGGAGTTGCTCGGGCCTGCCCCCGACGAGGTGCTTGCCGAGCTGGGTTTTGAGACCGCCACCGCACGCGCGCTCGACCCGATTCTCGGCCGCCAGACGCTCGCGAGCTCGCCCGAGGAGATCGCCTGGGCGGTACGCAAGCTCTTCGAGGCCGCCGCGGCGCGAGGTCCGCTCGTCGTCGTGTTCGATGATCTGCACTGGGGAGAGCCAGTCTTTCTCGACCTGGTCGAGCACATCGCCGACTTCAGTCGCGACGCACCGATCCTGCTGCTCTGCATGGCGCGTCCGGAACTGCTCGACCGCCGGTCGGCCTGGGGAGGCGGCAAGCTCAACGCCTCCAACGTCCTGCTCGAGCCGCTCTCTTCGGACGAGACGCAGCAGCTGATCGAGCGGCTCCCCGCCGGCGCGAAGATCGACGCGGGGCTGCGCGAGCGGATCCTCGAGGCAGCCGGCGGCAACCCGCTCTTCGTCGGCGAGATGCTCGCGATGCTCGCCGACCGCAGCGACGGGAACGGATCGGCTGAGATCGCCGTTCCTCCGACCATTCAGGCGCTGCTCGCGTCGCGGCTCGACCAGCTCGACGATGCCGAGCGCCGTGTGCTGGAGCGAGGCGCCGTCGAGGGTCATGTGTTCCACCGCGGCGCGGTGGTTGCGCTGGCGCCTGAGGAAGGACAGGTCGACGGCCGGCTGATGACGCTCGTCCGCAAGGATCTCGTTCGCCCCGAGCAGTCCTTGCTCGCCGGCGACGACGCATTCCGTTTTCGCCACCTCTTGATCCGTGACGCCGCCTACGAGGCGCTTCCGAAGGCGACCCGCGCCGAGCTCCACCAGCGCTTCGCCGACTGGCTCGAGCAGAACGCGCCCGAGCTGGTTGAGCTCGACGAGATCGTCGGCTACCACCTCGAGCAGGCCTACACGTACCGCAGCGAGCTCGGCCCGCTCGACGACGCCGCACGCGTTCTCGCTCCGCGCGCGGCAGAGCGCCTACTCGCTGCCGCCAAGCGCGCTCTCGACCGCGGCGACCTTCCAGCCGTAGAGAGCATGTCGCGACGCAGCGTCGTTCTCGCGCATTCGGGCAGCACGACCCACCGCGAGGCGCAGCTTCAGCTGGCGCGGGTGCTCCTTGCGATCGGCGAGGTCGTGGGCGCACGCGAACTCCTAAGGGAGCTCGTCGCCTCCGCAGAACACGCCGGCGATGCGGCGAGCCTCAACAAGGCGCGGCTCGTGGAGCTCGAGCTGAAGATCGAGCACGACCCGACCGCGTGGATGGGCGACGCGCTCGTCGAGGTGGGCGAGGCCGAGAGCGAGCTGGCTCGCGTGGGCGACGACGAGGGGCAGGCCTGGGCCGCAAGGCTCGCCGGCAACTTCTCGGCGTGGCTGGGCAGGACTGACGACGCGGAGCGCGCTTGGGCGCGTGGTCTCGAGCATGCGAGGCGCGCCGGCAGCTCCGGGCAGATCGCGGAGATCCTCGCGTGGCGATGTTGGGCACTCTGGTGGGGTCCGACGCCGGCGGCCGAGGGCGTTCGAGAGGCCGACGAGATCATCGAGCAGGCGACCGGCCATCCGCCGCTGAAAGCGATCGCGATGGTCGTCCGCGGCTGCCTGAAGGGATTCCAGGGACACATCGAAGAAGGGCGGTCGGAGCTACGGGCGGGAAGGGCGTTGTTCTTCGAGCTGGGAGACCTGCAACATTCCGCCGGGACGGGGATGATCGAGGCCGACCTCGAGCTGGCCGCGGGGAATCCTGCCGCGGCCGACGCCGTCTTGCAAGAGAGCTACGAGTTCATGAGCAAAACCGCCGAGACCGGGTACCTGGCGACGATCGTAGATCTCCGCGCGGTTGCGGCGCTCGATCTGGGGCGCGAGGACGCGGCGCTGGCGCTTGCGGACGAGGTCGAGCGGATCGCCTCGCCCGACGATTTCGAGCCGCACGTCCGGCAGGCCTGCGTTCGGGCGAGAGTGCTCGCGCGCCGCGGCGACCACGACGCGGCGGCAGAGTCGATTCAGGCTGCCGCCGCGATCGGCGACAAGACCGACTACCTGTCCCTGCGGGAGTACGTGGCGATTTCGCGCGCCGAGGTCGAGCGCCTGGCCGGGCGCCCTGACCGGGAGCGTGCCGCACTCGACGAGGCCCTGCGCCTCGCGGAGGCGAAGGAAGACGTGCTGACAGCCGGACGGGTGCGCGAGCTGCTCGGGCGGCTCAACGAGCCGGTGTCGCCCTAAGAGTCATCATTTGAAGACGATCGGCAACCGGTTTGCCTCCTGGGCTCCGACGGGTAACTTGCGACGGTGAATAAGCGCCGCCTCGGCACGCAGGGCCTCCAGACCTCCGCGATCGGCCTCGGCTGCATGGGGATGTCCGAGTTCTACGGGACGGCGGACGAAGGCGAGGCGATCGCGACGATCCACCGCGCGCTCGAGCTCGGCGTCAACTTCCTCGACACGGCCGACGCGTACGGGCCTTTCAAGAACGAGCGGCTCGTCGGCCGCGCGATCAAGGACCGCCGCGACGACGTCGTGCTCGCGACAAAGTTCGGCAGCGTCCGCACCGAGCAAGGCGAGCGGCTCGGCATCCGCGGCGACCGCGAGTACGTTCTCGCCGCCTGTAACGCCTCGCTCGAGCGGCTCGGCACCGACCACATCGATGTCTACTACCAGCATCGCGTCGATCCGAACACGCCGATCGAGGAGACCGTCGGCGCCATGGCCGAGCTCGTCGAGCAGGGGAAGGTTCGCTACCTCGGCCTCTCGGAGGCGGCCGCGGAGACGATCCGCCGCGCGCACGCCGTCCACCCGATCTCCGCCCTGCAGAGCGAGTACTCGCTCTGGACCCGCGACGTCGAGGACGAGATCCTGCCTGCGATCCGAGAGCTCAGGATCGGCCTCGTCGCCTACAGCCCGCTCGGCCGCGGCTTCCTCTCGGGCCGGATCCATTCGGTCGACGATCTCGAGGCGAGCGACTTCCGGCGCGCCAACCCGCGCTTCCAGGGCGAGAATTTTCAGAAGAACCTCGAGCTCGTCGAGCGGGTCGAGGAGCTCGCGGCCGAGAAGGGCTGCACCGCCGCACAGATCGCGCTCGCCTGGGTGCTGGCGCAGGGCGAAGATATCGTTCCGATTCCGGGGACGACGCGAGTCGAGAACCTCGAGGAGAACGTCGCGGCGCTTGACGTCGAGCTCTCAGACGAAGAGCTGCGGGACCTCGAGGCGGTCTTCCCGAAGGGGGCGGCTGCGGGCGCCGGGTACGCCGACATGTCGCCGATCAACCGCTGAGTACACAGATCGTCCTCCTGCGGGGGATCAACATCGGGCCTCGGAATCGAGTTCCGATGGCGAGACTGCGCGAGGCCCTGGAGGAGGCGGGCTTCTCCGACGTGAGGACGCATCTCCAAAGCGGCAACGTCGTGCTTTCGAGCAAGACGAAGCCCCAGCAGACGGCGCGCAAGTGCGAACGCCTGATCGAGGACGAGTTCGGGCTCGAGATCGACGTCGTGGTTCGGACGCCTGCCGAGCTCGCGCGCGTCGTCGAGCGGAATCCGCTCGGCAAGGTCGCGAAGGATCCCAAGCGCTACCAGGTGAGCTTCCTCGCGGGACCGCTTCCCGCGGCCGCCAAGCGGAAGCTGGAGGAGGCCGTCCAGGAGTCGGAGGAGCTCGTTGTCAGCGGACGCGAGATCTATGCCTGGCACCCCAAGGGTGTCGCGCGCTCGAAGCTGTGGGGACGCCTCGCCGGGCGGGACTTGGGCGTCACCGCTACGGCGCGCAACTGGTCGACCGTGACGAAGCTGCTCGAGCTCGCCGACTCGCGACCTACGACGCCAAGGGGGCCGTGGCCATGACCGAGCGGGCCCGGCGCATGCTCTCGACGGCGGCCCCTTAGACGCGGGCCGACAGTTCGTCGACGAAGACGTCCCATGCGCGGACGTCGTCGAGTACGAAGACGCCGTTCTCGACGAACGGATCCTCGGCGATGATCCGTTTGGCCTCGTCGACACTGACGCCTTCGAGCAGGCTCAGCGAGCCCGAGTTATCGGCGAACGGGCCGCCCATCACGAACGTCCCCTTCGCGATCAGAGCGTCGATGAACTCCGCGTGCTCGTCCCAGCCGGGCTGCTCGCGCACGCCGCCGCTCGTCCACGTGGGCCCCGCTCGCCAGACGACGACCACCCGCATTGGCATGCATTCAGCTTACGCATTGACCGCCGGGCGTCAGGCTCGGACGGCGCGGTAGCGAAGGTGCGTCACGAGCGGCGACTCGAGCACTTGGGTCACCTCGAACCGGGGGACCGCGGGCCCGACGCCGTCGAAGAGCCGCGCGCCGCCGCCCAGCAGCACCGGGGCGAGGTGGAGCAGGAGCTCGTCGACCAGTCCGGCATTGATCGACTGGTCGATCGCGTCCGCTCCGCCTGCGATCAAGACGTCCTGCTCGGCTGCGGCCGCGCGCGCATCCTCGATCGCGTTCTCGAGGTCTTCGGTGACGAAGGTGAACGTGGTCCCTCCTTCCATCACGAGCGGCTCGCGCGCGTGGTGGGTGAGCACGAACACGGGCTTGTGAAACGGTGGGTCGTCTCCCCACCAGCCGTTCGCGTTGGTGTCGTTCTCCCAGGGCCCTTCGCCGCCGCTGAACATTCGTCGGCCCATCACGACGGCGCCGGTGGCGCGTAGCGATTCCGCGACGAGCTCGTCGTCCGGTCCGGTCTCTCCGCCGGGGAGGCCGTGGGGCTCGCGCCAGCTCTTGAGCGGAAAGACCCACTCGTGCAGCTGGTCTCCGCCCTCGCCAAGCGGATTCTCGAGTGTCGGGCTCGGCCCGGCGACGTAGCCGTCGAGCGAGACCGAGATTTCCGCGACGATCTTGCCCATCTCTCCTCCCTACGAGGTCTCGGTGGCGGCGGCCGCACCGTGACCGGGTTCGTGCGCGGCCATCGGCTCGGCTTCGCGGAGGAGCGCTCCCCCGATCACGGCCGCGGCGGCGGCGAAGGCCGCGCCGACGAGGAAGGCCAGGTGGTAGCCGCCGGTGAGAGCGCTCAGCTCGCCGGCGCCCCCCAGACGAAGGCTGTGCGACCGCGAAGCTGCGATGCTCGCGAGGACGGCGAGCCCGAGGGCGCCGCCCATCATGAACGACGTGTTGACGAGCCCCGAGGCGAGCCCCGACTCGCTCGGCTCGACGTCGCTCATCGCGGCGAGCAACACGGGGTTGAAGGCGATGCCGGCGCCGAAGCCGAGCAGGATCATGCTCGGGAGGACGTCGACGAGGAAGTTCCCGTCGACCGGCGCGCGCACGAACAGCAGGAGGCCGGCCGCGGCCAGCAGGAGCCCGGTCGCGAGCGGCTTCCTGAAGCCGAAGCGCATCACGAGCTTCGCCGAGAGCCCGATCGAGAACGCTCCCATGATCAGGTTCGCAGGCAGGAACGACAGGCCGACCTCCAGCGGGCTGTACCCGAGCACGAGCTGCAGGTAGAGCGCCGAGAGGAAGAACCAGGCGAACATCGCCGCGGCCCAGAAGACACCGACGAGGTTGGAGACCCAGATGTTGCGCAGATTGAAGAGGCCGAGCGGTACGAGCGGCGATCGAACTCGCGACTCGATCACGAGGAAGGTCGCCAGCAGCGCGACCGCTACGCCGAGCAGCCCGAGCGTCTCGGCCGACGTCCAGCCGTTCTGGTTCCCGTTCACGATTGCGTAGACGGCGAGCATCAGCGCGGCGGTCACGGTCACGGCGCCGGCGACGTCGAGCCGCCCGGACATCGCCGCTCCGCGCTCGCCGGGCAGCAGCCGCAGCGAGAGAACGATGACGAGGGCGCCGATCGGAACGTTGACGAGGAAGATCCAGTGCCAGCTGATCAAGTCGGTCAGGACGCCCCCGAGCAGCACGCCGATGCTTCCGCCGCCTGCGGCCACGAAGCCGAAGATTCCCATCGCCTTCGCGCGGTCGGCGGGCTCGGTGAACAAGCTCATCATCAATGAGAGCGAGACGGCCGAGGCGACCGCGCCGCCCAGTCCCTGGACGGTACGCGCGCTAACGAGCATCCATTCTGTCGTCGAGAGTCCGCACGCGAGGGAGGCCACCGTAAAGAGGGCGATCCCCACGAGGAAAAGCCGCCGATGGCCGAACAGGTCGCCGAGCCGACCGCCGAGCAGGAGGAAGCCGCCGTACGTGAGCAGGTACGCGTTCACGACCCATGCGAGCGAGGTCTCGGAGAAGCCGAGGTCCTCCCGGATCGAGGGCAGCGCGACGTTCACGATCGTTACGTCGAGCACGATCATCAGGCTGCCGAGGGTGAGGACGTAGAGCGCGAGCCAGCGGGTCCGGTCATCGGCGATCGTCATAGATGGGGTCCTTTCCGGTTGTTCGTGATCGACATCGCATGCTTAGACGCGGCTCCGCGGCGGAATTCATCGGTGACCGGGCGATGATTTTTCGGTCGCAGGACGGTCTATCTTCAGATGGCCGCCTCCGTGCCTCGACCGCTTGTCTGTGATCTGAGCGCGCTCGGCAAAGCCGACCTGGAGACTATCGATCTGCTTGCGCGGCTCCAGCTCGCCGCGCGGCGACATGGCCGGACGATCCGGTTTCTCCATGCGTCGCCCGCACTCCACGCCCTGATTGTGTTCGCGGGCCTGGACGCGGTGCTACGCGTCGAGCCGGGGCGGGAGGCCGAAGAGAGGGAAGACCCGGTCGGTGTCGAGGAAGAACGTCAGCTCGACGATCCGGCCGTCTGAGACCTCGAGCACCTGCAGCGCCCACGGGTCGAAGCCGCTGCCGGATTCGCTCGGCTTGTACTGCCCGAAGGCCGGCGAGCCGTTGGCCGCAACCGTCGGGATCACGCGCGAGCCGCGGCAGCCGATGCCCGGCCCGAGCCACCACTCGAAGATGTCTTCCCGGCCGCTCAGCCAGAGGTCGTACGGCGGCATCGACTGCGTCGCGTCCTCGTGGATCAGGGACGTGAGGGCCTCGATGTCGTAGGCCTCGAAGGCCGCCACGTAGCGGGAGAGCAGCTCGCGGTCGGCGTCGTCGAGCGGCGCGTGTTCGGCGCCGACGTCGCTCGTCTCGAGCGTCGCCCGCGCGCGCTGGAGCGCGCTGTTCACCGACGCGACGCTGGTCTCGAGCAGCTCCGCGACCTCGGAAGCCTTCCAGCGCAGGACTTCGCAGAGGATCAGCACCGCCCGCTGGCGCGGCGGCAGGTGCTGCAGCGCCGCCACGAACGCGAGCCGGATCGTCTCGTGCGCCACGGCGACCTCGGCTGGGTCGCTCTCCGCTACGAGGGCGGTCGCGGGAACCGGCTCGATCCAGGTCACCTCCGCCAGGGCGTTCAGGTTCGACTCGACCGGCTCGCGCGCGGGCCCGAGATCCATCGGCCGGGCGCGGCGCTCGCGGGCGTTCAGCATGTCGAAGCAGACGTTCGTGGCGATCCGGTAGAGCCAGGAGCGGAGGGCCGCGCGGCCCTCGAAGCGGTCCAGGCCCCGCCAGGCGCGCAGCAGCGTCTCCTGCACGGCGTCCTCGGCCTCGAACGGTGAGCCGAGCATCCGGTAGCAGTAGGCGGTGAGCTCCGCGCGGTGTTGCTCGAGCTCTTGCTCGGCGGCGCCGGGCTTGACTGTGAGCGACGAGTCGGGCATCGGCGCCATCGTACGCGCAGCGATGAGTTTCGGCGAGCGCCGCGGTCTAACCCGGTGTCAGCCAGAAAGGAGCGAGAGATGGGACAGCCGGTAGTCCACTTCGAGGTGATCGGAAAGGACGGTGACAAGCTGCGGGGCTACTACTCCGAGCTCTTCGGGTGGGAGATCGACTCCAACAACCCGATGCACTACGGAATGGTGGCTCGGGAGGGGAATCAGGCGCCGGACGGGTCGGGCATCGGCGGCGGCATCGCCGGCGGGCCTGACGGGTACGAAGGCCACGTCACCTTCTACGTCGCGGTGCCGGACATCGAGGAGGCGCTCGCGATGGCGGAGAGCCTCGGCGGCACCCGCGTCATGGGTCCGGAGACGATCATGGACATGATCGAGCTCGGGCAGTTCAAGGATCCCGAGGGCCACCTGATCGGCCTCGTCAAGCCGCTGCAGATGTAGCGCCTCTACGCAGCTCGGTGCGGAGCCGGCGGCCCAACCGCCGGCTCCGTCCAGGCTCGAGGCGGGACGGAGCCTGTGGACGAAAAGTTCCAAACTCGGCACGTTTCGGGGTTGATAAATCCAAGCGACAAAGTTCGTTCGACGACGACGTGGTGGATTGGCTGGGACCAAGAACCGATGGAGCTTGTCGGTGATCGACAAGTGCGGATCGGCGTCTCCGACCCCGCCGTTCGCCTCGACTCCGTGCCGACCAAGCTGTTGCAGGGAGGCGCCGAGGTGCGGTGCGGCTTCGGCCGCGCTTAGGAAAGAGCTAAGACCTCCGCAAGGTAGAAGTTCACCAATGCGGAAGCTCGTCGAGTGGACCTTCGTCAGCCTCGACGGCGTCATCGACTCGCCGGAGTGGGCGCAGCCCTACATGGACGACGAGCACCATCGGTACGCGGTCGCCCGGCTGGACGAGGCCGACGCCCTGCTGCTCGGCCGCAAGAGCTACCAGGGGCTCGCCGACTTCTGGTCGAAGCAGACCGGCGAGATCGCCGACAGGATCAACGGCCGCCCGAAGTACGTCGCCTCGCGCACGCTGGCGCCCGGCCCGGCGGACTGGAACGCGACCGTCATCGAAGGCGACGTCGCCGAGGCGGTCGCCAAGGTGAAGGCCGAACCCGGCCGCAACATCCTCAAGTTCGGCACCGGCGAGCTCGACAAGACACTGCTCGAGCATGGGCTCCTGGACGAGCTCTACCTCTCGATGGCGCCGGTCGTCGTCGGGCGCGGCGAGCACCTGCTCGTGGGAGCCCAGGCGACCTTCGAGCTGCTGGAAGCCATGCCGTTCGCGAGCGGCATCGTCGTGCTCAAGTACGCGCTGGGTCCGAGAAGATAGCGCCCTCGACCCGAAAAGGAGGCTCCGATGTCCGCCATCCCCTATCCCGTTCGAGTCGAGGGCAGGCTTGATCCTGAGTTGAGCCGGTGGCTCTGGCTCGTCAAATGGATCCTCGCCATCCCTCACTACATCGTTCTGCTCTTCTTGTGGCTCGCGTTCTTCGTCGTCAGTGTGTTGGCGTTCTTCGCAATCCTCTTTACAGCCCGTTATCCGCGCGGGCTCTTCGACTTCAACGTCGGTGTCGTGCGCTGGACCTGGCGGGTCGGCTTCTACACCTTCGACGCCAACGGCACCGATCGCTATCCGCCGTTCACGCTCGCGCCGACGGACTATCCCGCCTCCGTTGACGTCGAGTACCCCGAGACTCTCTCGCGCGGCCTCGTCCTCGTGAAGTGGTGGCTGC
>MNDB01000005.1:1867-6491 GCA_001914705.1 Actinobacteria bacterium 13_2_20CM_68_14 | reverse complement strand
CTGGGCGAATCCTCGTCCGCGCTTCCGGAACCGAGCCCGTCGTACGCGTCCTCGCTGAGGCCGAAAATCCCCGGAAAGCGCAGGAGTTCTGTGCTAGGATCAGCGCTCTCGTAGCACGAGAGCTCGGCTGACCGGCCCCGACGCAGAGGCCGGAGGAGCAGCCGGGCTTTGTGTATTTAAGAGCGGCTTTCGGAAACGTCCCTAGATCGAGGCTTCACCCCAGGTCAGGCAGAACGAAGGGAGAGCTTCAGATGTGCGGGATCATCGGATACGTCGGGCAGAGGCAGGCGAAGGAGCTCCTCCTTCGCGGTCTCGAGCGGCTCGAATACCGCGGCTACGACTCGGCCGGGCTCGCACTTCGCGAGGACGAAGGACTCGACTACGTTCGCGCGGTCGGCAATCTCCAGGCCCTGAAGGAGGCGGCCGGCGACAACGGCTCGGCCTCGACGACGGGTCTCGGCCACACGCGCTGGGCTACCCACGGCCGCGTCTCCGAGCAGAACGCGCACCCGCTGGCCGGCTGCGACGACGAGAAGATCGCGGTCGTCCTCAACGGGATCGTCGAGAACTTCCGCGAGCTCAAGGATTCGCTCGAGGCCGAGGGGCACAGCTTCCGCTCTGAGACCGACGCAGAGGTCGTCACCCACCTCGTCGAGCGGCACTACCGCGGCAACCTGGCCGAGGCTGTCGTCGAGGCGTACAAGGAGCTCGAAGGCCACTTCGCCTTCGTCGTCATCCACCACGACCACCCTGAGGAGCTCGTGGGAGCGCGCCTGCAGTGCCCGCTGCTCGTCGGCGTCGGCGAGGGCGAGATGTTCCTCGCCTCGGCGACCGCGGCCTTCCTGGGCGAGACGCGAAAGCTCCAGCTGATCGACGACGGCGAGGTCGTTGCGATCACCTCCAACGGCGCGCGCTTCTTCGACGTCGAGAACGGCGAGGTCGAGCGCGAGACGCTCGAGGTCGACTGGGACGAGGAGGCGGCCGAGAAGTCCGGCTACGAGACTTTCATGCTGAAGGAGATCTACGAGCAGCCGGACGCGGTCAAGGAGACGCTCGGCGACCGTGTCCGCAACGGACACCTCGTGCTCGAGAGCCTCGGCCTGACCGACCAGGAGCTCCGCAACCTGCGCCGGATCGTCATTCTCGCCTGCGGCACCGCCTACCACTCGGGCGTCGTCGGCCGCTACATCATCGAGGAGTGGGCTCGGATCCCCGTCGAGCCGGACATCGCCAGCGAGTGGCGCTACCGCAACCCGGTGCTCTCCAAGGACACGCTGGTGATCGGGATCTCGCAATCAGGCGAGACCGCCGACACGCTCGCCGCGATGCGTCTCGCCCGGGAGAAGGGCGCACGCACGCTTGCGATCACGAACATGATGGGCTCGCAGATCACGCGTGAGGTCGACTCAACGCTCTACACGCGCTGCGGCCTCGAGGTCGGCGTCGCGGCCTCGAAGACGTTCACCGCCCAGGTCGCCCTGCTCTCGCTGGTCGCGCTCAAGCTCGCGGAGGTGCGCAAGACGCTGCCGCCGGAGGAAGTCGAGGTGATCCTCGACGAGCTCTATGCCCTGCCGACGAAGATGACCGCGTTTCTCGAGGGCCACCACCCGATCGAGGAGATCGCCGACCGCTTCCATGACAAGCCGTTCTTCCTCTACCTCGGCCGCCACATCGGCCTGCCGGTCGCCCTCGAAGGCGCGCTGAAGCTGAAGGAGATCTCGTACATCCCGACCGAGGCCTACTCGGCGGGCGAGATGAAGCACGGGCCGATCGCGCTGCTCGACGAGGAGACGCCGGTCGTCTGCGTCGCCACCAGCTCACACGTCTACGAGAAGGTGATCTCCAACATCCAGGAGGTCCGTGCGCGGGGCGCTCACGTGATCGCGATCGCGACCGACGGGAACGAGGACATCCAGCACCACGCGGACGACGTCATCTACGTGCCGCGCTCGCCGGCGTTCCTGCAGGCCGTCCTGGCGGCGCTGCCGCTGCAGCTGCTCGCCTACCGGATCGCGCGTCTCCGCGGGTTGAACGTCGACCAGCCGCGCAACCTGGCAAAAACAGTCACCGTCGAGTAGTCCGTTGCTATACCGCCGCTGATGGCGGTGCTCTCGACCATCGGCGACGGGCTCTGGGCCGCGTTCCAGATGGCCTGGGAAGTGGCCTGGGCGCTCGTGCTCGGCTTCGCGCTGTCGGGGATCGTGCAGGCGTGGGTGCCGCGGTCGCGGATCGAGCGGGCGCTCGGGGGGCGTGGCCCCCGGGAGATCGCTCGCGCGACGGGGCTGGGCGCGGCGTCGTCATCGTGCAGCTACGCCGCGATAGCGATCGCGAAGTCGATGTTCGCCAAGGGCGCGAGCTTCGCCTCGGCGATGGCGTTCCAGTTCGCCTCGACGAACCTCGTCTTCGAGCTCGGGATCGTGATCTGGGTCTTCATCGGCTGGCAATTCACGCTCGCCGAGCTCGTCGGCGGTCTGATCCTGATCGCGCTGATGTGGCTCGGGCTGCGGCTGTTCGTGACGCGGCGCCTGGAGGATGAGGGCCGCCGGCATGCGGAGGCGGCCGAGGCCGGCCACGCCCATTCCTCCGCCGCGTCCGAGGGGCTGTCCCTTCGACAACGGCTCACTTCGGTGCAGGCCTGGTCCGACGTCGCGCACAACTTCCGCAGCGACTGGGGGATGCTTTGGCGGGAGATCGCCAGCGGTTTCGTTATCGCCGGCTTCATCTCGCTGCTGCCGGCGAGCGTCTTCAACGGGCTCTTGATCACTGACGCGCCGTGGCCGGTGCGGCTGCTCGAGAACGTCGTCCTGGGGCCGATCGTCGCCATTCTCTCGTTCGTCTGCTCGGTCGGTAACGCACCGCTGGCGGCAGTGCTCTGGGGCGGCGGGATTTCGTTCGCCGGCGTGATCGCGTTCATCTACGCCGACCTCCTGATCATCCCGATCGTGATCGCCTACACGAAGTACTACGGCCGCGAGCTGACGGCGCGGCTCGTCGCGATCATGTTCGCGGCGATCGTGCTGGCCGCGCTCACGGTCGACGGGATCTTCAGCGCGGCGGGGCTCGTGCCATCGACGCGGCCATCGATCGACTCGATCACGAGTCGGGGCATCTCCTGGAACTACACGACCTTCCTGAACATCGTCTTTTTCGCGGTGGCCGCCGCCCTGCTCGGCCTGACGTTGCAGCGCGGCGCGAGGGATCCCGTCTGCGGGATGACGGTCGATCGCCGGGCCGGAAAACCGACCTCGACCTACGAGGGCCGCACCTATTACTTCTGCAGCGAGGGCTGCAAGGCGAAGTTCGACGCCGAGCCCGAGCGCTACGCCGACGGCATCGGCCCGCAGGCGATCGCGCTCGAGCACGCCGGCCACAGGCATTAGCCGTCGTTCGGCCGCCGGCGCAGCCGCTTCGTCTCGCTGCGCCTGCGCTTCTGCTCGCGTCGCCGCCGCTCGGCCGCGGCCGTCGGCCTGGTCGGCCGGCGCTTCCGCTCTACCTTCAACGCCTCGCGCAGGGCCTCGACCAAACGCTCGGTCGCGAGCTCGCGGTTTCGCCACTGGCTGCGTTCGTCCTGCGCGACGGCGCGGAGCACCGGGCCGGTCTTCGCTCTCACCCGCCGCTTCTGGGCGTCGGTCAAACCGACCGAGCGCTCGACGTCGAAGATCGCCTCGGCCCGCGTCTCGGTCTTCTGCGCGTGCTGCCCGCCGGGGCCGCTCGAGCGCGAGAAGCGAAGCTCGATCTCGGAGCGCGGGATTGAGACCGAGCGTGTGACCCGAATAGACTCGCCGGCCATGGCTACGCTACGCGTCCAGTTTCGCCGGCGAGAGCGTGCCGTACACGATGCGCAATCGTCGCACGAGCTCTCTAGGTTGTGTCCGTGAGCGCAGTTCTCCTGGACGTCGACGGGGTCCTGCACATCTCCGGCCGGCCGATTAGCGGCGCGGCTCAGGCGGTCGAGCGGCTTCGAGAAGCGGGTCACCGCATCCGCTTTCTCACGAACAACACAACGCAGTCGCGTGTCGACCTCGCGACGGTGATCCGGGGCTTCGGGATCGAGCTCGAGGACGGCGAGCTGCAGACGACTCCGGTTGCGGCGGCGCGGGTTCTCAAAGGCCGGCGCGTCCTGGCGCTGACGATGCCGGCGATCCGGGACGACCTCGAAGGCGTCGAGCTCGTCGGCGAGAGCGCAGATGCCGTCCTGCTGGGCGGCGCGGACGAGACCGCCGAGACGAACCGGGTCTTCAGCTACATGAACCTCGGCCGCGCGTTTGCCGAGCTCGAGGCCGGCGCCGAGCTCTATTGCCTGCACAAGAACCCGTGGTGGCAGACCTCGCGCGGGCCGCTCCTCGACGCCGGGGCCTTCGTCGTCGGCCTCGAGTACGCGACCGGCGCTCAGGCGACGGTGCTCGGGAAGCCGAGCGCCTCCTACTTCGAGGCCGCGCTCGAGGTGCTCGACGCCGACCCCGAGAACGCCTGGATGGTGGGCGATGACGTCGACGCCGACATCGGCGGCGCCGGCGCGCTCGGGATGCACACGATCCTCGTCCGCACCGGCAAGTTCCGCGACGACGCGGGCGCCTGGAGCGCGCAGCCCGAGGCGGTGCTCGATTCGATCGCGGACGTGCCC
>MNDB01000005.1:0-1757 GCA_001914705.1 Actinobacteria bacterium 13_2_20CM_68_14 | reverse complement strand
GCGATCGGTAAGGCGCTCGGCTTCGGGGTCGCGCGCGCCTTCGCGTGGCGCGAGGTCGAGATCGCGGGCAGGCCGAAGCCCGGGGTCACGCTTTCGGGACGCCTGCAGGCGCGGGCCGAAAGAGTCGGCGCCGGCGCGATCGACCTCTCGATGTCGCACTCGCGCGAGCTGGCGACGGCGGTGGCAGTTGCCGAAGGCGGATCCCAGAACGCGTAGCGTGACTGAGCTCGAGCCGCTCTACACAGCCGAGGAGATGAAAGCGGCCGAAGCGGGGCACGACGTCGAGGCGCTGATGGAGCGTGCCGGCGGCGCCGTGGCTGCTGCGGTTGCGCGCGACTACCCAGGAGCGCGCGTCGTCGCGGTCTGCGGCAAGGGCGCAAACGGCGGCGACGGCCGGATCGCCGCGCACAAGCTCGGCGCGGAGGTGGTCGAGATCGGCGCCGAGCTGCCGCCCGCCGACGTCGTCATCGACGCCATCTTCGGCACCGGCTTTCACGGCGAGCCGCGCGAGGAGGCGGCGCGCTCGATCGAGGCGATCCGGAACGCGAACGTGCCGGTGGTCGCCGTCGACGTCCCTTCCGGTGTCAACGCGTCGACCGGCGAGGTCTCGGGAGTCTGCGTCGATGCGGTGACGACCGTGACCTTTCACGGCGAGAAGGTCGGCTTGGCGGTTGCGCCAGGGAGTCTGCACGCCGGCCGGATCGAGCTCGTCGACATCGGGCTCGAGCCCGCCGAGACGCGACACGCGCTGGTGACGAGTGAGATCGTGCACCGCCTTCCGCGGCGCCACCGCGACGGCAACAAGTACCGCTCGGGCTCCGTGCTCGTGGTCGGCGGGGCACCCGGGCTCACCGGTGCCGTCTGCCTCTCCGCCGAGGCGGCGTTCCGCGCGGACGCTGGGTACGTGACCGTCTGCGCGCCGCGCGAGTCGCTGCCGATTGTCGAGATGCGGCTGCTCGAGGCGGTCAAGCGTCCCCTCGAGGAGGCCTTCGAGGCGGCCAAGCGCGCAAGCGCGCTCGCGCTGGGGCCTGGCCTCGGCCGCGGCGACGAGGCGAGACAACTCGTCCGGCGGCTGCTCGAGGAAACGGACCTGCCCGCGGTCGTCGATGCCGACGGGCTCTTCGGTTTCGAGCCGGTGGAGCGGGAGCCCCCGACCGTCCTGACGCCGCACTCCGGCGAGCTCGCCCGTCTGCTCGAGGTCGAGACGGCGTGGGTGGACGCGCATCGTCTCGAAGCCGTCCACCGGGCGCTCGAGCGCTTCAAGTGCGTCGTTCTCCTGAAAGGGAGCGACACGATCGTGGCCGCGCCCGGCGCCCGAACGCTGATCAGCGCGGGCACACCTCGCCTCGCGACCGCCGGCACGGGCGACGTCCTGACCGGAATCATCGGGGCCTTCCTGTCGAAGGGGATGGAGGGACAGCTCGCAACCACCACGGCCGCCCGAGTCCACGCCGATGCCGCGCTCGCCGCGCCGCAGGCGCGGGGGTTGATCGCAAGCGACGTGATCGCCGCGCTACCGCTTGTCCTCGAGCGCGCTTGATGGACGTCGTCACCGGCGCCTTCTCGTACACCGGCTCCTTATGCAGCGGTCTGAGCTGACGATCGATCTCGGCGCGATCCGCCGCAACGTCGCGCGGCTGCTCGACGTCCTCGACGGCGCCGAGCTGTGGGCGGTCGTGAAAGCGAACGGCTACGGGCACGGGGCGGTCGACGTCGGCGGCGCGGCGCTCGGTGCCGGGGCGAGCGTGCTCTGCGTC